>CAZOZK010000016.1:0-15222 GCA_964584245.1 uncultured Pseudomonadales bacterium | reverse complement strand
GATTCACTTCAAGTTCAAGACAAAAATGAGTATAAAATCGTAAGAATCACTGGCTTGGATCACTTCACCGTTTTTGTGGTGGTGCCAGATGATATTGTCTCTAGCAACATTAGTCAATTTTTCCAACAAGGCTGGAGAATGACCTCACAAGGTAATGGCGCAATTGCCTTGGCAAGCGTTTCATCTTTGAGTATTCCAGAAAATGCAGGTCCACACAGTATTCGTATGAATAGAACTGGTGGCGCTGGCACAAACCGAAGTTACTTAGGATACTACGAAACTGGTCTAGAACTTGCTGATATCGAGGCAATTTCTTGGAACCGTTACACCCTTCAAGGCAACGACACTTATTTAAACATCTTTTTGAATGATGGCTTGCAGACAGCAACTGTTGTTTACAATCCAGCAACTGCTACTGGCAGTTGGCAAGCAAATGCATTTAACTCGACAAGCACTGGTATTACCATTCGAGTTGGCGGCGTAACTACTCCAATTTCATATGCTGATTTAATGACCAATTATGGTGACTGGAACATTCGAAATGACGCCTTTACCTACTGTATAACTTCTGGATTAGCTTGTTTAAATCCTGCTAATTTGAGAACAGTCCAGATTGGTGGAATTGTTTTCATTTCTGGATCATCAAGTCCAACCTTGGCTCAAAACCATGTCTACGACAACATCACGTTAGATTTTGTTGCGCAGGAGCCTCAGAATTTTGATTTTGTAGATGAAACTCCTCCAGCATTTCAAACAATTTCACTTGGTCAAGAAACAGCAGGTACCTACGCCGCTGCTACACGCAACGGAATTCCAGTTTGTTCAGCTCAAGATCATGTCTACACCAACCAAAATGTTGGTGGCCAGTCAAGACAAGTCTTGGAGTGGACTCCAATTGCAGGCGCACAGTCATATCAATTCAGAAGTTTTAGATGGAATGGTAGCAACTGGGTTCCAACTGGTGCATCACCTGTGACAATCAGCGCGACAGCAGATTACACAGTCGCTGGTTATGATGTAACTCGATTTAACAACACCGCTGGTTTTACTACCTACACCGAATTTGATAGTACAAATAATGTCTTTAGATACATTACTATGGGTACCGCTGAAGGTACCTACACCAGAAGTGTCAAAGCCTACACCGGTGCAAATGCATCAGGATATTTGATTGGCGACACAGAGATTACGCAAGAAGATTTACTTGTTGGCGGATCAGACTATGCATCAACTGCTGTGTGTTCACAGCTCACCATTGATAGAACAACTCCAGCTACTCCAGCTAACTTGCGACGAACAAATGTTGCAGGTACACAAATTTTCGCATGTGGCGACTTCGCTCAAAGACAAACCTTATATCCAGTTTGGAATGCAAATTCTGAAACAGATTTCTTACACTATGAATACACCTCATTTAATCCAGATGGATCAATTGGGATAAACGAGCAAGTACTAACAACCAATCAATTCATCCACTCTTGGGTGCCTCCAGTTGATGGATTGTATGGCTATGCTGTTCGTGCAGTTGATACCGCAAATAACAAGTCAGCATGGGCATTAAGTTCAAAAACATTGGCAGGTAGTTGTACTATTACCTATGATACTCAGGTTCCTTTGATTTCATTAAATCAGGCATTCCCTGCGACGACGAACTCATCAGCAGACTTTACGAGTGATTCAACACCAACTTTTACTGGATCTACAACCGATCAGTATTTAGCTGGTATCGATCTTGTCGAATTTAAAGTTGATGGCATTTCTGGCGAAGTCCAGGCATGGAGTCCAGCTACTGTAGCTGGAGTTTCAGGTGATATCACTCGAGCTTTCTCATTTACTACAGCCGCTTTAACAGATGGTGTCTACACCGTTTCTGCCCGAAGTTATGATCGAGCTGGAAATATCAGTGCAGTAGTAACTCAAACAATTACTGTGGATACAACATTCCCTGTCACCGTAATTACTAACGTCTCAAATGGCGATATTCTTTCTGGTTCTGTTGCAGTTCGCGGCACAATTACAGAAACAAATCTCTTGCGTTATTACTATCGAATTCAAGCAGTTGGTGGGGCAATTTTGACTCAAGCAACCGTCTACGCATCAGTGCTCAATGATCAAGTGTTTTACACTTGGGATACAACCGGCGTCGCTGATGGCCAGTACACAATTCATTTGGCAGCTCGAGACAGAGCCGGAAACAGAAATGCTGGCTCCGAAACCACAATTACAGTGCTTGTTGATAACACCAAACCAGTATCAACCATTACTACCCCAGCTTTTGCTGATGCCAGTACACCAGGATTATTAGTAACTAACACCTGGGATGGTTCACTTACTGGAACCGCTACCGACCCAATTCCATCAAGTGGACTCACCGGAGTGTCACTTTCGATTCAGCGCAGTTCAGATGGATTCTATTGGGATGGTGCAGCTTGGATTCTAGAAGTTAACCCACTAGCTCCTGTACGTGTGGCCGCTGCAACTTCAGATTCTTGGGCAACTTGGAACTACTTAATTAGTGGCGGCGTCGCTGAAGACACCTATACCATTATTTCACGAGCAGTCGATGCAGCAGGAAATATTGATGACGGCACACAACTCACCGTTGTGCTCGATCAAACAATTCCTGAAATTCAAATTAGTGTTAACCCCACTAATCCAGATGGCGCAAATAACTGGTACAAAACCCGGCCAACTGTAACGTTAACCGCTTCTGATGATTATTCACTAGATTCTATTTTGTACTCATGGAACAGTTCAACTGGCCCATGGACTGTGTATACTGGTCCATTCCAAATTCCTGGCGAAGGCTCGTATATTTTGTACTACAAAGCAATTGACACCGCAGGAAATGAAACAGCAGTCGGCGCCAAAAACTTAGCTTGGGATGCAACCCAGCTAATTAATGGTCCACTCAATGTCAAAGCAAATCCAGATAGAACCAGTGGTTCTACCTCAAAAATTACCTGGACAAACGCAAGTGATGCCATTGGGATCGACAAATACGAAATTATTTGGAGACTCAAAAATGGCTCAATCCAATATAGTAAAACCGTTAACGCTTCGACATTTGAAACAATGATTGATCAAATGAATACAGAAGGCGAGTGGGAAGTTATTGTCAAAGCTTTTGACTTTGTTGGCAACTCAAAAGAAGCCTCCACAACAGTCATCATTGATAGAACGGCTCCAAGTGCTCCTGTCTTGACTTTGGTTGGAACAACCCCAGGCACAGCAACGCTTAGTTGGACAGCTGTTCCAGATGCAACGCGCTATATTTTGTATTACGGCGTACGATCAGGTGAGTACATTTATGCCGCAAATGTTGGCAATGTAACGACCTTCAAAGTCGAAGGATTAGCAGCTGGCACGTACTACTTTATGGTGAGAGCAGTTGATAGCGTCGATAATCAAAGTGCAAATTCAAACGAAGTTTCAACAGGATCTATCGCTGGTGTAGCGGGTGCAAATCCATTTACTCCAGTCGCTGGTTTTGCTCCAGCCGGAGAGGTACTCGGAGTTGAAGAAGTCAACTTTGTTGAACAAGCAACTCCAAGTTTTGAACTAAAAAATACCGCTGGTCAAAGTGGCCAAGTAGCTGGCGTAACCGAGGACACTTGTGGAGTTCGATTGTATCTTCCATGGACACTCTTGCTCATACTGGTAGTTGGCGGATTTGCTTCTGAATTCTTGCTTAGACGAGCTGCTGGAAGTACTAAGTTTGCCTTAATCGGTTCATTAGTGATTGTTACCGTACTGGCATACTATCTACTTCGCGATATCCAATGCTTTGAGCTCGGCACAGTACTAGCCTTTATCAACAACTGGTTCTGGGCGATAGCTTTAGTTATTGCAGGATTAGTTAGATTCTTAGGCTACTCATTTTTAGAAGAAGTGAGTGTGGAGTAAGCTAAAAGTTGAGTAATTTTAGTACGGCTGTGTAAGCTCCGTGTCATCATTCTTTTCTATACTTGTGTGTAGAAGGGAGGTGATTACATGAAAAAACTAGTATTTTCTTGTTTTCTATTTTTGATTTGGTTGCAGATGGTAACCCATGTGTTTGCGTTGTATACGGAGTCGGTTGTGGTGGCTGGGAATGTCTTTATGCCTGGAACGTATCGATTGCAGTTGAGTACTACTGATACTGATGGCAATGGCATTGCAGATCCTGGAGTAGGCAATTGGGTTATCGCACCAACTTCAGTATGGCAGACCCCTGCGGGTTGGGCACCTGGCCAATCATTTAGCAGAAAAGTCTTTGCCCGCTCAGCCGGAAATATTGATATAGCAAACTTCAAAGTGTGGTTTAAGCGCAACCACGGCGTTGGAGAACCAGTTGATGAGCACATAGCATTGACTAAAGCTTGGTACGACAGAAACGGCAATGGTGTTCTTGATACAGGAGAAGATTTATTGCCAACAATCCTTGGTTTAGTTGATGTTAATACCAACAACACCGTTACACTAAATGAGTTACTTATTAAAGGGCATACAGGACTGCGTTTAGATCTCGAATCTGGTGGAACAGTACTGCCAGGGTCAGCTACAAATCCTCAACTTGGCGGAACAAATGGCACAGGCAAAGGGCTTACCTTTGAATGGAAGTTGCTGAGCACAGTCCCTGTTACCTATGGTGGTTCACAGGTGACAGTCGACTTTGAGTTCTTGAGTGAATACATGCCAAGTTAATGCTTGCTTTGCTTACCTGATTTAGACCTAAAACCGAGGAATCAAACATGAAATTGAATATGTCACAAAAAACAAAAAAACAAAATAAACTGCACACCATGATAGGTGCGATTAGTTGGTTAGTACTGGCTACTACTCTAGCAGGATTTGGGGGATTGTGTATGGTTTCTATTTTTGAATGGCCGGTGAGTGGTCGGTTTGGGGTAGTGCAGTCAGGTTCCATGGAACCGAGTATTCCAATTGGTAGCTTGCTCTGGCTTTCAGCCAGAGCAAGCTACACTCAAGATGATGTCATTGCCTTTGTACACCCAAACGCAATTGCCAACACCAGTGATAAATCTAATACCCATCAATCCAAAATTATTGCGCTTCACCGCATTATCGATGTAACTCAAACTGAGTACGTCACAAAAGGCGATGCCAATTCTAGTAGTGATCCATGGAAAGTCGCTCATACAAATGTCATTGGAAAAGTTACTTTTCAAATTCTCTATGTTGGCTATCTAATCACTTGGTTACAAACACCAAATGGCATTGTATTGTCTCTGGTAGTTCCAATCATAGTTTTTGGCAGTCACATCTTGCGCACATATATTCACAACAAAAAAAATAGGCCAATTACACGCATACTACTTAACCAATAAATTGTGTACTTGCTATCTTGACTGAGTATCTAGCATAATGGGTGTGTGCGATCATTGCAAACTATTTTTTCACATTTATTTCATCCTAGGCGATCTAACAACCATCGCGCGCGGATTTTACACTCGATTGCGTATGTGTACTTGAGTGGTGTCATGATTGTGTTCGCAGTCGGGGTTCAATTTTTGAGCCATTTTGGACAACAATATGGAGCAGTTTTAGGGTTCGCTTCAACAATTACTCCAGCCCAAGTTATTGAGAAAACTAATGAACAACGTGCACAAGTAGGTTTACCGCCATTGGTTATTAATCAGCAATTAACACAAGCGGCTCTCGCCAAGGGTCAACATATGATGACCAATCAATACTGGGCACACGTTGCGCCAGACGGCACTGAGCCTTGGTACTTTATTCAGCAATCAGGATACAAATACCGCGTGGCAGGAGAAAATCTGGCCAGAGATTTTGCAGAAACTGACACCATGGTTTCGGCGTGGATGGCATCCCCAACACACAAAGCAAATATTTTAAATTCAAAGTACACAGAGCTGGGTATTGCTGTGATTAGTGGATCTCTTGAAGAGTATGAAACGACTCTTGTTGTGCAGATGTTTGGTCAGCCTGCTGTTACTCAGCCAAGCATTACCTCAAATGCTGCGGATACCACCAAGCAAGTAAGAGCTGCATACGCGGCAAACCCTAAAAGCGCTGCAGCAGCAACCGAATCAACAGAACCCGCACAAAACGCAGAAACTGATCCAACTGCGGGCAGTGATGCAATCAAAAAACCTACTCCTCAACCACAAGTCTTAGCAGCTCTTCTGCTCCCAATGGGATCAATTGAAGTGCCACCATTATTTACGCCCTTGCAGATTAGCAAAGCAGTTTTCTTGAGCTTAATTATGATACTAGGTAGCACCTTGGTCTACGACTCTTGGATAGTGGATCATTCACGAACCGTGCGTGTGGTCGGCAAAAACATGGCCCACATTCTGTTTTTAGCTACAGTGGCATTTTTAATAATTTTCTTTAAAGCTGGATTAGTAGGATAGGATTACAAACTATGTTACAAGAACTCAAAAAACATAAAATAGCCTATACAATCTTAGTGGTTGGTCTGTTAACAGGTGTAACACTTTTTTTGGGCACTTGGCCAAATGTCTTATATCAAAGAATAGTTATCCTTAGTTTAGGAATATTTTACTTTTGCTGGGGTGTTGCAACTCACGTCAAAACATCATTTGTGACAAGGCAAGTCATTCTCGAATATCTTGGGGTAAGTGTACTAGGAATGGTGGTGTTAGGATTGCTTACTATTTGAACTCATTGCAATGAGTTCTATGATAAATTCATACGCAGTGTATGATACACTGACCGTATATATAGAGAAGGGAATTAAAATCTATGAAAGGTATCATTTTAGCAGGTGGTTCTGGAACCAGACTCCGACCGCTCACCAGAGTAACGAGTAAACAATTGTTGCCAATCTACAACAAGCCTATGATCTATTTTCCTATTGAAACCTTGGTAAGTGGAGGTATCAAAGACATTCTGATTATAGTAGCTCCAGATCACGCAGGTGATTTTTTGAATTTATTGGGAAGTGGTAAAGAGTTTGGTTGCAAATTCACCTACGAAATTCAAGACAAACCAGAGGGGTTAGCACAAGCATTTATTTTGGGCCAAAATTTCATTGGATCCGATGACGTTACGCTTATTTTGGGTGATAACTTGTTTGAAGACAATTTTTCAGATGCAATTACCAGTTTTAAAACTGGTGGTCGTGTCTTTGCAAAACAGGTTCCAGATCCAGAACGATTTGGTGTGGTTGCATTTGATGAAAATCAAGTCGCTACCTCAATTGAAGAAAAGCCTGCAGTGCCAAAGTCTAATTATGCAGTCACAGGTTTATATATCTACGATAACTCTGTAGTCCAAAAAGCCAAAAATTTGAAGCCATCTGCTCGAGGTGAGTTAGAAATTACCGACCTCAATAATTTATTCTTACAAGAAGGCACACTCGATGTGGCTTTTGTAGAAGGTCGCTGGTTTGATACTGGGACTTTTGAGTCACTTCACGATGCAATTACCTTTACAAGAGATCGTGAGCTTGCCAAGCAGGCGTAATACATTGCATAATAGAGGTATGGCTTTTTTTGCAGATAATTCTTCGCACCGTGTTAATTCTTTATGTATAGGAGCTGGTGTGGTGCTAGGTTTATTTGTGTACTTGATGGTAGCCACAACTCAAAGCGCAACTGCAACTACGGCTGTAGCACCAACTACAGCAACATCAGCCACGACTATTCAATCTGAAGATTCTTTAGTACTCCCAGCGACTCCAAGTGCTCCAGCTTCTGTGGCAACACAAAGTGCGGGTTTTAATTTTGAAAAAGCTGAATTACAAGATGACATTGCTGAAGTTAAACGAACACTCAATGGCCAGTTAGCAGAATATCGCCAACTTGATCAAGAGTTCACGATTCTCAAAGGTCAGTTTTTTAAGCTCAACACTCTTTCTTCTCTGGAAGCAGCGGTTCAGGCAACTCGAGTTGTTCAGGAAAAGCGAAACCAAGTGTTAGGTACCTATCTTGCTCTCCTCAAACTAGAAATTTCCAGCACTGCAGGTATGAAACCTGAGTATGCAGAGTATTCATTACAAGAAATTGCGTCACTTGAACAAGCATTGTTGCGCCACACTGACCAAGTTCGCTTGTCATTAGATAGAACTGCTAGTAACAAATCGAGCGCTGATTTCGTTCCAATTGCGCTGCGTGTGCAAAACACCATCGCTTTTTCACGAGCATCCTTGCAACTTGCACGCTACCAAGCGTTATTTGATTCAACGGTTACCGTTTTAGAGGCGATTTACAACTCTAAAGATGCCACTGCTGAGTCAAAACAACCACCAATTCTTGTAACACCTCAAGATCAACGAGCCTTTGAGCAAATTTTAGAAGTTATGATTGAATTAGAGGACTCCTTAAATGTGGCTGATGCCCAAGTCAAAAAAGTAGTTGATTCAGCTGGTACAGAGAGTGGAAATATAGATATTGAGACATCAATTTCAAATGCCTATGGCAATTTCTCACAAGTATTTAGTTTTTTGGATGAGTTACTAGGAAGTTTCTAATCTATGAATAACTTTGAAGACCAAACACAATTTGCCCAAGAAGAGCCTACATTGGAAGCTGTGCATACTCCAGTAGCTCCAGTGGTCAAAAAAAATCCCGAACTACCTATAGATCCAGAAAATATGACAGAGGAAGAACTGTTGGCAGCTGCTAAAGTTGAAAAGGCGAAAAAAAATAAAAAAATGCTCATTCTTGGAGGGATTATTTTTGCGATTGTTATGCTTGGCAGCATTTTGCTCATCGCACTCATGCCGCAGATGTCTGAACCAGATGTTATAGATACTAACCTCCAAGTGCAGAAACCTGTAACAGAGCAAACCAAAATTGAACGAGATGTAGCTGAGCTCAAAGATCGACTCAAACAAATAGATCCAACTATTGAATACTTGACTGTTCCACCAGTGAATTACGAAATCAGCTTAGATTAATTTCCAGAATTTCTATTTTCGTGTGCAAGCAAGCTAGGCTTACCAAAGTTTTTTGTTGATAATCAGCAGGTAGAACGTTATCGCCCAAAAAGTCATGGAGTAAAATGGCCAGTTCAGAGTTGGATAGATCACCAAAGTAACTTGATTAACTAGCATAGCGATGCTGCTAACCAGGAGTGTCAGTCGAATCGTTTGGGGAATAGTCAACGAATAATTATTGAGCTTGAGCAGCAAGATCATAAATGAAATTGCGATAACAAGATTTGGTAGGGTGATTACAAATAAAACTGGTATACCAAGTAAAAATACTAATGGGAAATATTGTCGAATTTTCTGATCCATACTATCCAAAACTGGTCCGGCATTTTGGAGTAGATATTTTGCTGATGTCTCTGAAGAGGAATCAACTGAGTCAGTAACTGTTCTGAGTGCGGATGCTATTTCATCGTAAGGTATAAATCCTGTTTGATTCGTGTTGGTATTTTTAAACTGCAAGCCATTGGTAGCAAAAACCAAAAATGAATCTGAATAATCGGTGTTATTTTGATCAATATCACCATCAATAAGGGTGAAAAAATATTCGTCAAAAACACCACTGTCAAAATCTGTTAGTGACTTGTCCTGAGCAAAAATGTCTGATTTCACGCTAACCGGTAGAGTAGCTCCTGAAAATTTGAGTGTGTGTTGATCTGCATCCCAAGAAACTTGTACTTCTTCTGGTAGATTCTCTGCAGAGATAGTCAAGATCGTCTTAAAGTCTGCTATGGTATCTGGTAGGTATCGAGCATAGAACAATCCAGTGCTCAAAACACTCCCAATCACATAACTCAAAAAGAAAAAACCCAATGTACTCAGCCATCCACGAGAAACAATGGCTTTGTAGGCTTGAGGAGTATGAAACAATCCCAAAAATAATGTACCGTATGTTGTAAGAAAGTTTGTCATATAATCAAGTTAGTTCTGTGATACCGCTGATGCAGTATACCGTGTCTATATCAGTAGCACAAACTCTGATACAATTGGCGTTGTTGCAGTGCTTGAAAATGAGCCTCAACCTAAGCAATTAAGACAGATATTTAAGATTTAAGAAAGGTAAAGCACCATGTCATATGATTTTACATCTTTAGAAGCTAAGTTTTCAAAATTGCTCGATCACGTTTCTGGTGAGCTGTCGTTACTTCGCACCGGTAAGGCCACGCCAAGCCTTTTGGATTCTGTAGTTGTCGAGGCATATGGTACTAGAATGAAGATTAATGAATTGGCAAATGTAAGTGCTCCAGATACAACTTTACTGGTGGTTACTCCATGGGATAAAAGTGTTTTGGGAGCTATCGAAAGAGGCATTACTATTGCTCAGTTGAATTTAAATCCGATTGTAGATGGAAACATGATTCGCATTGTGGTCCCAGCCTTAAACGAGGAGAGACGCAAAGAAATGGTTAAGGTTTTGCATGCAAAGATTGAAGATGGAAAAAAGATGATGCGAACTATCCGATCAGACGAGAAACGATCAATTGAACAGCTCGAGGATACAGCTGGATACAGTGAAGATGATGTCCGTGAGTACACAGAAAAGTTAGACGAAAAAATGAAATTATTTTTGACTAAGCTTGACGATATCGCAAAGCGAAAAGAAACAGAATTAATGACCGTGTAATTTTTATGATTGAAATAGTGTACCTACTTTTTACTATTGTGATGTTTGTATTGCTGTTGTCATTTTTAGTGCTTATTCATGAATTGGGTCATTTTTTAGCTGCACGGTGGGCAAAAATTCGAGTTGAAGAGTTTGGACTTGGCTATCCTCCAAAGGCAATTACCTTGTTTAAACAAGCTGAAACGGCATTTACCTTGAACTGGATTCCTTTTGGTGGATTTGTCAGAATGGATGGAGAAGACGGTCCAGCCCCTGTTGAAGAGAAAATTAAAGGGAAAGCTGATGAAAAAAAAATTGATCAACAACATCAAAATGCTTTCTATACAAAAACAACTTTCCAAAAATTAGTGGTTATTTTGGCTGGTGTAACTGTCAATTTTATTTTTGGTATCTTGGCTTTTAGCGTTTTTTACACATTTGCTGGAATTCCCACTTATATTGATAGAGCTCGTGTCGAGATGACGGTTCCCAACTCACCTGCACAACAGGCTGGCATTCCAAATGGGGTAGAGATTATTGCTATTCGTGATCAAGCAGAACAAGTTATCGCAGTTTCATCAAATAAGCAGGTTGCTGATGCGATAGAGGCATTACGCGGCCAGACAGTCACTATTGTTACTACTGGTACCTGTTCAGGGCTGAGTTGTCAGGAATTAGCACAGGAGTTCGAAGTCTACGTGCGAACACAAGAAGAAGTACCTGCAGGTGAAGGTGCTATCGGTGTTGGATTTACATCCTATGTTATTAATTTCTATCCTTGGTATGAAATGCCAATTCGTGGCACCGGCGTAGGTTTCCAACAGACCTATTTAATTGTTGTTGAGACGTTGCAAGCATTGCAAAAAATGGTCATGAACTTTTCCAAGGAGCGATCACTTCCCGTTGAAGCAGTTGGTCCAGTGGGAATTGTTCACCAAGCTGTAGAGTATCGATTATTTGATCAAGGCCCACTCATGATTCTCAACTTTGCTGGAATAATTTCGGTTAGTTTAGCAATTATGAATTTATTGCCAATTATGCCACTCGATGGAGGCAGAGCAGTATTTATTATTGCGGAGCACTTGTTTGGCAGAAAGAGAACCGAAAAAATTGAGGGATATGCACAATACATCGGCATAATTTTACTTATGTTATTTATTGTTGGCATAACTGGCCGTGATATCTGGAGAATTTTCGTTTAAAATAGAACTAAACAATATCATCAGTATGTCCAAATACGTCTACTCAAAATCAAAGTCAGAAAAGAAATCTCAATCACAGGCAGAACCAGTCAAGGATTTACTCGGATATGACTTGCGATTAATTGTCGGTGACCTGAGAATGACATTAGTTGTTTCAGTTCTACTCATTTCCTGTTTAGTGTTCTTGGCTTGGTATCTCCCATTTGGAGTGTTGTCATCATAAAAAGTATTGCGTATAAAGTAGTTTCCAAAAAAAGGAAATAATAGACTCTCGTTTTTATAAAATCAGCATGGTACAGTAATTACTGCACAAATATAACAACCTATGAAAAACAAAAAACAACCCCTCATCGTTGCATTAGTACTTTACGTTATCAGCGCAGTTGGCTCGTATGGCGTATTCAGTTATTTAAGCCCTGAATCTACAGTTTCTCCGCAAACAACAATGCAAGATCAAGCAGATGATGAGACTTTACTTGGCTCTTTATTGACTATTGAACCAGGCGCTCCTCGAGATCAAGCATGTCCAACTAATGGTAAATTTTTTACACTAACTGAAAAAAATTCATGGGAAACCAGACGACCTCTAGCTGTTATGATCGAAAATTCACCTGATGCTCGTCCACAATCTGGATTATCAGATGCTGATATCATTTTTGAAGCTGTTGCAGAGGGTGGTGTTACTCGATTTATGGGTATTTTCTACTGTGGTGTCCAGGCATTTGATACCACTTTAGCTCCTATTCGCTCAGCTCGAACCTACTTTATTGATTACGCATCTGGATTTAACTTCCCACTTTACACACACGTAGGTGGTGCAAATATTCCAGGTCCAACAAACGCACTTGGTCAGCTTTCTGACTACGGCTGGACAGGTGAAAACAACTTAAACCAGTTTTCAATTGGCTTCCCAACCTTTGTACGCGACTACAATCGTGTCCCAGGTAAGGAAATCGCTACTGAACACACTATGGTAACTACTACAGAAAAACTCTGGGATGTTGCAGAAAAACGTGGCTGGACAAATGTTCCACCAGTTAAATTCAAAACCAGTAAAACAGTACCACAAGGCAACTGGTGGGAAAATTATAAAGGATGGCAGTTTGCAGATGAGGCCGGAACCCCTGGTAGTGTCAAAACAATTAGCTATGATTTCTGGTCTGGATACGGTCAATATGCAGTGACCTGGGATTTCGACAGTACATCTGGAACCTATCTTAGAACACTGGGCGGAGAGAAACATGTTGATATGAATTCCGGTAAGCAAATTGCAGCAACCAACGTGGCTGTAATCTTGACTACCGAAAAAGGTCCACTCAACGAAGCAAAACACATGATGTATGAAACCATCGGTACCGGAAAAGCACTCATTTTCATAAATGGAAATGCTATCGAAGGAACATGGTCAAAGAAATCAAGAACAGCTGAACTTGAGTTCTTAGATGAAAAAGGCAAGCCAGTCCAAATGGGCCGTGGCTTAACCTGGATCTCTATTGTCAATAAAACTACCAAAGTTGCCTACTAACCTGGTCAAGTCTTACTTGCATTCACCATCACTTTACTGCTTGCTTGATTAGGCAAATGTGATTACAATCCGAGTACAGATTGACCTCAATACATGAAGGAATGAAATGGCAGATTTAAAAGATTTAATGATATCAAAAACTCGGGTTAAACTCATTGAGATGTTTTTTCAAAACCCAGATGAGTTGCGATACGTCCGTGAAATCACTCGACTTATCAAAGAGGAAATTAATGCTGTACGTCGTGAGCTAGACAAAATGCTCGGCTACGGTTTACTCAAGAGTGAACAACGTGGTAACCGCATGTACTACAATTTGAACACAAGATATCCTTTTTATTCTGAACTTCAACAGATGGTTGCAAAAACGACTGGCTTAGGTCTCAAAATCACCAAAAATAGACGCAAACTTGGTACTGTAGACTATGCCATGCTGTCTGGTAAATTTGTCGAAGGCAAAAAACCAAAACAAGGTGAAGTTGATTTATTGGTTGTGGGAGATATAGTCTTGCCAGAACTGCAAGCCATCATTACTGCAGAACAAGAGCGCGTCGGTAGAGAAATTAACTACGCGGTTTTTAATTCAGAAGAGTTTACGTTTAGAAAAAATAGGAGAGATCCATTTATTATGGATATTCTTAACGCAGCCCGTGTCATGATTATTGGTAGTTCTGCAGAGTTCTCTGAACGACAAACCCCAGGTATATAAAAGAGTAGATAAGTGCAAATACGTATGTCATTAGGTTGGAAATTCTTTTTGATTAGCTTCATAACTCTAATTTGCGCAGTTATTGCGTTGCCTGCATCTTTGCCAATAGATACCAGTATTTTTGGTTATCCAGTAAAAACTACCATTCAACGACCGCGAATTGGTTTTTCTGGACTCGGTATTAACTGGTTTCCAAATTTAGATTTTAAACAAGGCTTAGATATTCAAGGTGGCATGCAGTTAGTGCTAGAAGCCGACATGAGTGCTGTAGAGCAAGCAGACAGAGCAGCGGCTTTAGAAACTGCTCGCGCAATTGTTGAACGCCGCGTAAATCTATTTGGTATCAGTGAGCCAGTTATTCAAACAGCTCAAAACGGTGATGAATATAGAATTATTGTTGAGCTTGCTGGAATCACCAATCCAGATCAAGCCTTGCAACTACTTGGGACAACAGCCCAACTTGATTTTAGATTGCAAAAAGAACAACCAGCTAGTGTTGGCTCAGATCCAGAATCCATTATTGCGTTTTTTGAGTCATTTGAACCTACAGAACTGAAAGGTGATCAACTGCGACGTGCTACTGTTGAGTTTGACCCAAATACGGCAGAACCAGTCATTTCTCTCGAGTTTAACTCAGAGGGTCGTGATATTTTTGCCAAAATTACTCAAGAAAACGTTAATTCTGTATTGGGCATTTTCTTAGATGATATGCCAATTACTTTGCCACAGATTCAAACACCTATTCTCGATGGTAAGGCCCAGATATCAGGGGCTTTTGAGCTCGAAGAAGCCAAGCAACTGGCTATCCAATTAAATGCTGGTTCACTGCCAGTGCCAATTAAGGTACTCGAGCAGCGAATTGTTGGAGCAAGTTTAGGCCAGTCAGCCGTTGAGTCCAGCGTCAAAGCAGGCTTGATTGGTGTCGCTTTTGTGATGTTATTTATGATTATTATGTATCGATGGTCTGGTGTGCTGGCGTGTATTTCCTTGTCAATTTATGCTGTGATAACTGTTGCCTTGTATAAATTGCTTGGTATTACCGTTACGCTTCCAGGAATTGCAGGATTATTGCTATCAGTTGCAATGGCTGTAGATGCTAATGTGCTTATTTTTGAGCGTATGAAAGAAGAAATTCGTTTGGGAAAACCGTTTCAACGCGCAATGCAACTTGGATTTGGTCGAGCCTGGGATAGTATTCGCGACGCAAACCTCGCTACCTTAGTGACTTCTTTGGTTTTAGTAAATCCACTTAGTTTTTCATTT
>CAZOZK010000015.1:0-15233 GCA_964584245.1 uncultured Pseudomonadales bacterium | reverse complement strand
GAGGTAGATTTCTATAACGACTACAGAAATACTCTTGATCCACTTATCAGCGATATTATCACACTCCTTGAATCAAAAAGTGGAGGAACTGTTGAGAATGAAGATATTGAACAACTCGCAGTAAGTCAAACCAGCACCGGAAATTATTTTACTGTCATTGAGGATACACTTCTTCCACTCCTCGAGGTAATTTCTACTATTGACACTTCAAGTACAAAGAAAAATGGAGAATTTACTATTGAGTTTAACGGTAAAACATATAATTTTTTACAAGTAAAAACTGAACTAAATACGCTCATAACTAAAATTAATCAAGATTTTACTGACGCTGGCCCAGGTAATAGCACTTTTTCTTCAATTAGAAGAAAACTCAGATCTTCCAAATTTATTAATCTGTATCTAGAAGAAATTAAAGATCTCCAACTGAACAACTCAAGTAGTTATAGTAATCAACTTAAATTTATTGATGCCCTACTATCAAAAAAAGATGGAGAAGAAACTCTTTATAAAATAGTATTTAGAAGTTATCCAAAAGATCATCGAGTATTTGATACTGTAGATCCAGCAGCATACTTAAATTTAAAAGACAAAGAAATAGCTTTAGCGCTTATTAAGATTTTTACTGCACTCAAAAAATTGAACCAACATGGTGCCGAAAAAGAAATAGCGACCGGCAAGAATGAAGAAAAAGATGAAGACGCAGCAGAAGAGGAAACAGACACGCTAGCTAAAGATGCTCTTACTCTACAAGAACTATTGAGTCATGCTTTTTCTCAAATTTCCAAGAGACTAACTCCACAGATTTTAGAATTAGAACTCCAACCAGCTATTCAAGCCTGGGAAAAACTTCCAGAAAATGAAGGATTAGACACCACTGGCCTTTTTGAGTTAGTACAACAATCTTTATCTACCGACCGATCTTTATCTCAAAAAACATATGAACTATTTTTACAAAGTGACGCGGTTAAAGAAGCAGAACAAGTAAACCGTGACAAAAAAGTAACTGATTTAGTTTCTTTTTATAACCCAGAAATTGAAGAGTTTATTATTTCAAGTAAATCAGATGATTCAGATGAAATAAAAAAAGCATATAAAAATTGGGAAGAAGTCATTTACAAACAGATCTATGAACAAGTAACCCAAATTTTCTTGGAAAAATTGGCTGTAATTCTTGCGGATTTTAAACAAAATCAGTTAACTGCCCTTCAAGAAGAGAAAAAAGAACTAGATGATGAAGAACAAAAAAAGGTTGCCCAAGACCTGGCAACCTCAGGAATTCCAACAAATATTGCAGAGTTACTGGAAAAAGCATCAGGAGCAAAAATATCAGATGCAGCTAGCGCTACGGCAGCACTCATGCTTTTGCAAGAAAGAGATCAAAAGAAATATAAGGCAATTCAGGACCAAATATTTACAAGTACAGGTTTACATAAGGATTTGCACTTACGAATGCAATCTGCCTTGCTCGCTCAGTTGAAGACACAAGGCTTTGCATTTACTCGAGTTGATGAAATACCACTGGAGATTCGCTCTGCTCTTTTTGCAGACCTACAAAATTATTTGTACACGCTTAGCCCTGAGGAATTGACTCGGGCATTTTCAAATACAAGTTCTCGGACACTTCTTTTAGCTGAATTCAACCGCCGATTTCAGTTAGGAGACCTAGCTGTAGGCAGAATTTTTACTCAATTTGTTGCCGACAATGCTCAAGAAAACAATGTTGGCAGTACAGATTCAAATGACCCTCTCACGTATGCTATCCAAAATTTTGTGGATCCAGCAAGTGCAAATGTAGACATCATTAATGCAAAATTGCGTGATACAGCTGCTTTATCAGGATACTCAGCTGAATCTGGGCAATCCTTTTCTGAGTATCTCAACATTCAATTAAAAAGTGACCTAACACAAGAACAAAAAGACTGGGTCAATAGCGTACTTGCACACTATGCAGAGTCATATGCAAAGCTACAAAAATCCGCCACAAGAAACCTAGGTAATACTGGATTTTTACCCTTTGATAATTTAGAGCAGACGCAGACGCAAGCGCTCGCCTTGGATCCTGAAAAAAAAGCCTATGCGGATTATGAGCAGCTTAGAAATCAATATTTAGCACAGATGGCCCAGATAGCTCAAGAAGAATCAGCACTGAGCCAGCAAGCCATCTCCACAAAACCTCAAGCTCCATCGCGAATATATCAGCCACAGCAAGCTCAACAATCTGGATACCAACAAACTCAATACACACAACCAAACGAAAATTACAATCCGTCAGTACTATCGAATCAACTTATAGCTGATTTAGATGCTCAAGAGAACACTCAAGACATTCAAGCCGATAAAAAGAAAAAAGAAAAAACAGCCGCTGGCCGAGTAGGTCAAAATGCTGCGGTTCGTGCCGCAATGTTCGCTCTCCAAAAATTTTTGGCTTTTATGAACTTTGTAGTTACGACAGCTTTAAAATTGATCCCACTGATTGCTTTGGGTGCAAAAGCAATCTTTGTTGGAGCCCAAGCAGTTTTTGCTGCATTATCGCCATTTATTGCGCCAATAGCAACAATTGCTGGAATAGGTGCGCTCGTAGTTGGGGCAGGTGTTCTTATTATCAAAGGATTTGAGGCACTACTTAAAGGCCTGGGCTCAATCTTTTCTGGATCTGCCGGAGGAATACCACCAGCTGCAGCTGCCATCACTGTTACTGCTGTAGGATTCACCATGATTGTACAAAGCAATACTTCCGACGGCATGTACCTGCTGACCCAAGAGTCGTTAGATGTTGAAACCTCAAAGTATCTTGAAATCGATAAAACAGCCACACCCACCAAGCTTGAAAATAACACGCCCACTGAAATTAAATACACAATCACTATTAAAGCAAAAGATGAGTATGTTGTAACTCCAAAGTTGGATACAGTAACTGATACGTTTTCAGACCTTGGAAAGATCACTGGGCTACCAAATAAGGAGGCCCACAATCAGGCAGTTAAAGATGCATTACGTGCAAAACTGGCTGAAACGCAAAACAATTCGATTACTAATTCTGGTGTAACTATCGATTACTCCCTCCCCGCCCTTTCAGGAGAAGATGCATTTGTTGTCAATACATTTAAACTAGATTTTACTGTGGTTGACACTCAAGCTGAAGGAAGTCCTACTGTTGAAGACAGCTGGAAAGATACCGCTTCAATTCGCATTGGAGATCCTACATTTAGTGACTGTTTTGTGTTTGTAACTAAAGATACTCAAGAGACAGAAAAGATTTTAGCTGCAAAAGCATCAGTGCCAGCAAGAGATGCTACTGTGTCAGTAGGCGAATGGACTGAAGATGAAATGACTAAACTTTTAGCAGCATTTGGTACTAGAGCTGCAAACAATGATGGATTTATATCAAGCTTAAAATGTGATAAATCAAGACCTATTTACTTATACAGACTTGTATCAAACAAGGCATATGGTGGCTGGGCAATCGATCAAGACTCACTTGGATTTTTTGATGAAACATTCTTTAGTAAAAAAACCGGGGCTGAATATACTCTTACCGCTACTGAATACACCTTTATTCACGAATTAGGGCATATCATTGATAAACGAAACTCATCATTCAGAACTGAATATAATTTATACAACGATAGACCAGGTGATGAAGATAAATGCCCGCCAACATATTATTTAGCAACCTGTACAGAGACTGAGCCATTTGCAGAGGCAATTGCATTATTTGTAATATATCCAGACTACAATTTTAACTTAGGAGGAACACAAAGAGTTACTTATAATTTCCCAGCAGAAGAGAGATCCCAATACTGTGCAATCAAGCGAATAGTTTTTGGTAACAAAGACATAAATGGTACTATTAACTGCAGCAATATTTAACATGCAACAAAACCCAACCCAACCAAGCTATATACCAAAACCAAATGTAGCAGACATCCTGTACAAACAACCACTGTTAGTAAAAACAGGAATTTTTCTTGGGATAATTGTCTTGATTTCTGCACTGATTAGATTGTTAACACCAGCTACAGCTCCCACAAGCGAGTTCAATACCTTTGGCGGAACTGTCACGCCGGGATACAGCAAAATTGATGCGGTCACAGAGAAACTTGGCCAACCACTCAACAAAAAAACAACTGATCTTGGCCAGCTGTACGAATTTTCTTCAGACTACCCTCAAATTCCTAATTTAGCGGTGAGTGCTGAGGATGGCACCGTCATTTTTATCAAGGAATTTTTACCATTTGATACTAAGGAAACTATCAACACGTATTTGGCTGATCTAGGCCAACCAGACTTTAAGCTCAAAGATACTGAAAGTAGTTCTGCTTTAGATGCATATGTGTTTACAAAAGCTGGCTTAGTGCTACTAGCACATCTTGATGGAGGAGTTATTGAACAAAAATGGTATTTTGTGCCAACCACACCAGAAATTTTCATTGCATCTTGGGGTAGAAATTTGTCTACTCAAGGTGAAGGCCCAGAAGAAAAAATGGATTTGAACTAGGCAGCGACTCGAATTTATTCTTTCATCGAGTTCCGCATCCCCAATCCCCTTTACCCCTTTTTGAGTACTGCCATTCTCATGTAAGATGGATGTATGCGTGAGCATCCAATTCCCCAAGATATTACCGGATACCGGTTTCATATCATTGGCAACATGACAATCAAACAATTTGCTCAGCTCGGAGCTGGTTGTTTTGTGGGATTTTTGATTTACACAACTAACCTTTTTGACATCTTAAAATGGGGATTAATTGGCGGAAGCATTGGCCTTGGTGCGCTCGTCGCTTTTGTCCCATTTGAGGAGCGCCCCCTCGACCACTGGCTCGTCACCTTCATCGGTATTTTATACAAACCCACTAAGTTTTACTGGAAAAAAATGGCACGAGTGCCCGAACCATTCCTCTACAAGCCAAGTGAAGCGAACCAAAAAGTTGAAGAAGTATTTGATTTTTCTGGTGTTCGCCGGGAACGAATCCAAGAATATTTATCATCGGTCAATAGACACGGCGATTCTGCGGGCGACCAATACGATCAACTTAGATCTTCGCGTATCAGCTCGATTATGGAAACTTTTGCTCAAGTGCAGATAACCGCACCGACCAGCACTCACAATCAAATCAAGCCAGATCTCAAAGTCCGCATTCGCGGCCTTGGTCAAACTGGGACACACGAAGCTCATATCTCGTATGAGACACAAAATTATTCAGATGACATGCAGAGTCAGGCTAATCACTATCAAGAAGACCTGCAAAAACAGACACAGTCAGGTGTCACATTTCGCACTCCCCTTGCGGTTGAACAAGTAGCACAAGATATAACCATTCCAGAAGAAGAGGTTGTCCACGTAAACCAACAGATGCAGCAGGCAGATGGCTCATACACAACACTCGCCACCCCACAGAACACTGCCGACACCGCATATGTTGATAACAGCACGGTTGTCACCATTGATCAAGGATTCGCCACAACGGCTACTCAAGAAACAGTCTTTAATACACAGCTTCCTTTCCCTGAGCCTCCCACCGAGCCAAACAAATTGGTCGGGATGGTTTTGACTCAGTCAAATGATTTAATAAATGACGCTATTGTAGAAATAAAAAACGAGACTGGCGGCACCATTCGCGCAGTCAAGACCAATGCCCTTGGCCAGTTTTTTATCACTACTCCACTCCCAGATGGTCGCTACATCATACTAACCCAAAAAGATGACTACACGTTTACACCGATTGATCTGCAATTGGAACAAAGTGTGGTAAACCCAATTGAAATTAGGAGCACAACGTAACGTTTGAATAAGCTATACTTACTAACGCATATGGCAAAATCGGTAAACGATATTTCGTCCACCACTCAACAATATTTAGACATTTACGATGTCTCAAATGATTTTTTGATCCTGAAAGATGGCTCAACTTCGCTCATTCTCACGGTCAGCGCCATGAACTTTGGCCTGCTAGCAGAAGAAGAACAAGACGCCATCATGTACGCCTACGCCGGACTGCTCAACTCGCTGAACTACCCTATTCAAATAGTGATTCGATCGCAGACAAAAGACGTTACCAGTTATTTACAACTCCTCAAGCAAGAAGAAGATAAAACTGTTTCTGACACGCGCCGTGGATGGATTGCTCGGTATCGTCAGTTTGTTGGTGAATTAATCCGCGAGCGCAATGTCTTGGACAAAAAGTTCTACGTGGCAATTCCTGCATCAAGTTTGGAAATGGGATTACTTCCCCCGAGTACTGTGGTGCCTGGCGTCAAACAAATTGATATTTCTAAAATCGAGCGATCTGTTATATTGGAAAAGGCTCGAGAAATTCTTGAGCCAAAACGTGACTATCTGATTGCCCAATTTGGCAGAATCGGCCTACAAAGTAGACAGCTCTCTACTCAAGAGATCATCCAATTCTTCTATTTGAGTTACAACCCTGAGGCAGCCGAAGGTCAACAAATTACCGATACAAATAGTTATACAACTGCGCTAGTACAAGCAAGTATGCAAGGAGGACTTATGGATAACGTTATGCAACCTATGGCAACTGCCCCACAACAGCAGCAAAATCAACAGGCTCAGCCAATGCAACCTATGACTCAACAGATGCAGCAGCCCCTACAACAGCCTTTTGTTCAACAAGAACAACCAATTATGCAAATGCAACAAGTTCAACCTGTGATGCAACAACCTATGCAACAAATGCCAGTCGAGCAAGTAACGCAGACAATTGAGCCAATGGCAGCAATCCAGCCAATGCAACCTATCACTCAACCAATCCAACCGATGCAAATCCCCCAAATGAATCAAGTTCCGGTGGGATCGCCAATCCAACCCCAAGTCCAAACACCAATGGAAATTCCTCTCGAAGTTTCTACAGGAAATACACCAACCAAAATTGAAGATGTTCAAAACCAAATTGACTCAACCTTACAAGAGTTAGGACAAGGGATTGATGCGGGGGCAACACAAATTGCTCCACAACCAACCCTAGTAGAACCTATGGCAACTCCATCAATTGCACAACCAACTCCAGCTTCTACTCCAACACAAGAACAACCCCAAGCCACTCCACCTCAAGCAGCAGCCGATCCAGTTATGCCTGAGTTGCCAGAAATTTAGCTCCAGAAATTTAGTTTTTGCGGAAACTATACTAACCATACTAACAACACAAATATAACCGACTCTTTGCGTGGAGCAAAAAAATCTCTACAATAGTGCCAATGCCCTCTTTACCTTTTTCGTTACCATTTGCAAAAAAGAAAACTGACAATTCTGCACAGACCAATCAAGAGGATCTACAATTTCAAAAAATTAAGGAGTTTTCTCAAGGCTTGGTGACTATCCAAGATATTATTGCCCCAGAGGCAATTGAAGTTGATTTTACCTATCAAAAAATCAACTCAACCTACACCCGCACCATTTTTGTGGCTGGATACCCGAGAAGTGTGCCGGCAAACTGGCTTGGCCCCCTCATCAATTATCCTCACCAGATGAATGTGGCGATGTTTATTTATCCGGTTGATAGTAGTGAAATTTTGGACAACCTCAAGAGAAAAATTACTGAAATGGAGGCTGAAATCCAGTCCGACTTGCGTGCTGGCAAAATCAGCAACATCAACACCGAGGTCAAACTCGAGGACGCTCGCTACATTCGCGAGCAACTTGCCAAAGGTGCCGAGCGTTTTTACCAATTTGGGCTGTACATAACCATTCAAGCAAGTAGTTTAGATGAACTCGACCGTGTCACCAAAAATATCCAGTCAACGCTAGGTTCTTTGCTGATAGTGTCAAAAAAAACCACACTCCAGATGGACGAAGGCTTCAAAACCACGCTGCCAATGGGCGCCGATAAACTGCTCATCACCCGCAACATGGACACGACTTCTCTTGCCACCACTTTTCCGTTTACGTCTTCGGAGCTCACTATGGAGTCCGGCATCATGTACGGCATCAATGAGCACAACGATTCGTTAGTGATTTTTGACCGATTTGAGATGGAAAACGCAAACATGGTCGTGTTTGCTAAATCTGGTGCAGGAAAATCATACACCGTTAAACTTGAGATTTTACGCCAAATGATGTTTGGCGTTGAAGTCTTGGTTCTCGATCCAGAACACGAGTACGAAGAACTCGTCAACACCGTTGGTGGAACCTACATCAATTTTAGTTTTGGTGGCACCACAAAAATTAATCCGTTTGATTTGTCGAATATGTACGAGGAAGGCGAAAACGAACTCGGCCAGAAAATTATTTCGCTCCATGGATTGCTCAAAGTTATGTTGGGAAACATGACCTCAACCCAAGACGCGCTACTCGACAGAGCTTTGGTTGCAGCCTACAAAGCCAAAGGCATTACTCCTGATCCAGCTACTCAAACCAATGAACCTCCACTCATGGAAGATCTCTACAAAGCCTTGATCGGTATGGAAAATGCCGATGCAAATGACATTGCTTCACGCCTAGAAAAATACATTACCGGATCATTTAGAGGAATTTTTGACAAACCATCTAACTTTGATATTTCTGAGCAACTGACCATTTTCTCAGTCAAGGACGTTGAAGAAGCCCTACGCCCGGTTGCCATGTACATGATTCTTGAGTTTATCTGGACGCGCGTCAAGAAAACTCTCAAGAAACGAATTTTAGTCATCGATGAGGCCTGGTACTTTATGAAGCATCCAGATAGTGCCTCGTTTATTCATGGCATGGTTAAGCGAGCTCGTAAATACTATTTAGGTGTCACCACCATTACACAGGACGTTGATGATTTCTTGAATAACGAGTACGGCAAAGCTATTGTGACCAACGCCTCGATTCAATTTTTGATGAAGCAATCAACTGCTTCAATTCCAGTCTTAGCAGAAACATTCTATTTGTCTGAGGGAGAGCGACAATTGTTGGTTACTTCAGATGTCGGAGAGGGTATTTTCTTTGCCGGATTAAACCATGTTGCGCTTCGTGTGGTCGCTAGTCCAGAGGAACACCAGATAATCACCAGTAATCCTGAAGAAATTTTGCGAATGCAGGAGTTTAAGATTGAACAGCAAGCCTTGAGAGAACAACGCCAGCAAACTGAGACTGCAGCCCGAGGCGGTTTACCAATTCACGAGCCTTCTTTTTCTCCAGAGCACGCTGCATCACAAGATAGAATGAGTGCTGTTACGGGAAATGAATCTGACCAATCTGCTGAATATGAAAATAATCAGTATGATGATTCTCAAAACCAACAAGTGTCTGCTGAATCCCAAATGGAATCACAGATGGATCCTACCCAAGTGTTCAAAACCTACTCCCATCCCGCGCCGACCAGATCAACTTCTAATGAGCCATTAATCCCGGAAAGTTCGTTCAAACCACCCGCTCCAGATCCAAAGAAAAATGCATTTGTTCGATACAGTATCGATGACTATACTCCACCAGGGCAGTAACTCGTTTTTTAGCTCTTGGCAAAACTTGTAGCAAAATGAGCAAATTCAAAAACTGCTCAGCCAAATTCGCTGTTTTCGCCAATTACCCCCTTGCGCACTGTGGAAAACTCTGTGTATAACGACGATGTATGTCAGAGTATTCGTTATCAGCCCCAGAAACCTCAGAAATTTGGAAACAAACTTGTGTTGAGCTGCAGCAAGAACTTTCGCCGGCGGTTTTTAACACTTGGGTGGTCAATAATCCTGTCACACAAATTGAACTTTCTGGTGATGATGCGGCTATTTGTACCATAACCAGTCCAACTGCGTTTCATTCCACAAATCTCAAAAAAAACTTAGGCGACAAATTAATTGCCGTTTTGACCAAATTACTGGGCAGAAGTGTCACACTTGCGTTCAAAATTGGCACACCAATTGCCTCAAATGAGGAAATTTTAAATCATAAAGTAAACACCGTTAGCCCAATTGGTGGAATATTGGGGAATCAAGGGAATCAACAGAAAGCGCCAGAAAATCAGCCGACGGTTCAGCAAAATCAGCAACAATCACAATCTTCACATCAATTTTCTCCAGAATTTACCAAAACATTTACCGCGTCTACTGAAATTGATCAAAGTAACCAGACAAATCAGCCACAACAGCTGCAGCAGAACCACCAGATCATACAACCTAGTCGACCACAATCATTTGGCTCTCCTCGAGTTGAGGATCTTTTTTCGCAAACTTCTCTGCAAAATGCCACAGTAGATAGAGCAAAAGTCGCCGCAGCAAACGCTGGACTTCGTCCTGATTACATTTTTGAGACATTTGCGGTTTCTAGCACCAACGAAATGGCCCACGCCGCTGCCACAGCCGTCTCACAACGCCCTGGAACTGCCTATAACCCTCTCTTTTTGTATGGCGGTGTAGGTGTTGGCAAAACCCATTTAATGCACGCACTAGCCCACAACATTTTGCAACAAGATCCCACCGTAAAAGTCATTTATTGTAGCGGTGAAGAGTTCACAAACGAGATCGTGAGCGCCATCCAAAACAAGAAAGCACTCCGCTTTAAGGATAAATATCGTACCGCACAAGTCTTACTTATTGATGACATTCAGTTTATTGCAGGGAAAAACACTGTGCAGGAAGAATTTTTCCATACGTTTAATGCACTTACTCAACAAGCCAGGCAAATTGTTTTAACCTCAGACCGCCCACCACACGAAATTAATTTACTCGAGGATAGATTAAAATCTCGCTTCGAAGCAGGCCTTATGGTCGACATTCAACAGCCTTCTTTTGAACTAAGAACCGCAATCCTGTTAATCAAATCAAAGGCTTCTCAAGTCAATTTTACGATGGAAATTGCCCAGCTTATTGCGTCAAAAGTGGATAGCCCGCGAAAAATCGAAGGCTTTATCAAACGAATTAAATCTGAAGTTGAGCTCAATCACAAGGAAATAACCATGGAACTAGTCGAGGAAATTCTAGGAACTGAAGGTGATGCACCGAAATATAGACTAAAAGTCACGCCAAACGATGTTATTCGAGCAGTTGCAAATCATTTTCATGTTAAACAGACTGCAGTTCGAGGGAAAAATCGTGTTGCTACTCTGGTACACGCTCGCCACGTAGCAATGTATTTACTCAAGGCGGAACTGCACATGCCGCTCACTGAAATTGGCCGTTGGTTTTCAAACAGAGATCATACGTCTGCCCTCCACGCGACCAGAAAAATCGAAAAAGAGATGCGAATTGACTCACTTTTGCAGCGAGATATTTCGGCTTTGAGAATGTCATTGAGTGCGATTTCAAAATGATTCGTTTTTCGATACTCAGCCGATCCAGCCTGGTACCATGTTATTCACACACTGTGAATAACTCGTGTAAAACTCAGGTAAAACCACGTGGGTAAGCTGTGAAGAAATGTTAACAACTAAACAGAAAGTGCATGCAGCAAACAGCCAGTGTGTGACCATTGTGCATAAAAACAGCAAAGTTCTCCACTCTACTCTCAGGTTTGAATCCACAGGCGCTGAAAACTAATTTATTGAGACAAAATAGCCGTGTACACACACGTATACACTGCCTACTATTACTACTGCTATTTAATTTAAGTAAACTATTTATAATACAGGGCACACCACGAAAACGAATAAACCGTATGCAATTTTCAGTACTACAACAAAATTTACAACAATCACTAAAAACAGTTCAAAAGGCAGTTCCTATAAAAGCGCAACTTCCTATTTTGAGTTCAATCCTCATTACAGCCAAAGACTCCACAATTACCCTTTCAGCAACTGATCTCTACATGGGATTGCAAGCTCAGCTTGCAGCAACAATTCAAGAAGAAGGCAGCATCGCAGTTCCCGGTAAAATTTTTGCAGAGGCGATTGCCACCATGAATTCTGGATCAATCACGATTGAAGTCAAAGAATCGACCATGTATATTTCTTCTGATTCTGGCACGAAGTTTACAGTTCCAGTTCAATCAGGCGAAGAATATCCTGAATTTCCAGAGGTTACCGGCAAAACACATCAGCTAGATAGTGCTACGCTCAAAAAAATCGATTCATTTGTGGGATTTTCTGCTGCAACCGATCAAGCTCGACTGATCCTTACCACAATTTTGTTACAACCAAGTGACAAAACGGCTAGTGATGATGCCGATATGCAAGAACAAATTGATTTATCCAAAGCAACCGAGGCAGTCGCCACTGATGGATTTAGATTAGCAGTTCTTAAAGTCCCAGAGCTGCAAGATCTAGAGAAACCAATTTTATTTCCTGCCAAAGCAATTCAAGAAGTTGCCCGATTGGCAGAACAGCTCAATGAAAACACCGTGGCTCTAAGTATCTCAGATACCTTAAAACAAGTTTTCTTTAGCATAGGGAACATCAACATGTATGCTCGGTTGGTCGAAGGCGATTTCCCCCCATACGAGAGAATTATGCCATCGCTGTTTTTGGCAGAAGGTACTGTGGATGGTGTCCAGCTACTCCAGCAACTCAAGCAAGCCTCGATTTTTGCTCGAGATATCTCAAATATAGTTCAAGTAACACTCAATCCACTCGACGGAGAAATGCTTTTAGAGGCAAAAGGCGCTATGGGATCCTTCTCATCAAAACTGCCAATGACGTTTGCTAAACAAGAATTAGCTGAACCGACGGTAACTATCGCCTTCAATATTAAATATGTTCTTGATTTTCTGACCGCTCAAAAACCAGAGCAAGTCTGGTTTGGCATGTCTGAATCCCTCAAGCCAGCGTTGTTTAAAATAGTGGGAAATGAAGCATACAAATACGTTGTTATGCCATTTCGCGTGAATTCATAAAATTCACGCATGATTTTTCGCTTTTAGTCTCAATAAAGTCGTGGTATAATCTCGCTCTATGTCGAAAAGATCCTGGCAACCAAAAAAGAAAAAACGTCAACGAAAACACGGTTTCTTAAAACGAATGGCTAGTGCAGTAGGTCGAGCAGTCCTCAAGAGAAGACGAGCTAAAGGTCGAAAAAAACTTGTTGTAATTCGAAAAGACAAGTAAGCTAGTTGTACATGAACTCATTTTTGAAGCGATTTATTCTTCGTCAAGAAAACACTTTTTTTAAAACAGCGAGAAGATATTTTTTTCCCGGCGGTGTTGTATATGTGATGAAAAAAGATGATTTTGGTGATGCGTCTAGTGATTCAACTCCTCAAAAATCGACTAAAACCTTTCTAATCTGGTATTTTACAGTTCTAGTTTCCAAAAAAACTGCGCCAAAAGCCACTCAACGAAATCTTTTTAAGAGGATTGGCAAAGAAGCTATCCGAGAGGCAATTCAATCAATCCAAGAAAATCGAGAAAAGAACTCAACTAATCAACAAACCACTATTCAATTGGTATTGCTGCTAAAAAATAAACCAAACCATGAGTTTACCGTCAAAGAATTGCAAAAAATCCTAAAATCGATCTAAAACTCTAAACATGCCATCAAAACAAGAATTAAATCCTCAAAAACAAAAAAAATCTGCAAAAATCTTCTTTTACCTTTATCAAACTCTAGAGCAAATCAAGCATCAGGTGCTCATAACGGTGTTTGGATATCACAGCGTGTGCAAGCATCGACCAACCTGTAGCCAATTCACTCTCAACGCAATGCAACAAGATGGTACAATCATCGGACTATATAAAGGGATTCTACGAATTCTTTCGTGTTGGTAAATTAATCGATATTATAATAATAAGTGACGAATAAAAAATTAATTAAAAACAAATATGGCAATTTTTACACAAATCATCTTGGCATTTATTACAGAGCTCTATAATTTGACCGGAAGTTTAGGTTGGTCACTCATCTTATTTACGATTTTAATTCGTGCGTTGTTACTTCCCCTCACCCTTCCTTCCCTCAAGGCAGCAAGCAAAATGAAGGAAATGCAGCCACACATCAAAAAGCTTAAAGCCAAACACGGTGCAGATAAAGCCGCGCTCCAAAAAGCTCAACTCGAATTATTCAAAACATACAACGTTAACCCATTGGCTGGCTGTTTACCTCAACTAGCTCAGATCGCTATTTTAATTTTACTTTATCACGTCTTGATTAATTTCTTCAAAGATCCAACCCTCAACGGACAAACAGTCAACACTCTGTTCTTTTGGATGGACTTGGCAAAACCAGACAAGTCATTCATTTTGCCAGTGTTAGCTGCAGGAACTCAATTGATCCTCTCGTTCATGATTGTGCCAGGTGGTGAAAAGAAAGACGAAGTTCCAAACAACTCAAAAAAGAAAAAAGTCCAAGAAGCCAACAAAAAAGAAGAGGATTTTGCAGATATGGCTTCAAGCATGCAGCAACAAATGTTGTTTATCATGCCTCTCATGACTGGTGTATTTGCCTACCAATTCCCTGCAGGTTTAGCAGTGTATTGGGTGGTAACAACTGTTTTCTCGATTGGACAACAGTACTTTATTTCTGGACTCGGCGGTATTTCAATCTATTATCAACGCATTAAAATATTTATTAAAGGAAGGATGTCATGACAATCCAAACATATTTAGCTCAAGTTTGCCAACATTGTGGTTTAAACGAATCTGACGTAACAATTACAGTCGAAGAAGCACCAGACAAAATTGTGGTGCAGTTGGACGTACCAAAAGAAGACGTGGGATTATTTATTGGACACAGAGCCGAGACATTGGCAGCACTCCAACGAATGATTCGTATCGTATTTCGTGAAGAATTTGCTGAGCGAGTTGTTCGCTTGAACATTAACGACTACCGCCAAGAGCGAGTCGGTCAACTTGAAGAAAAAACCAGGGAAATTGCAACCCAAGTGTTGGAAACAGGCGAAGCCTATGCTCTTCCCTACTTATCTTCCTACGAGCGATTTGTGGTTCACAGTTTGATTTCTTCACCAGAATTTGAAGGTTTAGAAAGTGTTTCTGAAGGTGAAGGCCAAGACAGACGTTTGATCATTCAAGTTAAAGCAAGTTAATTTGATTGATGCGCTTGCCGCATTCATCAGTTTGTACAAAAAATAAGGAACAAAATATGCCAAGTATTGCAGTTTTTACCGATGGTGGTTCTCGAGGAAATCCCGGCGCAGCCGCGACTGGATTTTTAGTCTACGAAGAAAATGGAACGCTCCTCCACTCTGCCGGTCGATATATCGGAACTGGCACCAATAATGAAGCTGAATATCAGGCTGTTCTTGATGCAATGGCTTGGCTTTCTCAACCAGAAAATCAAGAAAAATTAAAAAAAATGGAAATTGTTGAAGTTGTCTGGCAACTCGATTCAAAATTAGTTGTCGAACAAGTCAATAAAAAATGGAAAATTAAAGA
>CAZOZK010000014.1:0-16806 GCA_964584245.1 uncultured Pseudomonadales bacterium | reverse complement strand
AATAACAGGAGTAAGCAAATGAGGAATATCGTTGTAGCCAGTGAGCTCGACACGCTTTGGGTCGACCAAAATTAATTTGACCTCACTCGGGCTTGCGCGGAACAAAATGGAACACAAAAAGGTGTTGATCGCCACAGATTTTCCACTACCAGTGGCTCCAGCAATCAGCATATGTGGCATTTTGGCAATATCGGTGATGATTGGTTTGCCTGATACATCAATCCCAAGAGCAACAGCCAACTTGGATTTGTGAGTTTTCATAGCAGGCGAAGACAACATTTGGCGCAAGGTCACATACTGAGCCGACATGTTTGGCACTTCGATACCAACCAACGAACGACCAGCGATTGGCGCCTCGATGCGGATTTGACCAGTTGGTGCAGCCAGCGCGAGCGCTAAGTCAGTTGCAAGTCCAGTGATTTTTGAGAGCTTAGTACCTCGAGTAATGTCCAACCCATACTGGGTGACGGAAGGGCCATAATTGACCTCGACCACTTTGGCTTTGATGCCAAAGGAATCGAGTGTTTGTTCGATGATTGCAGCGTTTGATTTGACGTCGCCACGGTCAGCTTCGCCCCCACCTTTGTTTGAAAGCAGTGAAAGAGGTGGATACTCCCAGACAATTGGCACTATGTTTTGAGTTGAAGTGTCTGGTGTGAGTTCTGGAGAGCCTTTTTGGGATGATGAGTTTTTGGATTGGCCACCTGAAGCAGTTGCCACCGCTCCTGCTTCTGCTGGGTTCGCACTGGATAAGCCAATTTTGGTCATGCCGGCGATGTCGGATGTTCGAAGGGCGGCCGCGGCAGCGGCCGCACCAGCACCAGTGCCAGTTATGACGGCAGTGCCAGCGAGCTCGTCGGCCAACTCAGCAGCTTTGGAGTTATCGTTAACGGTGAAACTTTCTTCCTCTTCAGTTGATTTTGATTTTCCAAATGGAAATGACAGACGAGGAATTTGAAAACCTTTAGATTGAGACTGTTCGACTGGGTCGAACCCTTGCGCAGCGTTTTCTGCTTGGAGGGCGTGTTTTGCGGCAGCGCGCTCCGCGCGCTGCCTAAAGTACTCACTCATCGCTTGCGCTAATTCATGAATAGACAATTCCGAAATAATCAACATTCCAACCACAACCATCGTCCCAAACACCACATAACTACCCGCATACGAAATCAGCGCAGCCAAATTCTCAAAAAAACTCGTGCCAATACTCCCTGCCTGCGCGCTGCCCATGGTTCCACCCATCAACAACAACGTACCAAGCAAAATATTTGGCTTCGACCACGCCCACTGCGTGCGCAGTAAGACTAATCCAGAAGAAATACATACAAACGGCAAGAATAATAAGCCAATCCCAATTTTTTCAATCAAGTACGCATTAAATGCTTGCAAAAATAAGCCTTGGCCAGAGAAAGAAATCACCACCAACAACCCAAACATAAACGACACCACAGCAGCAACTGACTGCAAAGTCTCAGTTTTGATCTTAATTTTGAATGGTTTTCGCTTCTTTCGTCGACCCATATGCTTCATGATACTACACTCGGCACAACAATTCACTAGTCCAGCCTAGACTGCTCGACTGTCGAACTACATCTCCAAAATCTCAGCAATGATCAACGGCTCACGACGAATGGCTGTATACAATTTCTTGGCCAATTTTCGCTCAATTTTCTTGAGTAACTCGTCATCAGTTGATGCGGCTTGCAGCTCATCAATCATGTGTTTGGTTTCTTCTTCGATAAAGCGAATGACATCTTGCGCTTCTTGCAAGAAGACAAATCCTCGGGAAATGACGCGAATATTCGCAACATCGAGGACACCTTTATGACGAGGCACTACGACCACTATCATTCCAGCACCGCCGAGTACTTTTCGCTCGCCCAACACCTTTGGCCCGACGTCTCCAATACCAAGACCATCCACAATTCGAGGCAAAATCAAAGCTTTGTCGATAACTTTGGTGAACCCCTCACCAATTGAAATAACTTCGCCATGCTTTGGCACCACGACTTTGTTTCGAGGGAACCCAATTTCATCAGCGACAAATTCCAGGAACTTTGCTCTGTGTCGATCTGCTCCACCAATTGGCATTACCAACTCTGGGTGAATCAAGTTCAGCAAGTATTTTTGTTCTTCAGCGGATGCGTGTCCGGATTCATGCAGATCTGCGACGATATCAGGATACACGACATCAACTCCATTTCGCGAAAGTTCATCAATTGCTTGATAGTAAGGAATTTCATTGCCAGGAATTGCATCAGCAGAAAAAATAACTTTATCGCGATTAGTAATTTGTACCGCTCTGTGCTCGCCGTACACGGCTCGCACCAACGAAGACCCTTCTTGTCCCTGACTTCCCGCAATAATAATCACCAATTCATCGTCGCGCATGCCAGCGATATCGCGTTTATCAACTTGAATTCCCTGTGGCAAGTGCAACAACTCCAAACTAAGTGCTACATCTACATTTTGCTCAACTGAGCGTCCCACAAACGCAACTTTTCGTCCCATTTGGGCGGCTGCATCAACTACTTGTTGAATTCTGTGAATGTGTGAACTCATCAAGGTAACAATCACTTTTCCAGCTACATTTTGCATTTGTTCATGAATCACTGGACCAGTTGCAGATTCAGATGGCACCCACTTTCTGCGTTCCACGCGCAAACAGTCCATAGTCATAAACATAACTGGCTCGCTGGCGATAACTTCGCGAATGCGATCTTCGGCCAAGGTCACACCATCAACTGGAGTTTTATCGATCTTAAAGTCAGTTCCGTGATAGGCCATACCTTGTGGAGTTCGGATGAAAAAATGTTTAGTATCAGGCACCGAGTGAGTTACTGCATGACAGGAAAACTCAAAATTCTCGCCAGCTTTGTACCATTCGTGATCTCGTAACACTTCCATAGTTCGATTCACGCCACCATCGCTCATGCGATTTTGAGCAAATCCCGCGGTGAGCGGCGATCCAAAAATAGGAAAATCATTGGGAAACTCTGGCAAAATATACGGCGTTGCAGCAATGTGATCGTCGTGACCGTGGGTCAAGATCATACCAACAATTTTGTATCCTCTGTCGAGCAATCCATGTAAATATTGTGTATCAGGAATCAGAATATCCGCACCTGGTTGTTGAATATCGGGAAATCCAATTCCACAATCCACAATTAATATTTCCTTTTCAAACATGTACAAATACATGTTCTGGGTAACTTTTCCCATACCGCCAAGCGGTATCATTGAAAGTGCTGACATAAAAAACCTTTCTGTTTGCAAAACGATAACTACCTTTTTGCTTTTTTACTGTTTCCATTAAATAATTGTACTCGTGTGTCCCAACTGTTGTGTTTTAATTTGTTAGATATTTTTTCAAACACCGTTTGGGCAGTTTCTGATTTATACGCAAAAAATGAACAGATGACAAATGCTGCAAATAGTGATGAGCTTGACCAATATATTGCATGACTTGTATCAAATCCAGGACTAAATACAAAATAAAAAATAATATGCAAAATCAAAAATACACCATACATAATTTTCATGAGACGCATAAAATCAGCGCGCTCTTGTTTTGGATCAGATAACCAAATGCCAAGAAAAATTCCCAGTCCGCTCAGAAACCCTGAAACACTAAATCCATAGACAAAATAATGACTCAATGCTAACTCCAGAGGAAAAATACTATTTACTAACCCTAAAATACTTACCAATACCGCAATTCCCAAAAATGCTACTACGTGAGAAATCCACAAATGAAAATATTCCGAATGTTTAAAAATATCGTGAAATGGATCTCGTCCAACTTTGAGATTAATACTTTTGGTAAGTGAGTGCATCACAATAAAAGCAAACACATATATAAAAAGTGTGCTGTACATGGTATCAAATAGAAAAATTTCACCGTCGGTTAGTGAAATAGTTACCTCAGAATTTAAGATGAAAAATAATACACTTTTAGTCCACACAAAAAGAATGGGTGCCAGAACAAATGCGTAAAAAAATTGTACCAAATCAAGTTTGAGTACTTCTTTTTTCCCGTTGAGTTGATATATCCCAATTGATGTGCCAATCGCTAATAATGGAATTAAAAATAAAAATGAAATCATATATCGTTTTAATCTAGATTCGCCTCTATATACTCCTCATTGTAGCAAAGTTGCGAGGATTTCGCTCTCGAGATTTTGTGTTTGGTCATCTGATGGTTTTTTGTTTTCAGAAACCGATGATTTTTGCTGCTCAATCCACTCCAAAATTTTGGGGATTTTTTTAAAATCCTCTTGAAAAGATGCTAACATATTGCCATTTCTCAGCGCCGCCGCCGGATGATACAACGGCAACACGAAATACTTGACGCCGTTATACGTCACTTTATGAAGTCGGCCATGAACCTGAGAAATTTTTACATCTGGCAAAAAAGCTGCCATGCTAAATCTACCTAGAGTTGCAATTAAGCGTGGCGAGATAATTTCAATCTCTTTTTCTAAAAATGGCCGATAGGCCTCAATCTCGTCTAAGCTGGGATCACGATTTTCCGGTGGCCTCACTTTGACCACATTGGCAATGTAAAAAAGCTGCGCATCCAAACCAATTTGTGAGATATGTTTTCGTAACAGCTGACCAGATCTTCCTACAAACGGCCGTCGTTGTTTAGCCTCTTGCTCTCCAGGTGCCTCACCAATAAAAAGGACTTGGGCGGTTGGAGAGCCTTCTCCAGGAACTATATCTTCTGCTTTCTTGGCCAGAGGAAGTGCTTGTTGTGCAGCTTGCGCTTCGATAGACGCATACAACTCAGCCAGTTGTTCACTTTGATGTGCAGCATTCGCGGAATTCATATGGCTATAGTAGCATGAACTAGTATGTTCTAGTACTGCGGCATGAAAATATTTGCATTTTGAGGGGTAACGTGGACTTCGGGATAGCCTTTTTCGACAATAATTCGAGCTGATTTTCGCACAATTCCCTCGAGAGTGCGTTGTAGCGAACGAATACCCATGTCATAGCCAAGTGGCCGAGTCATCTTTGGCCACAACTCCTCAGAAATATGGAGTTGGTCTGGTCGTAAACCAGAATCGCGCAACAAAGTTGGTAATATATATTTGCGTGCAATTACAATTTTTTCTTGATCAGAATATGACGGCATCGCAATCCGCTCCAAACGATCTACCACAGCGGTAGCAATATCATTGGTGTTGTTTGCCGTGGCCAAAAAGATTGCCTGCGACAAATCAACAGGATAATCAACATATCTATCCATAAATGCATGATTTTGGGCAGGATCGAGCAACTCGACCAACACACCCATAATGTCGCGGTTCGCTTCTTTGGCTACACGGTCGATTTCATCAAGCAAAATAACTGGGTTACGGACGCCAGCTTCGCAAATGCCTTTTATGATTCGACCCGGTTCAGATCCAAGCACCAAACGGGAGCTGCCACGAAGTTCATCTGCTGCCCCCATGCCGCCAAAAGGAATACGGACCAGTTTTCGATTGAGTGCTTCAGCCAACGAATAGGCAAATGTGGTTTTTCCCGTTCCAACCAAACCCACAAGCAACAACACGGGCGCGCGAAACTGCTCGCCACCAAAATTTTGTTTGCGCAGATTCAGCACCGAAACATACTCCAAAAAACGATCTTTCACATCTTGCATGCCAAAGTGGTGTTTATTAAACACGTCTTTGGTTTTTTGCAGATCCAGCGTATCTTCAGATTCAACATCCCAAGGAATTTGTAAAATCCACTGAATGTATCTGGAAACTTTTTCATGTTTTTCGTCGTAACTGCCAAGTTCGACCGATCGCTCCAAAGCAATAATATCTTTTTGGACTTTGACTCGAATTTCCTCGGGGATATTGGCATCCTCAACCTTCATGCGTAGGCCTTGAATTTCTTGCTGGAGAATCAATTTGTAATCACTCATAGTTGGAACCGTTCGTACAGACGTAACAAATCGGCGACCTCTCTATTTTACGCTATTTCAGACAGTGTAAGCAAACCATCTTTTGCGCCAATACTTTGCACAGTACTTGCAGCATTTTTTTTGCCCCATTCTATTGCAGTCTCAATAGGATGATCGAGCAAATGCGCGGTCACAAATCCCACCGCAAATGCATCGCCGGCGCCGGTATTATCCACAGCTTCCACTTTTTGTGCCTGATACTCAACTGGTTTATCTTGACCGAGCTCAAAAACTTGTCCGCCGCGTACGCTATCGGTAATTACAATCAGGGGCACAATTGATTTGAGTGCCTTTTGGATTGGAGATATAAAATCCCATTCTTCTCTATTAAGTAATAAAATTTTGACTGGATGCGTCTGAGAATCTGCAAATTTCGCTGCCTTGGCTACAAATGAATCAGCGTCTTCAATCATGGCTTCAAGCTCTGCCTGTCCTGGATTCCAAGAAATGCTCACACCATACTCAGCTGCCAAACCAAAAATTGTCTGAATGGTTTGAGTTCTCCCGGCAATACTTGCAAGGTGAATCCAATCCTGATTTTTGATACTCTCTGCAGAAATGTCAGCAGGATCCAGCTGCGCCGCAGCACCACGATGCACCAAAGCAGTTCGCTCGCCACTTTTAGCGACTAATAAAACAGAACCACCAGTCTCTTCATCCTGTTCATGAATAAGCCCATCAACACTCACACCATATTTCTGTAAATCAGATGTAACAATATCCGCCAATTCGTCGTTGCCAAGCTCAGCAATACAACTGGCCTCAAATCCCATTTTGGCAAAACCCGCCGCAGTGTTCCCGCCGCCACCGCCAGTTTTGATCTTAAAACTATCAACAGAAAGTTTGCCGCCAGTACTACGGGTAGTAAAAATTTCTTGATCTGCCCGAGTAATTTCAAACTGATCAGACGAGATAAATACATCAACCAACGCTGATCCAATAGTAAGAATCCTCTTTTGAGCCATGCTTCATGGTAGCAGATTTTGTAGTGAGCTTTAACTAGTAATTGGTTCACGAACCGGCAGCTCGCAGCGAACAGCCAAGTCTTTTTCGAATTCGTTGAGCGCAGCAATTAATTCATCCTGATCGTTAGCGATTTTATAGACCTCATTCTCTTTATCTGTCAAGAAAAAATGTTCGTTGATCACGGCCATCACCTCATGCCAAAACTTACCGTACAGCACCAATGGCTTGTGATTTCCATAATGCAAATGCGCCAGCAACCAGGCTGTCGCCCACTCGGAAAGTGTACCCGTTCCGCCCTGCACGCAGATAAATGCATCGGACTCATCCATCAATTTAAACATGCGCTCAACATATGAAACGGTTTTAAATTCTTTGTCCACCACGTTTTTGTAGTAGCGACCCTCAAACTCGGGCATGTCCGCAGGGTAAAAGGTAACCCCAATTGTTTTTCCTCCTGCAGATTGCGCCCCTTTGGTAGCCGCGTCCATCACACCTGGACCACCACCATTTACCACCACTTTGCCCTCGTAGGCCAGACGACGCGCGATTGAAAAGGTTTCTTGATAGAGGGGATGATTTTCATCGACATCCGCGCTGCCAAAAATGGCAATATTGGTGATAGTGCAATTTTGTTTATATTTTGGAATGGTAATATTTTGTTTCATGTGATGAGAGAACCTTTCATTTTTACTACATTTTTTGAACGCAGGCTAATCAAAATTATCGATCTAATCCAAAAATTGCGAAACTGCAAAAAGCACGTCTTCTTGATCCCAGATATCGCTTCCAACCACGGCGCTGTTCGCACCGGCGCGTCTGAGTTTCTCGACAAGTTCGAGCGAAACGCCGCCATCTGTGATAATTTCGATTGGGCGGCTGTGTTGCTGGGCTACTGCTCGTAACTCTTTGATTTTTTCTAAAACCATTTTGTTAAAATCCTGGCCTTGGAATCCGGCCTGCACACCCATCAACTGCACAATATCTACAGTATCCCACACATCTTCATCAATTTCTTCAATCGGTGTGTATAGGTCGAGCGACAAACCTGGCACCCAGTTCTGCTCTTTGACAGAAAGCAGAAAATCGCGCTGATGACTCATCCGTTCAATCTGGCCAATAACCGCCCGTACCGGAATCGACTCGCGCAGAGCAATGGCCTCGTGCAGGAAATCGAGCGGCTCTTCGGTCATGAGATGCAAGTCGCAACTCATCTCAGCAAAATCTATCTCTGGCAAATCGCTTGGGGTAATCGTGACGTTATCGACATACTGGCCATCAATAATATCAATTTGGACTGTGCGAATTTTTGGCACCGAGGCAATTGCCATAACTTGGCTTTGCGCTTCTGGTATAGATTCCGTCAACACAGCAGGATAAATTATGAATTGAGTGTCGTCGTATTGTTCTGTTGATGCGTCGTTGTGCATAGTTTTTTGATGTAATTTTTTGTTGCTAGTTTTTGCTGTTACTTTTGTTCGTAGGCCAAAATAGTTTTGAGCCTTCTAATGTGACGTTCTTCTTGTGAGAATGGTGTAGATAAAAAAGTTGTCACTATTGCTTTGATTTCATCCAGCGAGTTCCAATCACCAGAAACCGAGATGATTGTAGCATCGTTGTGCTCGCGAGCGTGCTGGGCTTCTTTAATGGTGTAAACTGGGACTGCTCGAATACCCTGGACTTTGTTAGCGGCGATACTCATACCACCACCAGATCTGCAAAATAAAATGCCGTAGGCTGGTTGATGCACTGAAAAGGCAGGCTGTGAAGATTCTTTGCTCGTTTGGGCCACCGACTCCGCCACTGCAAAAGCAAATTCTGGATAATCATCTTGAGCATCAAAGGTGTGAGCACCAAGGTCGGTGACTTTGAGCGTGTCTTTTTGGGCAAACTCAGTCTGGAGCCAGGCTTTAATCTGCTCTTTGAGTTCAAACCCGCCATGATCGGCACCTAAAAAAATCTCGGTTTGGTGTATTACTTGATCTGTATCTTGCATAGTCATGCCTCCCAAAAATAACTATAACCCTAACTCTGCTCGCGCTTCTTCACTCATCATATCAGGTAACCATGGGGGATCAAATGTTAATTCAACCTCAATATCCTTATGCGGATCCAGGCCCTCAATGTCAACAAACTGGTCTTTTACCATTTGGCCAAACACACCCGCTAATGGGCAGCCTGGCGTGGTGAGCGTCATGAGAATGTGGATAAACGTATGTGGACCGTCCTCTTTTTGGATGGTTGTCACCGTCACGTCATAAATGAGGCCTAAACTAACAATATCGATATGTAATTCTGGATCAATGACGTTCTTGAGACAGTCGTAGGCTTGATCAACGGTGAGAACAGGATGTATGTTCATGGGTGGGTATGGCTTATTGTATCATTTAACCAAAAAGCCCTCGCACTTGTGGTGCGAGGGCTTTCTTAAAATTCAGTTCAAAAATTATTTAGCAACTGATTTCTTCAAAACTGGCATACCAGTTCGTTTGGTTTCCATGACTTCGTAGCCAGCTGGAACTTCTTCTAATGCGCCTTCTCGGACGTCACGTGCGAAGAAGAAAATTCGTTGTTTTCGACCATTTTTCAAGGTCACTTCGCGAGTGTGCAGATAGTAGGTCTGACCTTTTGAGTTTGTGTATGAGTAAGCTTTCATATCTCTCCTTTATTTATTATTGTTAATTAAGACTATCATACTCGAGGACTACTTCAAGTAGTAAAATCCCTATTTTTAGTTCATTTGGCTATCTTTAGCCTGGATCATTCCTTTAAGCAATGTGTTTGAAGGAGCGTTTACTTCACTGATTTCGCGTGAAACGATGACTTCAAATGGCAATGTGTCCTGTGAAATAGCTGCGCTACCGATGTATCCAGCTTTACTTAACTCAAGCATGAATGCTCGTCGCACTGCATCAGAATCAACTGCTTTCAACCATACTTGGTAAAAACCAGTTTCCAGCTCTGGGAGCATTGCGGTGACACTGAATCTGACTTTTCCATCAGAAATTTCGTAGCGAACTTGACCAGACATACTACTCATTGCTTCTTGATCACCTTCTGTTTGAGAAACTGCTTCCAAAGTTACGGTAGAAATATCTCCAAGTCCTTTGATGACACCACTTTGTTCATCTGCAGTAAGCTCTTCGATTTCGATGCCTTCTGCAAATTCACTAATCTGGCCAATACCAGCTGTGTTATGGCTGTACCAGCGATAAATCAAGAATAAAACTACCAACAATGCTGCTGCTGGAAAAATAAATGGTAAGAAACGTTTCATAGTGCCCTTCTACTTTTGTATTACTTCAATCGGTTACACCTGGTTATTCGTTGGTTGCTTGTGATGTACTCGCAGAGGCTTCGGTTGATTGTTCAGAGTTTTCTGAACTTTCTGTCGATTGTTCTGATGTACTAGCGAGCAAGGCCTCAATCACTTCTGGTAACTGATTTGGGGCAGATAGCCTTTGCCCATTAACAAATAATGTTGGTGTTCCATTAACTTTGAGTGAGTTTGCTACAGATACGTCCTCTAAGACTGCATTTGTATACTCACCTGATTGTATTTTCTCTTGAAATTGTTTAGTGTCAATGCCCAACTCGCCTGCAAAGGCTACTAAAGCTTTCTGGACTTCATCGTTTGACTTGAGTTTTGTCCAGGTATCAAAGCGATCAAACAAGAGGTCGTGATACTCCCAGAACTTTCCTTCTACTGCAGCGATTTCAGATGCTTCGGCAGCAACTTGGGCATATGGATGAATTGAACTCAAAGGAAAATGTCGGTAGATGACGCGGACATCATTTGGATACTGACTAGCAACTTGCTTTATGAAAGGTGCCGTTGCTTGACAAGCTGGACACTGGAAATCGCTAAATTCCACAATGGTGATTGGCGCGTTTTCTGGGCCGGAAATATGGGGATTTTCGCCAACTAGGAGTGCTTGATCAACTGGTGCTAAATCTTCAGTTTTTGGAGCTGAGTTTGAAAAAAATACAGCCACACCAAGTACTAAAAGTAGTGTGCCAAAAATGGTGCCAAGGAGTAAAGGAATATTTTTCATACAAACTATATAACACAGAATCGGTGTGCTCCACAACTAGCTGTTACTTTTTACTATTTGTCTTTAGTATTCAAATTTAGTATTCGTCTTCGACTGGCCAAACTTGTTTGCCAGTTTCTGTATCGGTTACGATAATGGCCGCGGTTGGGCAACTTTGCGCGCCGAGTAGCTTGATGTCATCTGCATCCCCATTTTGTGAAATGACTTCTGCAATATTCTCTTCATTCATCATAAACGTGCCTGGTGCAATGGCTGCACAGCTGGCTGCACCAATACATTTTTCGTTGATGACTCGCACATGATACTTGCCCACCATTTTTTCGTACTCAAAGGGTTTTTTGGATGAAGGATCGATTGCTGGATCTTTTGGATCTGCAGCGGGATCTAGTGGTAAGTTATCTGAGCTGGTCATAAGGTCATTATTGTATCATCATTGAAAGCTAAGCGACAATTGAATGAATCCTCAATAAAACTTCTCGTAATGAATTTTTGCCTCAAGAATTCCGCGGTTTTGGAGCACTTCGCGCACTGATTCAATCATGGCTTGGCTGCCACAAATGTAATAGTCGGCGTCTTCTGGTAGCGTGCTAATTTGCAGGACATCGGTCACCCGACCTCGAGATAAATTCCAGTCTGGACCAGGCTGTGACAACATTGGGTTGAAATGAAAATTGCTAAAATTGTCCATAAACTCTTCCATTTCATCAAGCCAAAATAGATCTTGGGCGTAGCGCATCCCCCAGTGCAGCGTAATTTCGCGCGGGGCAAACTCATTTTGATCTGGATCCTGAACCAACCGTGCCTGCTTAATCTGCAATAGTTCATGGAGCATAGACTTGAATGGCGCAATTCCAGAACCTGTCGCAATAAAAACTGCAGGTTTGCTGTGGGTATCGGTTGCTGGATCGAGGGTGAATCGACCCATAGGGGCCAAGATTTTGATTGAATCACCAAATTTGAGGTTGCTCAAATACGTACTGCCCATACCTTGGGGCGATACATCAAGTAAAATCTCAAAACCGTGAGTAATTTCTGGCGAACTAGAGATTGAATACGGGCGGCGATCACCACGCTCGCTGACTTGAATCGAGACATACTGGCCCGACTTAAAATTGAGAGAATTCTGCTCACCATACAACTCAAAATGGAATTGATGGTACTTGGCGTTGAACTCATTTTTTTCAGTGAGCCGCGCGGTAAATAGTTTGGGTGGTTGAAGGGTTAATTGTGACATAATTTTCGTTTAGATATTATTTTAAGCGGCTAATCTACGACTTTTCTACAGCGGTAAACCAATCTCTACCATACCACAATCCGAGCGCCATTTTTGTGATACCTGTGTACTCTTCAGTCCGATCCACAAAGCCGTTAGTGATAACTCCTATCATACCCTGTTTTTGGCGAACGTTTGCAACGCCAACCAATTTTGCCACAACCGGACCCATCTCCCCACCTTCGAGTATAAGCGCGGCGATTGGTTCGGGCACCTTGAAACGCGCGCCATTAGATTCCGCCAAGTTGCCTTGCGAATCCATAACACTCACCCAGACTGTCGAGTACAAACCATCATCCAGTTTGACCACACCGCCTTCGAGGCCGACGCCTAGGGTTGTTTCTGGGGATACCTTACTTTGTGTGAGACCTAATTGTAAAGCCGCCTTGGCACGATTTCGTGCACCTTCTTTGGTTTCATCGTCACCAATTGGCTGCGCAGAAATGCCAGAAGCCACATCATGACCAATAATCTGAACAGTTGGCCAAGTTTCGCAGGCCGCCGAAACAACTGCATTAATTTTGACCGGATTCGCCGATCCAACAAAAATGTGGGTGATTTCCTGTGCAGTTTTCAGGGAGGTGCTTTGTGCAGGTGAAGTCATCATTTTGTAGTTATATCATGTTTGAGGGCGACCTGCAGCGCGCGCAAACCCAGCAACATGCATTTTTCTCGGCCAGGAGTTATTTCCTCGAGACCAAGCAGATCTAATACATCATTTTTGGATATTTTTTCGACTTCTTCTAAAGTTTTTCCTTCCACAAAAGCCGCTAGCAAACTCATGCTGGCTTGGCTGATTGCGCAGCCGGATCCCTGCCAAGCAATTTGCGCGATTCGATCGTTTTCGAGAGTTAGTTGGACCGTTACTTTATCGCCACAACTAGCATTTGTCTCATCTTGTTCGTGCGTAAAATGGGCAAGCGATCCTTTTTTCTGGGGATGCGCTGCTTCGTGCAAAATAATTTCTCGGTATAAATCTGACATAGGCGTTTAGTAGTGAATGTGGTTTAGCTTAGCGAAAAAATCCCATCTACTTTTTTGAGTCCTGCTACTAGGACATCAATATCTTGAGTGGTGGTGTAGACGTTGAAACTGGCGCGCACGGTTGCCTGCCAGCCAAAATGGGTGTGCAGCGGCATGGTGCAGTGGTGGCCGGAGCGCACGGCGACGCCTTGGCTGTCCAAAATTTGCGCCACGTCGTGGGCGTGAACGCCTTCGTAGATGAACGCAACTGAACCTAAACGTTTGTTCTCATCTATCGGGCCGATAATTTTTACGCGGGGATTCGTGGCAAGTTGAGAAATTGTGTAGGCGACGAGTGATTTGTCGTACTCGGCCACTTGATTCATATCAAGTTGAGTTAGGTAGTCGCAGGCTGCAGCCAAACCGACCAAACTTGCAACATCTGGAGTTCCAGCGGTGAAGCGTTCGTGAATTTCTGGGTGAAATATCGTTTTTTCTGGAGAGACGCTGGCGATCATGCCACCACCAAAGAGCCATGGTTTCATTTCGGATGAATCGGGGGATTCTCCTCCAAGTAACTCCTGACGAACAAAAAAACAGCCAATGCCCATGGGGCCGAGCATTTTGTGACCGCTGATTGCCATGAAGTCGATGCCTTGCTTTTTGAGTTTGGCAAATGATACGGGCATGTGGGGGGCTGACTGGGCTGCGTCGAGGCAGAGCCGCGCCTGCGGCGCGGCTCTCTTAACCACACCCGCTACTTGCTCCACATCTGCAACAGTCCCCAACGTATTGGAAACATGCGTAAACGAAACTATTTTTATGCGACTTGTATATTTTTCCACCAATTTTTGCAAATGATCCAGATCCAACAAGCCATCATCCGTCACACCCACCACCTCAAAGATTGCTTTCGTGCGCGCAGCCAGCTGCTGCCACACCACAAAACTCGAATGATGATCCATGAGCGTGGCAATCACCACATCACCCTCACCCACATGATCCATCCCCCAACCATACGCGACACCATTGATCGCCTCGGTGGTGTTTCGCACTACCACCAGTTCATCTGGAGATGCATCAAAAAAAGCCGCAACTTTCGCGCGACTGTCCTCAAAAAGCGTGGTGCTGGCATCTGACAAGGCATGCACTCCACGGTGCACATTTGCGTTGTTGGTCTGGTAATAGTTGGAAATGGCATCAATCACCTGCCGTGGCTTCTGCGACGTCGCCGCACTGTCTAGGTACACCAACGGCACACCATGCACGAGTTGTGACAGGATGGGAAAATCGTGGCGAACTTGACTCGGATTAAAACTCATATGTTGATTGCTAATACATCAATTAGTATATGAGTATTGTATCAGGTGAAGGCTATAACAAGGCTGGAGTAAAAATTCTGTTTTCGACTTGAACTTCCCAAGTCTCATCAGGTGCTACGCACAAACAGACAAGGTGAAGTAATTGTGTTTTTTAAAGGAGAAAAAATGGCGGCGGGTCAAACTGCCCAAAAGGGAGATGGCCCGCCAGAATATTACAGGTTACAACGAATATAGGTCCCTTCGACTTGATTGAAGGGAAGTAACTCAATTTGACCGAGAGGAGCTAAATTGCCTCCTACCAGTCTCAATTGAATGCTTGCAGTATTTCCTGATTGTGGTCTTTGTATCATAAATGTGTTCTGATACGCTGAGTTATTCAGTTTAATCCAATCTGTTTCTTCAATGAGTTCAAATTTGGATGCATTTTGCGTTGCTAGTGTATATTCGTTTAGAAAAATATAATCAGCTTCTGAAGTTATACTTAGTAATGAGAATAAATGGGTACGTTCAAGTGCCGTATTTTTTCTCATAAAAGTATAAATCCAATATAGGTCAGAACGGAAGTTCTGCCCATCCCACATTGCCTCTGAAACCCAATATTCTATGTTTGTGCTGTTATCTGAAACGAAAAACTCGTTAAAGACAAAATCAGCCTGTATTTCAAAAAAAAGGTTTCCATTTTGATCACGCCACTCCACATAGGAGCATTGTGGGAAAATTTCTTCCTCGGCCGAAGCCACGTTGAAAAATCCAAACACAGTGAAAAGTGACACTAGAATTGCTGCTAAACGTAACATGTAAAATTTCTCCTTAATCGATTAAAGATGGCAGAAAATTCTGCACAATCTAAGCACGAATTGCTTCATACTCAGGTTGTGCAGTCTGCCACTATAATCAATTCACAGATTATGGGTACACAATAAAGGTTCCTACAATCTTTTACTTCACCTTGTTAAAGAACTTAAGCGTATTGTCACTCTTGCGAGTTTTCAATGGCTTAAAAATAAAGAGTGGATGTGTATGTGCCCTTTGCTACTATGCTTTATAGTAGAAAGAGTTTTTTGCACGTAACTCTTTAATGGACAGTATTATACGCACCAAATGTGTAATTGTCAATACTATAGGCCTAAATTTTGGGATGGTGGGAGTGGGTCAGATCTGGAGAATGAAAATATCCCAATAATACGACATATACCAGTTTATACTGTCATTTTTTACAAATGAGGGCATTTAAAAACCTGGTAAATCAAAATCGACAGCCATACCCAATGTATGAGCTGTGGTTGCAATGTAAAAATTTATAAAGCTTTCTGTCTCAGTATCTGGGGTAAATAGTACTTGAAATTCAGGACCAAATTCTCCCTCAACTTGTTCTATTACAGATTTTTCCCCAAGTGTTTTAACAAGAGATTTTAGTATTTTTTCAACAGTATCGAGTTGTGAAAGTTTGATTGATTCTAAACGTATACCACTGTACTTTCCACTATTTAAAGTAGTACCAAGACTAGTAATGGTTTCAAAAATGGGAGTAGTCCAAATATTCATAAATCTTTTGAGAAACTCTTGAGTTCTCTGCTGAAAGCCACTAAGATTTTCACCTTTACCGATAACAACGGATATTGTTCTTTCTGTCATAGGGCACTCCTTGTTTATATATATTACTAATAGGTTAGTCGGGAAAAAGCAAAAAATCATGCAGGTTTATAGAATACACATTTAGAATGTTGGTTAGATTAGATACAAATAAGTATATAATCTGGGTATGTTACATAATGAAATTAGGACAGAACCCAGCACTCCAAATGTTGAAATCAGCATGGCTGATTCATTACAAAATTTTTTTCTTAAAAACAGCAATGTACTACTAAAGGAATGTGCTGTTGAAAAAATACAAATTTTGAACAATGGATCTCAAACAAAAGATTCTGATCCTACTCATATTCATCTTATTGTTTTTTTTAAGCTAGCTGCTCGAGATGGACTTGGAGATCTTATCAGGAAACAAAATACTTTTTGGACATTAATGACTCAATCAGATTTTAAAGGATATGAGTTTACAATTTTTCCCCCTGAGGATGATGGTGAAAAATATATCCAGGTAACGTATATGACTAAGGATACACCTAAAAAACAATCTGAAACAATTAGAAATCAAGAAAATACAACAATTTGGACAGCTACTCGATAACATTAATTTTCTAAAAACCCCTCCACAATCATTTGTTCGGCTTGGTCGCGGCGCAAGCCGCGGCTCATCAAGTAAAAAATGTGGTC
>CAZOZK010000013.1:0-17521 GCA_964584245.1 uncultured Pseudomonadales bacterium | reverse complement strand
TGCAACTTCCTCAGCCTCTTATCTTAATTATGGAAGGAGGCAAACATGGTAACTGGGCAACAGATATCCAGGAATTTATGGTCCGCCCAAATCGCGAAGCCTTCCCAACTTTTTCTGAGATGCTTCGAGCTGGATCCGAGATTTTTCATGCCCTGGGCAAAATTTTGAAAGACAAAAATTATGATACTGGCGTTGGCTTTGAGGGTGCATACGCTCCTGCTCAATTACAATCTAACGAAGAAGCGCTCGATTTAATTATTGAAGCAATTTCTTCTGCAGGGTATCAACCAGAAGAAGAATTTACCTTGGCGTTGGACGTTGCTGCATCTGAATTTTATGAAGATGGCAAGTACGTTTTGCAAAGTGAAAATAATCGCACACTGAGCGCTGGCGAGTGGGCAAATCAGCTTTCTGGCTGGATCGAAAATTATCCGCTTTACTCAATTGAGGATCCATTTAACCAAGAGTCTTGGGAGGACTGGAGTGCATTTGTAGCTCGAAATGGTGGCCGTTGCCAGGTCGTTGGAGATGATTTAGTCACCACAAACACTACCCGCATCCAAAAAGCAATTGATTTAAAGTCAATGAATGCCGCGTTGATTAAAATTAATCAAATTGGGACGATTACTGAGACCATTGATGCTGTTCACCTTGCAGCTGCACACAACATGCCAAGCATTATTTCCCATCGAGGCAGTGAAACTAATGACGACACGATTGCAGATTTAGCTGTCGGCCTTGGCACCGCTCAGTGCAAATTCGGCGGACCCGACCGTGGCGAACGCGTGGCAAAATACAACCGCTTGCTCAATATTGAGCATGAGTTGGGGTTGAGTTAATGTATAAAAATAAAATGACGCATTACTATTGTTGCGTATAACTTTTTGAAACGAAACAGCATAGGTTTCTGATACAATAATTTTTGTGAAATTAAATAAACATTTTTGGCTACTCGGTGTTTTAATATTTTTAATTGTGCTTGGTGCTGGATTACGCCTTTATAATTACTGGGATTTCCCCATTGGTGGTGAAACAAATGACGAAACAGCTTGGACATTGTTGGGAGCAAGTTTATTACAAACAGGGCGGCCTGTTAGCTGGTCATATTTCGATGCGTACACAGATGCTGAAAAAATTACGTGGGGATATACGACATTTAGGTTGGTCAAACCAGCTCTAGATCATCCTCCGTTGTTTTCATTGATTCCTGGGGGAATGGTTACTCTTGTGGGACAAGAGTGGAAACAACTTTCTTCCATCAAACTAATTCGAGCTCCTATGGTTTTTCTCGGCACTATCAATGTCATTTTGTTTGCATGGTGGCTTTGGAAAATGCCAATTAGTCAGACTCAAAAAATTATTAGTTTGAGCTTATTTGCCACGGTACCAGCCTGGGTATTTTTAAATCGATTAGTAGTGAGTGAAAATTTGTTGATAACCTGGATGTTGCTATTAGCAATAACATTACAATTGCCTAGTAAAAATCGCTGGCAAGTTTTTTTAATTGTACTCTTACATGCACTACTTCCCTTAACAAAAATAATTGGTTTGGCTATAGGTTTCGCGAGCGTGCTGGTGCTGTTGTCTCAGAAAGACTGGCGGTCTCTATGGAAGCCCGCGATACTGGGATTGATATGTGGAGTACTACTCTGGATGCTGTACGCAGCTAACTATGATTTTGGTTTGTGGTGGCAAGTCCAGTTTGCACAAACACAACGTGGGACGGGATTAGCTAACTTGTACAATTCTTTTCTGTGGAGACCAATGCTCATTAATCGTATTTTTTATGATCCATGGACTTGGTTAGGTCATATCGCTGTTGCAATTTGGATTGTTCAAACTTCAAAAAAATCTTTACGAAAATGGCAGCTTTGGTGGGGAGCAATTTGGCTCGCAATATGGGGATTTTTGTTGATCAGTGTCGGTGAAAATGTCACACATGGCTGGTACCAAATCACCTTTTATCCAATTTTTGCTATCGCCCTCGGAGCACTCGCCAATTGGGTCTGGCAAAATAAATCCTGGTGGGGACTTGCATTAATAGCATTACTTGTAACTTTACCAATGAGAACTGGTTTATTTTATCTTTTAGATACTCAACTATTTGAATGGCAAGCATTATTGCAACGCATCTGGATGGTGGGTGTTGGTGGAATAGTTTTGATGGGAATTTTAGACCTAAAAAAACATACACTATTTGCTGTAATCGGGTTGAGTATGTTAGTGCTAATCGTGACGGGTCACATTTTAACAGTGACACAGATCGATCAATGGCAATACCTACGTGATGACAATAGTTACAAACAACACTTGATTCCACCGTATTAAAATTGGAATTGAAGTGGCAAAATACAATCGCTACATCTTCTCTACCGTCTCAATTCCCAACAAATTCAGAGTATGCTTCAACACCTGCATAGTGCTCACCACAACGGCGAGCATGTAGCTTCGTTTGGCGACGTCTGGTTCCTGCACAATAGGCGATTGATCGTAAAAAATGCTGAAAGCTTGGGCCAGTTCAAATGCGTATAGGGCAATATGGTGCGGAGCACATTCGCGCACTGCGGTATCAATAATTAACGGATACTGCACTAATAAACGAACAAGTGGGACAGCCGCGGGCACAACAACAGCTGAATTCTCACTATCACTCAAACTAACATCATCAACTTTAATTCCTGCCTCTCTAGCTTTGTCCAAAATACTGGCACAGCGCACATAGGTGTACTGCAAATAAGGACCAGATTGGCCGGAAAAACTCAAGGAATCAGCAAAAGAAAACGCAATGTCGCCACCAATGGCCTGTTTTAAAAACGCATATTTAACTGCGCCGATACTGACTGGAACCGCAACTTGCTCGCGCTCTTCCTGCGTCCATTCTGGTCTGGTTTCTTTCATCAAAGTTACCACGTGCGACTGTGCTTCATCGAGCAACCACGGAGCTGTGAGAACATTGCCAGTTCTACTCGACATTTTTCCTTCTGGCAACTTCACCATACCGTGCGACATATGTTTGGTTTTGGCCGCAAGTTCTGGATGGGTTTGTTCCATGGCTTTGATCAAAACCTTAAAGTACTCATTAATTTCATTTCCTGTGATAATAATAGAAAAATCGTAGTGATAGCGTCGATATTTTTCTGGCGCCAAACCCAGTTCTTTTGCTTCGTAGGTTGGTAGCCCTAGTGCGTTTACAAACACCCGATCATGCAGTCCGTACTCACTGCCAGGAAAAATGATTGCACCCTGACTTTCCTTAAAAATACCTTTGGCCAAAAATTCACGTACAATTTTGAGACCATACTCCCCAACCAAACTCTCAAAAAAGAAGTCCTCGTACTTCACACCAAGTCGGGCGTACATCTCATCAAAATATGCCAAACTCCAAGCCCGGCCTGCCTGGTAGAGCTCGCTGATAAACGCAACATCCAAGGTAACACCAGCCAAAAATTGATCGTAATCTACTTGTGGAGTCCAGCCCTCGTGCTCAACCATTCGTTGTTGTGCAGCGGCAAAAGTAATAAAGTTGATGGTTTTCATGTCCTGCTTGGCAGACTCATCTTCTTCGTAGGCGGTGGCGCCAGCTGCATAGGACTGTCCTAAAAATTTAATTCTGTCAGCGAGAGGCTTAGCTGCCAAATCACTCAGGCTCATATGTTCTGCGGTAAGTTTTTTCATCATGCCCCAGACACTTTTGGCTACATGCATGCCCACATCTCCTTGATAGCACACGCGAATGACTTCTGCGCCTGCGTGCTCGAGCATTTTTGCAATAGACTCACCAACAATGTTGCTATAGGCATGACCAATATGCAGTTCTTTAAATGGATTTGGATCAGTGAACTCAACTAAGATTTTTTTGCCTTTGAACTGTTCAGCTAAGTCGTTGTTGTCGCTGACACACTCACCTGCCGAAATTGATTTTAAAATGGATGTAACTTCTGTGTTCAATCTTTCTGGTGTTATGGTGAAATTAATAAACCCAGGACCGGCTACTTCGATTTTTTCAACCGCATGCATAAAATCAGAATCTGATTTGAGCTGCTCCACAATAACCGATGCAAACTGGCGTGGGTTTGAATGTGCTTTCTTTAAATCATCGGGCAACGATCGAAATAACTGCATAGCAACGTTACTAGTAAAATCACCAAATGACGCATTTGTCGTTGGCTCAACAATCCACAATTCTTGTGAATCTGTTAAAGTCGAGACGACCTTTGAAAGTGCTAGTCTAATCTGTGTAGTAAGTTGCATGGTTTTGTGTCTTTAATTCTTGATATATTATAGCGCAGCAGTGGCATTTTTTTGAGGAGAGTTTCAGGACCAGTGCGAGAATTAGTTCTGCTTAGTTTTACAATCAACTAACGATTTTCTTGATCTAACAATTTCTGCTCTGTAATCAACTGCTGTTTATCTTGAGAATCAACATCTAACATAGCTCTCAATTGTTCGTAAGTCACCACCCAGCCCGTACGCAACACACTGCGATACAACGGGGTGCTATAAACCTCGCCTTGATAATTATAGACTTCTGGATATCCACGGTAGCGGCGAATATTGAAAGTATAGGCTTCAAGTTGGCGCTCGGCAGCAGATATGTATGATTCATTGCCCGTTTCTTGACCTAAGCGAAGCAGTAATTTTGAGTACTCCATGCCCCAGTTGCTCCAAATAGTCGTGGAACCATAATCTGGTGCGGAAATTCGAACGACTGGATACAATCGCTGTGGGCGACGATCAGGGTGAAACTGCATGGCAAATGGTTGGTCAATAGCATTGCGGCGAATATACCCCACCGCTTTTTCTAAATACACTCGGTCGGCTGGATCTGAAGGATTCAAAAATCCTGTTTGATACGCAATTAGCCAATCACCTGAATACCATTTTTCTGCGAGCGCTTCGTCACTCAAATCCTCGGCAAACACACCGACATCATCAATCCAAAACGCTTTGAGAATTCGCGCTTTGTACTCTGTTAAAAATGCTTCATCTTTTGGAATGAGTTCAAGGCGTTGCGCTAATTGATGTGTTTTCCACAAAATAACATTATCGTAAAATGCACTGTCTCTCCAAACAATATCTTTGGTACTTGAAAGTTTGAGATCTTTTTTGACCAGCCCAGTTGCGGGGTCATAGACCAAATCCATGTAGGTCTTAAAATGTCGCTGCAAACTTTCGGTGTGTGTCATCAACAATTCTAAACCTAAATCTTGAGTTGCCAGTGGTTTTACCGGATACAACTCTGAATCCAAAACTGTTGTTTCCATCGGATACACTTCTTGGAAATACTCTTGATTTTGCAAACGCTCGAGCGCAAACAATAAACTATATAACGTATCTGATGCAGGCGCATAGACATGGAACAACGCCACGGATCGTGGCCCAATCGGCACGATTGTGGTGCTCAACTCACTTGATTGTGAATAGACCTCTAGCGCGTATGCTAGGGTTTTTGCGTAAATGACTTGTCGGCGCATCCAGTCGTCATCGCTGAGCGCAGTTCGACTGTCTAACAATGTATGGTAAAAAATCCCCAATGATCGTGGATACAACACACTAAAATGATCGCCAGAAATTAAATACGGTAACTCAGGATCAAATCGCAGATCATGAATCTCGGTAATAATTTCATCGACGGTGCGACTTTGCGCAAGTTTTGGTGGATTAAAACGGCTAGTCAAAATATGCCACATAGATTTGAGTCGAGCCAACTGATTCAAAAATGGATCATCACGCAAAATCAAACCCTCATCATACGAAAAAATAATTTCGCCTTCATCGTTTAGTTCAATTTTTGAGTGAGGGTCGGTCACCAAGGTAAAACGAACAAAAGGATTGGTCACATACGAAAAAATCGCCAGAAAAAAAAGTGAGATACCAATAATAAGTGCTAATTTAATTTTTTTTCGGCGCAGGAAGAAACGACGAATCGCTCGCAAGATAGCTCTCCCGCGCCTGATTAGCATTTTTCTATATTTGGCGTAGAATGACGGTGATGCCTGTTTACTCATACAGGTATTTATTATATACAGTTCTCTAACACTCTGCTCAATCAAATATGCCAGAAGACACTCAAAACCAAATCAAAATACACTCATACGAGATCAGTGGCACCCATCTGGCTGAGTTGCGCCAAGTCAGTAATGAAGTATTTCACACACATTCGTATTATGTTGAAGGTCTTGGCACAAATCCAGCAATTTTGGATATTGGCGCACACGTCGGCATTGCGACCCACTACTTCAAACACACCTATCCTCAAGCAACTATTATTGCGGTTGAACCGCATCCTATTAATCTCAAATTTTTGGAAGAAAATGTGGCATGGAATCGGCTCGAAGGAGTAAGTGTATTTCACGCCGCGGTGGTGCCGGCAAGTAAGGATCCAGATTCAAAAGGACGAGAAACTATTACCTTATATTCTGATGCAAAAAATGAGTGGCTCTCTAGTACTAGTATCCGACCAAATGCGTGGAACGGCGCGCAAGAAGGCATGGCACCAATTGAAGTACCGGCCACAACTCTGCAAGATTTGCTAGATTTACTCCCAGAAGGTAAGGCTGACTTAGTAAAAATGGATATTGAAGGTTCAGAATGGGATGTGCTTATGAGCGCGACCAAAGAGCTAACGCATATCAAGCATTTGTTGGTTGAGTACCACCCGCGAAAAGACCAAGTGTTGCCAAAATTAATCCAGCATTTGTCACAGTATGGGTTGGATGCTACCGTAGAAATTCACAAGTCAAGAAAAAAACTAAATAAATTGCAGATTCTTGAGTTCACGCAGCATGTGTAAGTTGTGATCTTAAGATGGTGTAGCGAAACCGAGCATCTCGGCCACGTAAATTATTTCTGCTCATACTTCCCAAATTCATATACATATTCTTGTGGTGAGACAAAATTATTTTTCATAAACTGCAAACTCAAATGAATGTAGGTAAAAAGCGTTGGGAAAAATCCGTACTTTTTCCAGCGTCTATCTGATACAAAGACTGTGAGTGGAATCATACCAAAGCTCGATTGCCCACGGGTTTTTAGAGTTGCCGCCGCACGAATATACGCCATATCATCACACACAATGTCGCTGCGAAATCCCCCGACTTTTTTGTAGACTGATTTAGTTGTCATGATGCACGAACCTGCACCTGAAGGATGCTTTTTTTGACCAAATACAAAAACTGCATTAAAAAAAGCATAGACCAACCTGATAGGAAAAGATGAGGCACGAATTTTTGGAGCCAGCTGAGATTGGATCGGCAGATATCGTGGACACACTGTGTGGAGATTTTTTTGCTGTAATAGTTGCCCAGCTTTCTCTAAAAAATCTATGGGTAACCGGACATCGGCATCAAGAAAACAGAGCAATGTAGATTTGGCTTTTCTGCCACCCAAATCTCGTTGCGCACCAACTGGACTGTTTCCTGAAATCAGCGAAATATATGGATAGACCTTCGCCCATTTTTGCACCACTCTGCGTGTGGCATCCAAGGAATTACCATCCACAACCAAAACTTCTGCAGGAGGTATGGTCTGCGATACCAAGTCATGTAACAACCACGAAATTGTCTTCTCTTCATTAAGAGTTGGAATAATCACCGACCAGCTACTCATGCGTTGTGGCATAGCTCTATTCTATCCTGCTCGAACCCTCACGCAAAGCACAAAGATAGCACGAAACTACCTATTGACGCTATCGGGTTAGATTGGGGTAGTATAGTAGTATGTTTACTTCCATTACTGAAGCTATCGACGTGGTCTGCGTATTTGCAAACGGCAAATGCATCCCCAAAAAATTTAAGTGGCGAGAACGCGTTATTTCTATTTCTCAGATCACGCTGATAAATGATACCAAAGATGCTGGTATCAAAAAAAGGCTGTACAGCGTTATGGATCAAAAAACTCTGTATCGACTTGAATTTAATAGAGACACCGAGCACTGGACCTTACTAGAAATTTGGAGTGAGTAATCGCCTAGCGTACCAAACCAACTCATGAAAAGAACAATCCTCCACGTCGACATCAACTCGTATTTTGCAACCGTGCTTCAGCAGGAAAATCCATTCCTTCGCGACAAGCCAATTGCTATTCTCAAAGCCGGTGGCCGAACTTGCGTTATTGCTGCCAGTAAAGAAGCAAAAAAGTTTGGAGTTAAGGTTGGTGAGCGAATCAAGGACGCGCGTAAACTCTGCCCGCAACTCTTGGGCATCCCCGCTAGTTTTGAGCGATACCTGGACACAACAAAACGTCTCCAGAAAATTTTTCAAACAATCGCGCCTGATGTGTATATTTACTCGCTCGACGAAGCATTTATTGATATCAGCGACTGCACGCAACATCTCTACAAAGATCCTCATCTGCTCGCGCGGCACATTCAAGAAAGAATTGCCCAGGAACTTGGACCAGTGGTAACTGCAAACGTGGGTATCGGCACTAATCGGCTACTAGCCAAACTTGCCTCAGAAATTGCACCAAAAGGAACGGTCTTGGAAATAAACTCAGATAATGTCGATTCATATTTGGCAAGCATTTCGTTTGATTCGATTTGCGGGATTGGCTACCGACTCAGCAAAAAACTCGAACGAATGGGCGTGACCAATCCGTATCAAATCCGCTTTTATAGTGAAGACGACTTGGCAAAAAATTTTGGCCCATACTGGGCAAAAGAACTGCTCAAAATTGCCTACGGCGAGGAGCCAGAATTATTAGACCGAATCGACACACCAAAAAAACCGTACATGCAAAGTGTTGGGCGATCCATTACTGGCTTTCGCCTGTACGATAAACCTGAGGAAATTAGAAGTATTATCTATAATCTTTGTTTGGAAATTATCGACAAAGTTCGGTCCATGAAACTCGCCGGCAGACATATTCACCTGAGTTTCACTGGCCAAAATATGTACTGGTCAGATCATATAACACTCAAGGCACCAATCAACCACGCGCATGATTTGCTTGAGCACGTGGGCAAACTCTACGAACACTGGCCTGCTCATTTTAAAATTATTCGATTTTCGGTGCGACTGTCACTGCTTGAACCATTTGCACAACACCAACTGCTCCCCAGCTGGCAACACAAAGAAGCGCTACAAACTGCACTCGACCACATTCATGCAAAGTATGGATTATTTACTATTCACAGCGCAGCTGTCAGCAAAAATAATTTGATTCGCCCCGAAGTAACCGGATTTTTGGGAGACAGAACGTATCAACTGCAGCAGTAAAAAACCACTCCTATTTATTTTTGTGCTTGTAGTGCTGTTTTTTAGCTTTGTAATAAATAAGCCACAGAATTCCCACTAAGATACCTGCAATTATGACGTACTGAAATCCCTTCATGTATTTTTCGATATCTTCCCAGTGAGATCCCAAGCGCATAGCAACATAGGCTAAGAAGAAACACCACACGTACGCACCGGTAAAGGTATAAAAAATAAACTTCTTAAAATCCATTTTAAGCACCCCAGGTGGAAGCGAAACATAGGTGCGAACAATTGGCATGAGTTGGGCAAAGAATACAGCTTTATCTCCATATTTTTTGATCCACTCAACACCCTTGTCATACTCATCTTCAGACACACCAATATACTTGCCATACTTGAGTAGCTGAGGCTTTCCTCCATATAAACCTATCGAGTATAAAATTGTTGAACCAGTGATATTTCCCACAGCTCCAGCCAAAGCGGCTAAATAAATATTTAACTTCCCTTGATACACGAAGTATCCTGCCAAACCCATAATAGCTTCTGAAGGAAGTGGGATCGCTGCTGATTCAATCGTCATGCCCAGCCAAATACCAACATATCCAAATTGTTCTACTAGAGAAATTAATAAAAAAAAAAGCTGCGCAAGGATTTCATGCATTTAAGGAGTATAAAGAACAATTAAAAAATTTTCAATCAGGACAATCGGCAAGTCAATATTCTGTATTATGTAGGTAAGCGCAAACAACAATAACTGACACTTTACATTCCGCTCAAATTCTCCCTATAATGGATTTTAAGAACTATGCTACAGCCATTCAAAAAAACCAAACAAGCCGCTAAATCAAAATTACGAAGTTCCAAACGATCTGCTTCTCCATTCAGTTTAGCTCTCAAGTTACTCGTATTTATTGTTGTGGTATTGGGTGGTGCATCAGCATACTATTTGGCAACTACACCACAAGATCTTCGACAAGAAGCATCTACAGGAAGTTGTGCCTACAATGAAGTAAACGTACAATTTAGAAAATATGTTGCAAATGCAGACAACCCTTGGGTGAGTGGTACCGACATGGGTATTCTCAATACCGGTGATCGAATTGATGTTAACTGTTTTGCAAATACCGGTCAAAGCAACTTGCCAGGTGGATCATTTACTGTGACTAAAGACGGAAAAGTAGTAGCATTACCAGCTTCTGTGCTCCAATCAAGCACTCAAATCAAAGGCTTAACTATTACTGAAGCAGGAAGCTATTCCTTTATTTGTAGCAACACAACCAGTTGCAGCAACACTGACACAGTCGTAGTGAAACAAGCTCCTGGTACTAGCCCTTCACCATCTGCTTCGATGGCTCCAACTACACCTCCAGTCAGTGGGGCATGTACTAATCCATCAGTCGCAGACTTAAACAAAGATTGTAAAGTAGATTTACTTGATTACGATATTTTCTTACGAGAGTTGGTGAGCCGATCATAACGATAACAGCATACCTATGAAACTCAATTCATTTTTAAAATACCTTAGTTTTATCAGTATAGCTATGCTTGTGATAGCGATTGTTGGACTTTCCATCAACGCACTTCGCTCACAACAAGATATTCGCAATCAAGCAGCTACTGCATCTACAGTTGATTTTACCGTAACGACGGGCAGCACTACTATTAAACCTGGCCAATCCGTTCCAATTGATCTGTCTATAAATACCAAAAATAAATTGGTTTCGGGATTCACTGTCAAAGGCTTAATTACTGGAGTTAGTAAAGATAGAATCAGCACCACAATTGCTGACAACTCGCAATTACTGACTATCAAGAATACATTGGTAGAAACAAAAGATGGAACCGAATTCACCATCACGATGTTGTCAAATCCTGGCAGTAAAAGTATTTTCACTACCCAAACCAGTGCTAAAAAATTTGCTTCCATTATTATAAATCCAAGCCGCTCGGGAACTATTGGTATTACGATGTATCCAAGTCCTGATAGTGTTGCCGTTGAACATAACAAAGGCTACAGCCCAACCGCGATTGTAGTGAATCAATCATTTGTAGTTTCTATCTCGGCAGATTCAAACAATACTAACAACAATGATAAAAAAAGTTGCAACGAAAATTGTGCTACCGACACCGAATGCAAATCAGAGTTTGTATGTTACAAAGGCCGATGTCGCGTACACACCAATCGTGAAGACGACAAATGTACTGTGCCTGCACAAAAAGGCTTAGAGCGAAGTTGCAACGAGTATTGTTCAGATTCACGCGAATGTAACTCATCGTTAACCTGTTACTACAACCGTTGTAGATTAGCTACAAATATTGAGAATACCTCATGTCAAAAACCAGCTCCTGCTAAAGTTACCACTACTGGAACTGGCGGCACTACTTCAAAAGGAACTACAACCACTAGTGCGACTAAATCGGCAACTGTAACCGCTAAAGTCACCATCACTTCTGCAGGCACACCAAGTCCATCACCATCAGCAAGCCCAACAAGTGCTATAGGAAACTTGGGCAGACCACTCAGCGGCGGGACAACAGGCAGCAGTACTGGCAATTCAGGATCACAGGGTTCGACACAATCCCCAACTCCTTCGCCAACCGCAACGCCACAAATCGTGCCACTGCCAAGTGAACTACAATCTGAGCGCATCGCTGCAAATCAAGGCAGAAACAACGCCATCCGCACAATCCTTATCATTGTGTCAGCACTGGGAATCATTGGCCTGATTGGATTTGGACTGTACTTCTGGAAGACAGCGTAACATTTTCATAGTCTTGCAAGCTTGATATAGCTGCCAAAGAACTAGCAAGCACGCATTCACCCTTTTTTCTGGTAAAATAGACGTTCATGCAACACACAGTACTTTTGTACTACAAATACGTCCCGCTTGAGCTTCCAGAAAAAATCAAAACCTGGCAAAAAGAGCTGTGTCAAAAACTCAATTTGAAGGGTCGAATTTTGATTTCAAGCGAGGGCATCAACGGCACACTTGCTGGACTTCCTGAAGATGTTGCCGAGTATTGTAAACAAACAAGTGAGCATCCCGCATTTAACGATATTGAGTGGAAAACGTCCAGTACAAACGAGCAGGTATTTCCAAAGTTGCGCGTGGTAGTGCGAGAAGAGATTGTCACGCTGGGTCTAAAAAAACAGGGGGTGGATGTTTCTCTCAGTAACACTGCACATTATATTGAGCCAGAGGAATTGCTCAATTTGTATGAAAAAGATGAGGATTTTTTGATTCTGGATGCGCGAAATGCCTACGAAGCTAAAATTGGTACATTCAAAAACGCTGTGATTCCACCGATAGATACCTTTCGCGACTTTCCTGAGTTCGTAAAGACAATTGAAAACTATAAAGACAAGCCAATTGTCACCTACTGTACCGGCGGCGTTCGATGCGAGAAAGCATCTGCATACCTTCGCGAGCAAGGGTTTGAAAATGTCCGACAACTTCATGGGGGTGTGCACGTCTACGCAGAAAAAACCGGCGGAAAATATTTTGAAGGAGAATTATTTGTGTTTGATAAACGGCTTCATGTTGGCGTAAATTCGGTGAATCCAAAAACCATTTCCACATGTGTTTTTTGTGATACTCAGATCACTCGCTACATTGACTGTGCCGAAAAAAGCTGTCCATCATTGTTTATTTGTTGCGAAAGTTGTGAGCAAGAAAGACACGGAGCATGTTCAAAGGAGTGTTTGGATAAAATGATAGGTCAAAAAGGTGATTTTACCCTGCAGCAGGCTGCAGTTCTTTAGCAATTGCTACGAGCCTGTCAAGAAAAGCAACTACTTGTTCAAAATCACCTAAGCAAATTCTTACAAATAACTCACCAAAAATACCTAGATCTTCATTTGTATTTAGTACTGCTACATTATACTTTTCTAAATATTCAAACAATACTCTAGACATGGTAAGCCTTAGCAATAACACTCCTGTTTCACTATCTGGAGAAGCTTCAAATAGAAAACCATATTGTTCATTTATTAATTTCAATTGTGCATAAAAATATTCTATTTTTCTTTTGAGTTCTGCAGCATTCATTCTCAGCTGATGGACATATTTAAGTGATTCAATCGCTAAACGCAAAGACTTTTCAGAAAGAGCAATCTTATCTGCTTTTCTCATTTCTTCAAGTACTTTAACGATACTCGGATCAGCAATTGCAATTCCGACTTTATCCAAATCACTTTTGGGTGAAACAGCTTTAGAAAATGTTCTCGTTACAATCAATTTTGGGTATTTTTTAATCAATTGAGCCGCTGAGTTCTTATTATCTGGATCGATACTATCTAAAAATGCCTGATCAACAATTACATATCCTTTTGCGCTTTTAAGAACTTCTTCTAAATCATGCAAAGTCCATGATATACCAGTTGGATTATTTGGACTGCAAATCCAAAGTACATCGTCAGGACCTCCATTTTCAAGCGCTTCTTTTACTTTTCCTATAACATCTTTTGTAATGGCAAACCCATCATTTAATGATGTTTTTATTTCTTCAATTTCGCAACCATTAAGTACATCTTTTAATCCAAAATATGTTGGGGAAACTAAAAATACTTTTTGTTATTTTTCACCAGCTTCACAATCTTTCTTCAAAACTATTTTTGCAATGTATCTCATGACCTCTGTGCTACTACGAAATAATGCAATATTTGGAGTACCAATCTCTCCATCCCCAGTATGATCAATAAAAATTTCTGATACTAAAGAATCGGTATGAGAAGCTGCAAAAAGAATACCTTTATTAACCCATTGCACAAATACTTTTTTTAGATCTTTTTCTAACTGAGCGACATTTTCTGGATTTTCAATTGAATTTTCAGCAAGCAACATATTGAGAAATCTATGCAATTCTGGCGCAAATTCAGGAACAAATGGTGAGTCCATTTTTAAATCAGGCAATGGGGGAAAAACATCCCCCTTTTTTGGTGGTGTTGCTTCAAAAGGCAAAATCATGAAAATTATCTATACATCGCTATTTATTACGGTTGATATTGTACCATTGCACATCTAGTTAGGGGAACAGCACTTTTGCTGTCTAGGCAACTCAACACTAATGGATATAATTACGGTACTATGTTCAATGCTTTTTCCATTTTTAAAAGAAAACAAACCCACGCTCAAAGCGTAAAACGAGATCAAATTCATCCTCAATACCCACTCATCATTGCGCTCGCATTAGCAGTCTTTGCTGCACTGTTTCGTATCCCTAATCTAAACAATTTGCCTTCAGGTTTTTTTGGAGATGAGGCAGCCCTGGCTTACAACGCGTATTCAATTTTAGAAACAGGCCGAGACGAGTGGGGAGAGTTTTTGCCACTGACCATGCGCAGTTTTGACGACTACAAACCAGCCCTCTACACCTACCTCACCATCCCTTTTGTGGCCTTGAGAGGCCTCACACATGAAGCGGCCAGACTCCCCGCAGCCGTTTTTGGCTCACTACTCCCTTCGCTGGTTTTTTTGTTGCTGTACGATCCAAAAGACACAAAAAAATCTATTGCAGGCGCACTTGCTGGAGTAGTACTCATCGTCACCCCATGGCATTGGGAAGTTTCGCGAACCGCAATTGAAGCTGGTGTTGCCGTCACCCTCACAGTGGCATTACTGGTCGCATTAAAGTTCACACCAAAGCTGCGCACGCACAGCGTGGCTTGGTGGCTCACCTTTTGTGGATTTTTGCTCCTTGGCATTTCAATCTTGTTTACCTACCACACCGCTCGGCTGATCATGCCAGCCATCCTTATTTCTGGAGTTTTACTTGGACAATTCAAAACCAACTGGATCCAGAAAGCTAGCATTGCCTTGCTCACTATAGCTGGTCTTGGCCTGGCACTCACCGCAAGCAGCGCACGCTACAGCCAAATTAGTTTATTTTCTGATCCAGGCGTTGCTGCCAAACGAACTGAGGCCTCTTTTAGGGCTGGAGTAGGCGGCATATCTGCAACGCTGACTCACATCTATCACAATAAACCTCTATCATGGGCTCAGACCTATATGGATAGTTATCTTACCAACACATCGCTGAGTTACCTGTTCATTGGTGGGGCACAACCACAACGAGCCAGCATCCCAGAAACTGGTCAGTTTTTGTGGATATTTTTACCGTTCTTTATTTTGGGATTGATTGCCAGCGCACGACGCGGCACTCGATATGATCTATGGATGGCGTTTTGGCTGCTAATTGCTCCAGCTGCGGCCTCACTGACTACTGCAGAAATTCCCCATGTCTACAGAACTTTATTCTTACTTGTTCCAATGGCTGTATTTATTGGCACCGGTATGCAGTGGAGTGTTGATCTGGTGATATCGCTCATAGATCAACTAAAACCCTCACTACGCAGCCTACCAAAAAAACAGGTAGAACTACTTGGCAAAGGACTTATCGTCAGTTACATCATACTTCTTGGTGTGGCAACACTCGGAAACACCGCCAAAGCTTGGCATCAATTTAGTATCCAACAGGCGCTGAGCCAGCCGTGGTATCGCCAGTATGGCTACAAAGAACTCTATGCGTACCTGAACACACTTCCAGAAAGTGAAGTCAGCCAGATCACCATTACCAATAGAGAAATGGAGCCCTATATTTTCTATCTGTTCTACAATAAGATTGATCCGTCTGTGTATCAAGCGCTACCAAACAAACGGCTGTCGCATGATAACATTCATTTTAACGGGGCACGTTCGTGGCAGCTCTTCAACATGATTTTTTCCGAAGAAAAATGTCCGCATGATACGCTTGATGACGACCCAACACATCTCTATGTGGTGAGTTTGAACTGTACATTGCCAGGCACATTTGAGCGAGTCAGAGACATAGACTTCAAAGATGGAGTTCCAATGTTCCACATTGATAGACCAATGAAGCCTCTTGTGTTGGAAAAATAAAATTGAAAAAATAATAGCAGCGCCTGTACAGGCGCTGCTATTACTCATTTTGCTTTTGCGAATAAATCAATTACGATACAAACGTTAACGCTGTACCGACTTTGCCTGCGCGGCCAGTTCTTCCAATACGGTGGATATAATCCTCGTAGGTAGTTGGCTCATCGTAGTTGATAACGTGAGTCACGTCATCAATATCAATTCCGCGTGCCACAACATCTGTTGCAAGAAGTGCTTGGACTTTGCCAACCTTAAACTCTTGGAGTGATCGTTGTCGAGCGTTCTGATTCTTGTTGCCATGAATTGAAGTGACGCGAATACCCATGTCGTACAAAGTTTGTTCAAGTTTGTTGATGCCATGTTTGGTACTACCGAACACGAGCACTTTTGAGAACTCCTCTTGTAGCAAGAGTTGATATAAGACCTCTGCCTTATTCTCTCCGCGTTTAATCACCACGATATCCTGATGAATACGATTGCCTGTTTCTTCTGATTTGACAGTAATTCTGATTGGATCAGTTAAAAACTGGCGCATGATTTCTTCAGTTTCTCGATTCATTGTGGCGCTAAAGAATGCTGCATGGCGTTCCACTGGAAGCTTTGCAATAAGGTATTGAATATCTCTTCTAAACCCTATATCTAACATTCTATCAACTTCATCTAGTACGATATTAGTGTACAAGTGAGGTTTGAAAGCACCACGTTCAATCAAGTCTTTGAGACGACCTGGAGTTCCGATCACGAAATGTGGATCGTCCTTGAGTCTTCGCAATTGATTGGCAATGTTCATACCACCAATACATAAAGCGACACCAAGAGGCAGGTTTTCTGCAAATGCCTTAAATTCCTCAAAGATTTGGAGCGCCAACTCTCTGGTTGGAGCCAAGATCAAAACACCTTGTTTTGGATCTTCAATGACTTTGTGGATTAATGGCAATAAGAAAGCAGCGGTTTTTCCGGTACCGGTGTTTGCAATACCGACAACGTCACGGCCAGACATTAAAGCAGGAATTGCTTCATCTTGAATTGGCGTTGGGTTGATGTAGTTGTGTTTCAACACGTTGGTCAAAACTTGCTCGGTTAAACCAAAATCTGAAAAGGTATGAGTTGGAACAAATACTTTTTCTTCAATTGATTCAATCTGGGTATTAACGTAGATTGCTCTGTTAAGTCGTGGACCACGTGATCTGCCACCGTTTCGATTGCCAAAACGTGGGCGAGAGTTTGAGAATCTTGATCCGTTTGATGATGATCTACCACCAAATGATCTTGATCCATCTCGTGAACCTTCCCTTGATCCTTCTGAAGATCGAGAAGAATTTGAAAATCGTGAAGATCTTGAAAAACTTCCTGCACCTGATTGGAATCGAGGTCTACTACTGCTATCTGATCCTCTTGAATGTGAAGAATCACCACGTCCATTATATG
>CAZOZK010000012.1:0-17530 GCA_964584245.1 uncultured Pseudomonadales bacterium | reverse complement strand
GGGAGCTGTGGTCTTATTGCCACTTATTTTCTGGTTTTTTCTACCTGGATTTCAGGAAATTAGACAAACGTATTCTAGTTTTTGGTTGTTTGAAAACGCATTGGCAGCAGTTGTCATATGCATGCTTTATGTTTTGGCAGTGGTTAAATACGGTATTCCAAAAAAAACTGAGTATGATGGGGAAAAATTTCCTGGAATTTTTATTACACTTGGTATGGTCGTTATCTGTGTTGCAGCTATTGTGAATGAGTATGTAGGTGGTTTCGAGATTTTGTCACCGATGTTGGCTTATCTTGCTGTGTATTTGTGGTTAGGATTTTGGCTAGTTCCGTCATTTTGGAAGAAGAGTATTTTTGTGGTTTTCTTATTGATTTTGACCTTGCCTGTCTTGGAGCGCTTACAAAAATTTATTGGCTTTCCGCTGCGTCTACTTACGGCAAAAATTGTTAGTTTTTTACTGCAGCTAGCAGGTGTTGGACATATCTCAAATACAACGGTGATTATGACCGAAAACTATGCCACTACGATTGACCTTCCGTGTAGTGGAGTGAAGAGTTTGTATTTCGGTGGGGTGATTTTACTGGCTGTGTATTTTCTTCAGCAAATTAAACTGTCATTCAAATCAATACTTCTTGCAGCATTATTTTTTCTTGCTTTAATTTTCTTTAACATTTGGCGTGTATTTGGATTAGTGTACGTGTATGGTGTTCTAAATTTGGTAGAAGCGGGTGATAGTATCCATATTTTTCTAGGTATTACGGGATTTGTCTTAAGCTGTGTACTTCTTTGGGTTGGGAGTGAGTATTTGAGAAAAAATCAGGAAAGTGGCGCTAAGATATCTAAACAACAAATTTTTTTGCGATTTGAGCGACTTTTTGATTGGTTTACTTATATAAAAACGGTAGTACTTTGTATTTGTGTGCTGATTATTTCTGGTTTGGTAATCCAAGTGATTAGCAAGGAACCTGCTACAAATCAATCTGTAGCTGAACAGTCGGTCCAACTTTCTTTACCAAATACTGTGGTTACAGATATCTCTTTTTCAGAAAAAGAAAAAACCTTATTTTTGAATACCGATGTTGTGTTTGCTGCAAAATATGCTTTGCAGCGGGAACAGAAAGAGTTGAGTCTATTGGTAGTAAAGAGTGCTTCTGCGCGCAGTCATCATGATCCAGAACTATGTTTGCAGGGTTTGGGGTATCAATTATTACATGAAGAAATAATTCCCATTGAGAATCCACAGATTGAGAATCAAGAAAAGGTAGACATTCAGATCAAGAAAATTGAGATACAAACATCTAGCCAACCTGATGCTACCAAGGGAGTGGTGTACTATTGGTACGTGAGCAAGGATCGGGTAATAACTGATTATTCGCAGAGAGTTTGGGAGCAGGTTACAAACCAGGGTCAAGAATGGGTTTTGGTTGAAGTCACTATGCTTAAATCACAGGAACCAAGTACTGAAGAGTTATATAAAATATTTGAGGAACTGACACGGAGTGTGAGGGTGCAGATTCTCTAAGTGCAAAGCAAAAAAATTTTAACCAACATTCTTGTACATCAAAATTTCATCAATAAATTCTCCTTTGTACTGGACACCTTGTGGCAATTTACCATATTCTTGGAACCCAAAAGATTCGTATAAGTTTATCGCTTTGGTATTTATAGCAAAAACTTCAAGTGTAATGACTTTGAGGTTTTTAATTTTTTGTGCCTCTTCTACTAAAACACGGAAAAGAGTTTTTCCTACACCTTTTCCTCGATACTCTTTTGAGATGGAGATTCCAAGTATTCCTACATGTGCAGCAATTTTGTCTTTGCTCTGAACACTAGCAATTCCAACTAATTGATCGTTAGCAAAAGCAAGAAGCATGCAGCTCGTTTTATTCTTGATCTTTTCAACTTGCGATTGGAGAAAGTTTTTCTCTGCTTCTAACGTCATTTGTTCGCCTTGAAACGTGATGAATGTATTTTCATTTGATAGTTCATTAATGTAGTGAGTCATTAGTGAAGCATCGTCCAGCGTCGGGTAACGAATTGACAGCAAACCAACTTCAGCAACTCTCCCTTCATGAATTATCTTGACTGGTGGATTGTTTTCATTTACGGTTTTCATTGTATACTTGCATTATACTTATTTTGAGAAAAAAAAATAATGCAAAACCCTCAACCAATCGGCACCTGTGCCATTCTCATTAACGCACAAAACCAAGTCCTGTTGGGCAAGAGAAAAAACAGCTACAAAGCTGGCCAGTATGGATTGCCAGGTGGGAGAGTTGAGCTCAGTGAATCAATACACGCTGCCATTGCCCGTGAGGTCACAGAAGAAACAGGTTTAGAAAATCTCGATTTTTCATTTGTTGGTGTGGTTCGTGAGAATCAAGGGGAGTATGATTTCATTCATTTTGTATTTTTGGCAAAAATTTCAGATCAGCAACCAATGCTTTGCGAGCCAAAAAAGTGTGAGGGCTGGGAATGGTTTGATTTGGACGGTGATTTGAGTGAAGTGCTTGCTGGGCACAAAGCGGGGATTGAGATGTACAAAAAAGATGAGTACATAGCAGACTTGGTTCACTAAACAATTTCTACTTCTTTAGTATCAGTTTTTTCCGTTTCTTCCCTCAAAAAATCGCGCACCATACGTTGTTCGTATCTTAAAATCCATCTATGAATCAAAAAAAGTAATGCAGGGCTAATGCATATTACCGACAAATCTTTAATATCTATTACTGAATTAAAAGATGATCCACCTAACTCAAAACACAGAGCTAAAATAAAGGACGTTATATACTTTAGTTTGAGTGGTATAGGCTTTTTTACACCAAGATCACACATTTCACCTGCTGCAATGCCTGCAGCAATCTGTGAGAGTGAATGGCCGCTGCCCTCCAAGATACCCCAAACCTCAGGTCCTGGAATTAGTTTATTGGGTCCATCAGGATATCCAAATGCATCTCCTGCCCAAAATAAAACAGCACAAACTGCTATGACAACGAAAGAGTTAATACCCCTGAGTCGTTCTGGCAATTTTGTCTCATCATAGTGGATTTTTTCTTCTGTCTTAGCCATATAACTCTCTCGTTTTTCAAGAGTGGAATTTTAGCACAGAAAAATTGATATATCAAACTTTTTTGATAGTTGATTCCATTCAAAGCTTCACCTCTAACTCAAATTGGTGCGCTATGAGTTCATTTGTGAATATTTTTCTGTAGAATGAAACCGCATGGATATCCTCAGCATCTGCTTGCACAAAAACAACAGATGCATTTCTTTGTTTGGCAATTTTTACTACTTCATTAATCAAGTTTGTTCCAATTCCTTGACGCTGTTGTGATTCCAAAACAGCCAAATCGTAGATGTAGAGTTCTTTACTTTCTTTTCCGAATTTATCTAACTGATACGCAACTAAGCCACCGATCACTGTGTTGTTTTCACTCAGTGCAACTACTACCACATGGCTTTCATTTGCTAAAAAATGACGCAAATACTCGTCAGAAACGTTCGTATTATCGTATGTTTTTTTATCTTCAAAAACATCACAATATAATTGGATTAATTCCCTAAAAATTAGGATGTCAGATGAAGTGAGTTGAATGAATTTCATATGAATTTATTATATTGATATGTTATTACAGCCCTGGCAAATAAGTTTTACTTGCAGTTTCTGCGAACTGCGAGATATCAATAATCAGCGCATGCTGGGCTTCGCTGCTATGGAGTGTACCATTAGTAATTTCTACAATATCAGCTTGTACATCCCACGCTTTTAAGCAACTACGAGGGTCGATATAAATTGCGTCATATCCCGATTGAGCGACAGAGCCGAGCATATATGATAAGTGCCCATCCTCAAATAATTTTTGCCACTCAGCTTGTTGTTCCCAGGCAGCCGAGTTAGGTAGAGCGCCAAAGCTCCAATAAAAGTTATTAGTGTGAAGGTATGGTCTAAGATGGTCGTAACTGTCAAATAAACACTGGCCTCGAGCTTCAGGATATTGGACGAGAGGCAGCTGCAGGATACGAGCTCCTTTGGGAAGTGTTTGCTCAATTTTAGACATAAAAGCACGGTCAGCATCAAACAAAATTCGAGTTTGCCAGCCATAGGTGTGTGCATCATACAAACTAGTTTGGTAGAGCAATGAATAGCTAGCTAGAACTGTGAAGATAACAGGCACGACTAGCGATAAATAAAAAGAATTTTTTGTAAAAGTAGAAAATGAAAAAATTGGATCAGATTTGCCGTTTGCAACAGGCCGAGATATAAACAACGTAGCTAACTTGCTAAGAATCACGATGCCAATGAAGGCAATAAAAATTGATACTCTGCCATACGACCGAATACTTGTGGTGAGAGTATGCCCGATTAGTAATGCCCCTCCACCGGTAGAAAAAAGCAAAAAATTACCTACTAGTAAGATAGCTACCAAACTTGTTTGTTCACTATTTTTTGACAAATCTTGCTGTGACAACGATTGACCTGATACCTTTGAAATTTTTGTAAGTCCATCTCTTAGTGTTTTTGGAAAGAAAGAGAATAGTGCGACAACTACTCCAACAATGGCTAAAAATCCTGGAAATTGGAATAGCTCGTGTCGAACTGTTTTTGCATAACTAGCTAGAGCTCCACTGAATGGAACAAAACGACTCGGCAATGGCACAAAGAATCTATTTAATCGAAAGCCAAACTCTTCTATTTGTATTGGATCTCTTTCAATTAATGAAAAGAGTTTTTGTTTTGATTCGTCATTAGCTTGTTGCTGAATAGCATGCGTCAGTGCGGGAGAGATATTCCATAACACCACGGTCGTTACTAGTGAAGTTAAAATTAACCAGATTACAAGTGGCTTGAAACTTTTTTGTTTGACTGAAGAAATGAGTGCAGCCAAAGCCCACAAAAGCACAGTGAAAAATGCATAGTAGGCTGTGCCGGTGCTGCCAATAGCAATAAGTATCAAGAACCAACCCAGAAAAAATAAGGGAGAGTGAGATTGCACTACTGTTTTAAGTGAGCGTGACAGAGTGCTTTTCTCAACCCACAGCAAGCTAAGTGTTATGTAGATTGAAAACGGGACAGCTGCGTAATTAATCAAAAATATATGACCGCCCGCGGTACGTATTTGATGATAGGGCAGAAATGAAAAGACAAGTGCTCCAAGTAAAGCAAAGTACCAATGGATGTGAAGTCTCCTAAGCACAAAGTATGCTGACCACGAAACAAGTACATACGAGAGGAAAATAAATCCATTGAGCACAAGAATATAATTAGTTGTGAGGTAGCCCAGCAGTCTTAGCAATATAATATTTGCACTATCAGCGGTTGGAAAACTGAGATACAAGTTTGAACCTTCTGGGTTGCCTAAGAATGGGTTTGTTTCCCAATATCCATATCCGCTCACCAAATGTTTAACTACCTTGAGCGACTCAATGCCATCGTGGCTGTACATGAGGGGATACGTGAGCGCATCGTACTGCCAAGTTCTAAAAGTAAAGAAAAATAATAAACACGTAAGTAGAGTGAGTACTAAATAGGATAGACGCATAGTTTTGGAATACTACAATTTCTACTGTGAGTATATCAGAATCACATAAAATAAATCCTCAAAGAAATGGGCAAAAACTCGCAATAGTAATCAAGAATTCTGAATGATACAGTAGTAGTTACTTTCTTAAGCAAGGATCAGTGTGAATACAAAAAAAAATACAAAGAAAATTTTTCATTTCAATATCAAAATAATACTTTTCTGGGTTATAGTGCTGACTGTCGCTGCATTTTTGAGACTGTGGATGCTCAATGCACTGCCAGGAGAGCTGCATAGAGACGAGGCATCTATTGGCTACAATGCGTATGGTTTGCTGATGGCCGGGCACGATGAGTATGGTGTATCAATGCCATTTAATTTTCGAGCATTTGGCGAGTATAAACTTCCTGGATTAATTTATCTGACCGTTCCGTTCATCTATTTTTTTGGATTGACGGAGTGGGCAATTAGATTGCCAACAGCGTTGGCGGGAGTTCTGATAATCCCCGTACTATTCTGGTACATTCGTGAGTTAGGCTTTTCTAAAAGAATCGCATACATTGGGACGCTCCTGCTCACACTTAGCTTTTGGCACATTTCTCAATCACGCAATGTCTATGAACCAATGGTGGGATTATTGTGGAGCACACTTGCAATCACCACATGGCTAAAGGCGCAACGCCAGCCAGTCTGGGCAATAGCTTCGATTGATTTTTATCTCTTAAGTTCTGTTTTTTACAATGTGCCGTGGATTTTACTTCCCATCGTATTTACAGCCATTTCTCTTTTAACTCACACAACCACTCTACTCAAAAAGAAGGCGTTGCTTGGTGCTCTGGCTTTGGTTGCTGTGTGTGCAATTGGAGTTGGCGTTGCCCTGCAAGGTGTCAATGAAAGCCGTAGCTCTGTGACCGTGTTTAATAACCAGGAATTAGCGGAAAAATCGACAGATTTTTTGTTTGCGACTCTTGTTGCCGGTGTGCCATCAAAAGTGGCTAGAGTCATTGAGTATCCTCTGACCCTCCAGTTACAAACTCTTTTTGCAAGTTATATTAGTTCGTTTAATCCGGCCTACCTCTTTAGTCTTGGTGACGTAAACCCTTGGCATAATTTGCGCAGTATATTTTTGGGTAATTTTAATCCTGTACTTCTTGTACCAATGTTGGCTGGAATTTTTGTCTTGATTCATCAATGGCACAAACCATCTTCTAAGTTGTTAGCTATTTTGATTGTCCTGACCCCAGTGGTAAGCGGGTTGACCGTTGAAGCACCTATTACCAATCGATTACTTGATTTTCATCTGGCATTGGTCATTCTTGCAGCGGTTGGTGTTGATTACCTGCTCAGTAGTAGTACATCAAATGGTAAAAAAGTGTTGTTTGCAATTGTTGGCGGTGCTTACGCGGCATTTTTCTGCCTCTTTTTTATGCGCTACTACTTTACCTATAACTATACTTTGGATTATCGCTGGAATTCTGGAATTAAATCGTTGTTTCAAACGCTCAAACCTTTAGAGGAATCGTACGACATTGTATATGTGCATGGTTGGGACCTGAGCTATATTTTTATGGCATTTTTCTATCCATTGCCACCGACTGAGTTTGCCGAAAATGCGCAACGCTATGTTTCTGGTTTTGATCAAGTTGGTCAGTTTGGAAAATACCATTTCGCGTCTCCTCCCACAAAATATATTCAGTTTGATAGTGAGTATCTATACAAGTATATTGATTCGAACAAAGGGATTTTAATTGCTGTGCGTGAAGCACAGACAGAACCGCTTGGTAAAGTTGTGGCTCAAAAAACTAAGTTCACTGGGGATATCCTATGGATATTTTATGAGATATCTATAAATGATTTAGTGTCCTTTTATCAAAAACAACCAGCTACCTTAGAAAACCAGGCGATAATTGAGTATCTAACAAGCTGTCAAAGTAGCTGTGATAAAGCAATTTTGGAGACATTCCAGAAAATTTAAAGTGTATTAGCTTTAGAGGATTATCATGTTGTTATATTATTGACTCTTTTCAAATGTAAAGTATACTACTATACTAGTACAAAGATATGAAAAAAATACCTACACAATTATCACAAGCATTTCTTACTAATCATACCGCAAAAGATATGAGTGATTTTTTAATGGCGCTATTAACTCCTAAAGAAATGATTGAGTTATCTACTCGCCTAGAAATAGTAAAAATGCTTAAAAAAGGTGTTGCACAACACAAAATAGCTGAAAAATTAGGTGTAGGAGTGGCAACTGTTACTCGTGGTTCAAAAGAATTACAACAAGGTGGGTTTAAACATGTCTAACATACATATACTCAACCACTTATTTGCTTGGCGAAGCTCTAGTTATATCGAGAGCTTTTAGAGTGGTTTTTCATTAATCAAAAACTGAATCAAAACTTAGTCAAAGCTCTCATCCGGGAGCTTTTTTAGTACTACCTAGTAGAAATGAACACCCGGCTTACCTAAGCTGGGTGTTTTTGAAAGTAAAAATGTCACATAAAAAAATAGAGCTCTGCGTTCATATACCAGGGCCGAAAACAATAGAACAACCCTTGGAGAAAATGGAACAATTTGCACTAAGAAAACACAGTATTCATATTCTGAATGCTTTAGAAGAAGGAGTTATTACAAGAATAATAGATTACACGGGAAATTACTTTCTTATTTTTCCTGAGGAAACAAAGGAGTCTGTATGAAACAAGAACAAATAATACATCTGGATCGATTCTCACTGGTTGATGGATCTGTCGAGCAGATTCAAGCAAGTAGAGCCATGCCAACTTATGATTCATTTGAACCAATTTTTGAAGAATACATAGTACAAGTTCTCACATTTGAAGGTCTAGAGGATCGTGTGCAAAAACGTATTATAGGGTTTAAAAAAAATGATAAAAAAAGGAGCGAACATGCATAAAACTACACACTTTGGACCTTACGGCGGACGATACGTTCCTGAGATGCTGATTCCAGCACTTGAAGAATTAATAACTGCATACCAACTGGCAAAAAAAGATCCTGCATATGGCAAAGAGCTTACCCATTTATACAACTCATATAGTGGGAGGCCAACACCACTCACATTTGCAGAAAATCTTACAAAAAAACTTGGTGGTGCAAAAATCTATCTGAAAAATGAGGGTTTAAACCACACTGGCGCGCATAAAATAAATCATTGTCTTGGACAAGTATTGCTCGCCAAGCGAATGGGCAAGAAGAGGATTATTGCGGAAACTGGAGCTGGCCAACATGGATTGGCAACTGCTACTGTGGCTGCAAAATTCGGCATGGAGTGCACTATTTATATGGGTGAAGTGGATATAGCTCGTCAACGTCCAAACGTTTTTTATATGGAGCGGCTTGGGGCAAAAGTTATACCTGTTGGATTTGGTTCGAGTACCCTCAAAGATGCCGTCAACGCTGCAATTAAAGATTGGATTGCGACTAGTGCTGATACTCATTATGTAATCGGGTCAGCACTTGGACCTGATCCATATCCAACAATGAATCGTGATTTTCAATCAATTGTTGGCAAAGAAGTTCGCAAGCAAATACTCAAAGCAGAAGGCAAATTGCCAGATATGTTGATCGCCTGTGTGGGTGGTGGCAGTAATGCACTTGGATTGTTTCATCCATTTATAAAGGATGAGCAGGTGAGAATGCGAGGTGTTGAAGGAGGTGGCACTGGAAGAAAAATGGGTGAACATGCTGCACGCTTTCAAGCAGGAAAATCAGGAGTTTTTCAAGGATTTAAATCATATTTTTTGCAGACACAAGATGGTCAAATTGCCCCAACTCACAGTATTTCTGCTGGGTTAGATTATGCTGGTGTCGGTCCAGAAATGGCATATTTTCATGATCTCAAGAGAATTGAGTTTACGTCTGCGACAGATAAAGAGGCTTTGGCTGCATTTGATTTTTTGGCAAAAAATGAAGGCATTTTTCCAGCACTTGAATCTGCACACGCGGTTGCTGAAATGCTTAAACAAGCACCAGAAATGCACAAAGATCAAATTATTGTGGTGAATATTTCTGGACGTGGAGATAAGGATTTGTTTATTACTGCCAAAGCGTTTCATGACACATCATTCAAACATTTTTTACAAAATGAAGGGGAATCAGACTATGAGAACTATAAATGAGCAGCTTGGTTACATCAAAAAAAACAAAAAAATTGGCTTAATGACCCACGTTGTCGTTGGATATCCCAATCTTGAGGAGACAATAAAAATTGTGCAAAGCATGGAAAAAGCTGGTGTGGATTTTATTGAACTCCAAATTCCTTTTTCCGATCCGCTCGCCGATGGGCCAACTATCATGCATGCAAATGATGTATCTTTGGCGAATGGCACAACGCTGGCTGATTGCTTTAGTGTTATGAAAAAACTTTCAGCGATGGTTCAGATACCATTGCTGTTTATGGGATATTACCAAAGTGTGTTCCATATTGGTGTTGAGGTTTTTTGCCGTTGCGCGGCAGAGGCAGGGGCGCAGGGTTTAATTATTCCTGATATGCCAATTGACGAAGAACGGAATGAGCATTTTATTATAAGTTGTGAAAAATATGGTTTGAATCATATACGTTTGCTCTCACCGAATAGTACTGAGGATCGAATACGTTTCAATGCAAATGTGCAGAATGGTTTTGTGTATTGCACGAGTCGTAGTGGGATTACGGGCGCTAAGAATGAGCTGGATCCCGCTGTGGTTTCGTATCTTGATGACGTGAAAAAACACATCTCAGTGCCGATTGCGTTCGGATTTGGCATCTCAAAACCTGAACATATTGCCGTGTTAGTTGGAAAAGTTGCTATTGCTGTTGTTGGAAGCGCGGTGATTGAGGTGTTGGATACGGAGGGAGTTGGTGGGGTTCCGATATTTATTGAGAAGCTTTTGGCTAAGGTATGATGGTGTTAGATTTTAGCTTCCACAATAAGAATCCAGATAACGTTTTTGCATCAGATATCTCGTTTGTAGTAATTGCGAGTTCTGGTTCTTCTGCAGTTAGCTTAATGATAGTTAAGTCATGACTAGCTAAAATCTTTAAATGGGAGCAATCCAAAGAATCTGTTCCACATCCAGTTTTCAAAAAGAAATGGTTTAATAAAATTAAATTCGTGTGTGCCCCAGTATGGATGTGTGCTAGTTACTAAGTTGTCTTTTACTGTAATTTGATATCCTGTGCAATTTTGGATCATTGAAGGTATCCAACAATAATAGTATTTCTTGATTTTTCCACCCTTCATAAATTCGTACGCTTCTACGCTTGTATCAGGTTTCCCAATTATATTTTCATACTCATCAATTGTATTCAGCGTTCCTTCAATTTTTTTCTTTCTAAAATTTTCTTCTGTAATAATTTCATTTACCAATAGCCCATTTTGTTCTAATCGATTATTGATTACATGTATGTATTGAATTTCAAACAGTGTGTGTGAAAATGAAACTGCAACAACAAAGGCAAAAAATAGAAGTAATTTTTTCAATACCTTTTTGACTTTAGCTCCAACAAAAGTTTTGTATAATCTGAATCGTAAAATGATTACTAGCAATACTAATAGTGAAACTGATCTCATCGAATCACTCACCCAACCACTTATAGAGATATATGCTTTTAAAGTTGTAAGCGTTGCTTCAAATGTCAGTAAACCAACTAGCCAAAAAAATGAAATTTTCTCTAAAATACTTGTATTTTTATTTAAAAATACGGTTTTATGAAAGAAGAGTAGATAGGTTAGAACTAACGATAGTATTAAAGAGATTTCTATTTCTATTGATCTACCAAAAAAAACATAGATTGGAAAATAGAAAAGAAATACAATACCTTGTATCAAAAATATAATTTGTCTCATCAGCAAAGAAAAAAGGTAACTTACTAGTAATACAATTAGAAATTTTTGATATCTATGAGTTTTATGTGACAAGACTTTGACAGAAAAAAATGCGACCAAAAAGAGCATCAGCGAGGCAAAATTAACAAAACTTGAAATTGTAAGATCTCCTCGAAAAATCATTTTAAAAGTAAAATAAATCCAGGGCAAAGTAGCTATCAAGACTAGCACCTTGTGTATATTTTGAATGTTTAACCATTTATTTAGGTAGACTTTTGTTGATTTTATTTTTTTGATCATTTTATATTTATTGGGACAACAAAATAGCAGTTCGCTGAATCCAAGTCGCTTGCAGGTTTCTTGGTTGCTGCTTCTTTTGTCCAAGATTCTAGCTTAGATTGGATTTCATAGTAGTTTTCTAGTATGTCTTGAGTAGTATTTAATTCTATTCCTAATCCTAATCTTCGTTTAATATCTTCATCATTAAAATCGATATCCATACGGTAGGTATCAATTTTATCTTCATCTTTCATGCAAATGGTTCGAAAACTAAATTTTCCAAATCCTGAGATAAGTGGTAATTCAGTACTAGGATTAAAGATTATTATTTTCCCACCATCTTTCATTTCAACAAAAGCTTCATAAATTTCCCAATCAAAGACAGACATAATAAGTGCCGAATCACTTATTTCACTAAATGAAACACTTGATACATTATCGGAGTACGAGAGATATAACGATCTTAATTTATGTTCTCTAATGTTGACATTTACAGCTGCCGCTATAACAAGCACTAAATATAATCCTAAAAGTAATAGGGCAATGGTTATAACAACTAAGGATATTGTTTTAACAAAAGTTGTTATTTTTGATTTCATAGGTTGTGTGCTTTTGAACTGACTATTTTCGGTAAAACCTGGGGGAGGTGACTCGCCCTGCGGGCACTAGCCAGGTGCCTCACTTTGTTTCGGCACTTGGCAGCGGGATTCTCACCAAGGTTCTCATGCTTTTCAAATGCCACATCGTCCAACAATTCATGCTGCGCATGACTGTTGGCCGTTGCGGAGGTGACAGGATTCGAACCTGCGAAGCCCGAAGGCTCACGCTTTCCAAGCGTGCGCAATTGACCACTATGCGACACCTCCAAAATTAGTTAAGTTGCATCAACTAAACAGGCTAGTAGTATATCTCATTTTGGCTAACTAGCACGAGTAACTGCTCACCAAAGATCAACTTGTAATCAGCTATCTCTCAATAATTACTCAAATTTGTCAGCCAGTTTTGGCAAAATGCCTGGTCACTTAATTTTGGCATGCGTAGATCATTGGCAGACTGTAAATGCACAAAAGATTTGAGTTCTAACCCAGTGCAAACAAGATCCCCATAAATTGAGTGTCGTTCACCACTGTCCAAAACCGCAGGAATGGTAATCCAATCACCAGGACGTTTAGTGGGATCACAAGGTTGGGTGTTTTGTACGATGGCAACACCATTTTCAGGCAGAACTCCATCCCAACAAGCCTGTTGTATGGTGATAGATCCTAATGTATATAAACCAGTATTTGTGTGTTTTTCACCAGTTTTTTCTACCAAATCCACAATGTCGTTTGAGCGAGCGTACGAGATGAGGGCAAAAAAGACAGCTTCGGGTTCGCTGTTGTAAATCATGATTGGTGTATCCTTACCTGCTTTGGCTTGTAATCTCCACACGTATTCAGCCATAACTCGTTTATCAAAATTGCTCCAGTCCAAAGACAGAACAGGGTATCTATAAAAATATTGATAACTAAAGTTAAGCACCCCAATGAGATATAAAAGTACAAATCCGCCAACCAGAATTTTAGATTTGCCAATCAATTTAACCATCCAAGCTGCAATCCACAGTACAATCGCGTAACTGAGTACCATGCGTAGCATGTACCACTCGCTTTGGGTGTTGATCAGAGCCGGAGTGCTGAACACCAGAATTGCTCCGAGCATCAAAATGCCAGAAATTCTTCGCTTGGGATTTGTCAGGAGATACGCGAGTCCAAGAATAATGGCGATGCCATCCATCCAATAAAAAAGACCATGTGACCAAACAGCAAAGCCACTTACAGCAGCATTTTGATCAATAAACATGGATTTTAAGTCAAAAGCGCCAGTAATTCTTTTGAGAATAAATGTGTTGAGAGCCACTGCTTTATTGCTCATCATTGAATCAAATGGCGATGACAAACTGAGTCGTCGCTCAGTGTTTACTTGAAATTGGAAGTCATCATGGAGGGTCGTGTCAGAAAAAACCGTACTTTTGAGTCGCTCACTAACGCCTTGACTTGGCATGAGCACGAGCGCATAAAAAACGGTGAGAATCAGTGCAAAAATGACAATTAACACCTCTGGAAGATAAGTTCTGATTAATTTTGTAATGTGGGATGTAATTTTGTTTGTATTTGACAGCACTTTATTATTCCAAATTAATTGGATGAGCTGTGTAAGCTGGGTGTAAGAATTGTTGACTATAAATAGAGTAACGATGAAACCAACCCAAGGAAACAGAAGCAGTTTAAAGCCTTGATACTGGAAAAAACCAATACACAAGGGTATACAGGCTACCAATTTGATCCACGCAGAGATCTGAGGAGATTCCTTGCGAGTATTTTTATCCAAGAAAGGAGCAACAAGTATGAGTCCACCTACAACGTACCACCAATAGGAATACCATGCGTCATAGCCAAGTCTACTGAGTTGCCAGTGCAGTGGGCTAGCAATTACCAGCAGTGCTAGTGTAAAGGAGACCCATTTTTCTTTCCAAATAAAATAGGTGAGGAAACCGAGGAGTATTGGCAGGGTGATGCCCATAAACACGGAAGTAGCGTGTGCTGCAACCATTGGATCACTAAAAAATAGGAATGCAGGTGCAATAAACATTGTTGGCCACTCTGCATAGGCTGAGTGAACAGGTGTTAGTGCATACCAAGGTTTGAGTCCGTCGAGTGTCTTGCCGGTGCGCACAAACGAGCGTGCCTGAGAAGTATAGACTAATTCGTCATGTGGCAAGCTACCTGGAATGCTAGCGAGGAGGTAAAAGCGGGTAGAAATCAGGAAAAATAGTGTAAATAGACCAAAAATAAACAAAAAGGGGTTTTTTTTGGAAAAAATGATGGTGTTACTAAAAAAGGCTCGCAGGTTTGATAAAAATAATGACATACTCAGAGTATATAGCAAGTTTGTCAGAATAAGTAGTTTTTATTTAAATGCTATGTATAATAGAACCTATATGTCATCTTCTATCCTCAAGCTTGCTCATTTGCAGCAACCAACTTTTATAGTAGCTCATCCAGATGATGAGGTTTTGTTTTTTGGGGCTCTGGGGTTACTTTGTCGAAGCTAAAATTAGGCCACACATTATTTTCTTGACAGGCGGAGAGTTGGGTATTTCCAAAAATTCTTCAGTGACACCAGCTGAAAATATGCATATCAGAAACGCGGAAGCATCTCGAGCGGCCGATTTTTTTGGAGCAACTACCTCTTTTCTGAACTTTCCAGACCTCAATTTGCCCTTTGTGCCCTTCGAGAAACTTGTTTTTGCAGTCATGCTAGAAGTGCAAAAAGTAAAATCTGATGCGCTATTTTCTTTTCATCCACACGAAATTACTCAAGAGTTTGATCATCTAGATCATTCTGTGGCTGGTATGGTTACCAGGCATGTAGGAGCAGCTGCTGATGTGAAACATTTTTTTCCAGATCACACTAGCAGAAAATCGGAACATCATTCCCCAAATCCTGATGCAATATTAGACAAACGACCAGAACTATACCTCTGGACGAGTAGTGAATTTATGGCTAACACCACACTGCCTCTTTCTGCCAAAATCAGACAAAAAAGAAACCAGTATCTTATTGATCACTACCCATCTCAATTTCCAGCATCAAACAAAGATACTTGGGTGCCTATTTTTGACTCAATCACTGGGAATTCATCAAAAAATAGAAAATCATCAAGAAAGCAGCACAGTGAAAACTACATGCGGGTGAGGTAGGCCTTGGTTTACCCGTTACATGTTGGGGTCCTATGATTATCATGTAGATAGCCAAAACGCTTTGTAAGTGGTACAATAGCAGGCTATGTCTATTAGTGCCCAAAAATTCCGAAATATTGCCATTATTGCCCACGTCGACCATGGTAAAACTACTCTAGTTGATGCAATGTTAAAGCAGACTGCTACATTCGCTGCGCATCAAAAAGAATTGTCACAAACAACCATCATGGACTCCAACGAGCTTGAACGAGAGCGCGGGGTTACTATTTTGGCAAAAAATACCGCAGTTTTTTGGCATGACTACAAAATCAACATTTTAGATACCCCAGGTCACTCAGACTTTTCTGGTGAGGTGGAACGTGTCTTAAACATGGCTGACGGCTGTGCATTATTAGTTGACGCTGCTGAAGGTGTGCTATCACAAACTCGTTTTGTGTTGCGCTTGGCTCTCCAACTTGGCCTCAAGCCAATTGTTATCATCAACAAAGTTGACCGCAAAGATCAACGCGTCGAGCAAGTTATTAATGAAGTCACTGATTTATTTTTGGATTTAGCTACCGATGAATCACAGCTTAACTTCCCAATCCTCTACGCTCGAGGAATTGATGGTATTGCCGGTAGAAAAGTAACTGAATTGCCAGATCACTCACTCGATATTACTGATAGCACCGACTTGACCGCTCTTTTTGAAACTATTATTGAGTACGTGCCAGCACCTACAATTGATTCTGAATCACCATTGCAACTGCAGGTCAACTCACTCGATTGGGACAACCACATTGGTAAAATTATTATTGGAAGAGTGTTCCGCGGCAGAATTAGTAAAGGTCAACGAGTCGCAATCATGCGCCAAGATGGCAGTACTGAGTATGCAAATATTGAACACGTGTTTACTCACCATGGCCTTGGTCGTCAAGAAGTACAAGAAGTTGCTTCAGGTGACATCGTCGCTATTTCAGGCATTGCAAACCCACGCATTGGTGAAACCATTGCAGATAGTCAAAATCCAGAAGCCTTGCCACACATGACCATTAGTGAGCCAACACTCAAGATGAGAATGTCGGTGAATACTTCACCATTTGTGGGCAGAGAAGCTAAGTTTTCTACTTCAAGACAACTCCGAGATCGATTAGATAAAGAATTAGAAACCAACGTCGGACTTCGCGTCATCCAAGATGGATCTGGCGAAAGTGTTACTTTAGTTGGTCGTGGAGAACTGCATTTGTCAATTTTGATCGAAACTATGCGTCGCGAAGGCTATGAATTTTCACTTTCACGACCAGAGGTCTTGTATAAGGACATTGATGGTGCCAAATCTGAGCCTTGGGAGCAAATTGTGATCGAGGTACCAGAATCGTATACAGGTACAATTACTACTGCCATGGCGCAACGAAAAGGTCAATTGATTAACATGCACACCATCCAAAACGATGTGCGCTTTGAGTACGAGATTTCTACTCATAATTTGATTGGACTTCGAACTGAATTATTGACCACTACATCTGGTCAAGCAGTTAACCACAGTATTTTCTTAGAGTATCGCCCAGTTACTGAGCATATTATCACCCAACGTGGTGGAGCAGTGATTTCCCAAGATGTCGGTACTGCAACTGCATATTCGGTGAACAAAATTCAGCAACGCGCTCGACTAATTGTTAGTCCTGGTGAAGAGGTCTACAACGGTCAAGTTGTGGCTATCAACACTCGTCAAGAAGATATGGTTGTGAACATTACTCGAGGTAAAAAGCTTACCAATATGCGTGCATCTGGTTCTGATGGCCAAGTCGTCGTCGTTCCAGCATGGAAGCCATTTTTGGAAGAATTTTTGACCATGATTGGTGAGGATGAAATGCTCGAAGTCACTCCAATGCATTTGCGCTTGCGCAAAAAAGAGTTTCAGGGGTAAAAATAACTATTTAGTTTCAACAGGTGTCCACCAAGGTTGTACTGCTGTTCTTTTCTTTTGGGTGATTAGCAAGAGATCTATGATTTGGTCCATATCTTGTGGCATATTTCTAAGCTCATGAAAAAAACCTTTTTTAAAGTCATCTTTAAAAAGGGGTTCAACCATTGTACGAAGTTTACTTTGAAGTTTTGGATTTATTTTTGCTTGAATTAATGTTTCTTTAAAGTCTCCTTTATTATTTAATCT
>CAZOZK010000011.1:0-17611 GCA_964584245.1 uncultured Pseudomonadales bacterium | reverse complement strand
GATTTTACCGCAGAGTTCACAGAGAACGCAGAGAGAAAAATAAGAACGCACACTAACTACACGATTAAAATAAAGTATGGCAAAACAAATAGTAAGTAACCAAGCTGGATATAAGATCAGAGTTCGTTTGAAGTCTTTTGATCACCGTGTAATTGATGAGGCTAGTAAGAAGATTTTAGATACCGCAATTGCAACTGGTGCCACCGTTATCGGTCCAGTCCCATTGCCAACACACACTAAATGGTTTACCGTCTTGGTTTCACCACACAGTGATAAGAACGCACAAGAACATTATAAAATTATGACACACAAGCGGGTTATCGACATTATTAACCCAAGTAGTAAAACAATCGATTCATTGATGCATCTTGAATTACCAGCTGGAGTTGATATCCAGATTAAGATGTAACACTGAGCAGAGTGATTTGCTTAAGAATAGTATAAAATAGCGCATGGAGTGACGTCTGAATACTCAGAACGAAACACAACAGAGCAAAAACAAAAAACCGAGGATACAAACCTATGGTATCAACAGTATTCGCCACCAAACTGGGCATGTCCCAGGCCTGGACCACCGCTGGCAAGCGTATGCCGGTGACCAAGTGTCGTGTGCAAAATAATATTGTTGTGAGTTCTCATGCTTACACAGAAGAGACAGCTATTTTAGAAGTCGGTTTTGGCAAAAAGAAACTTAAAAACATGAACAAGCCACAGAGATCTATCCTTGAAAAGGGTGGTTTCACTGTTGGTGTTGCAACAATGTCCGGCGTTAAAGTTGCGGCTGCTGATGCAGCTCAATTAGTTGGTACAACATTGCAACTTCAAGATATCTTACAAGTTGGCGATGTCGTCAAAGTGCAAGGTACAACAAAGGGTCGTGGTTTTGCAGGTGCAATCAAACGACATGGCTTCAGTGGTGGTCCTAAGACCCACGGTCAATCAGATCGAGAGCGTTCAGTAGGATCTATCGGAGCAGGTACTAGTCCTGGTAGAGTGTTTAAAGGCAAGAAAATGCCTGGACACTATGGCGTAGATCTTCAAACAGTTCGAAACTTAACAGTTATTCATGTAGACGCTGCTACACAAGAAGTGTGGTTGAGTGGACCAGTTCCTGGTTCAATCAGTTCAATCGTTCGTATTGAAAAAACTGGTGAGAACAAAAAAATTGAAATCAACAAAGACGCATCAGGTGTTATAGAAGCACCAGTTGTAGAAGTAGAAGTCGCAGCAGAAGTAGTAGCAGAACCACAAGTAGAATCAACAGAAACAGTAGCGTAAGTAACTAAGAAAAACACATGAAAGTACCAATCGTAACCAACACCGGAATCTCAGGAAGCACAACCGTGTCTGACTCAGTTTTCGCAGCAGAAGTGAACAAGCAATTGCTCGCTCAAGCTATTTTGGTGTATCGAAGTAATGGTCGACAAGGTACAAGTGCAACTAAGACTCGATCACAAGTAAATGCGACAACCAAAAAATGGTTCAAGCAAAAAGGTACTGGTAATGCACGTCACGGTGCTCAAAGTGCTCCAATATTTGTTGGTGGAGGAAGAGCTCATGGACCAAAAGCTAACTCAAACTGGAGTAAAGGTTTGACTAAGGTTTTGAAGAGAAAAGCACTTAACTCAGCATTGTCAGCACAATCAAAAATTGTATTTATGAGTGATTACCTCAATGAATTGACTGGTAAAACTCAAGAAGCTGCAGCTTTATTAGCTCCAGTTGCAAAAGCAGGCTCAAGAATATTAGTAGTTGTTCATGAAGCACCAGAAAGTACCTTGCGAGCACTTAAAAATCTCAAAAAAGTATTGACTGTTCCTTCATATCAATTAACTGCACTGCATGTAGCTCAAGCACAAGCAATTGTGTTCACTTCAGCAGCGCTTACTGATATTGAAGCTCGAATTGGTGACAAACCTATGAAGGCAGCAAAACCATTAGTCGCAAAAGAGCCAAAATCAGTTAAAACTGTGAAAGCAGCTCCAGCAGAAAAGAAAGCAGCAGCTCCTAAAAGAGCTAAAGCAGTTGCAAAAGCAGTGACAACCAAAAAAGTGAGTGCAGAAAAAAGTACCGCAAAAAAAGCTAAACCAGCTACCAAATAATGAACAAAGCATCAATTATAAAACGACCAGTAATCAGTGAACGAACACTTCTTCTTGCTCAAAATGAGAATAAGTATACGTTTATTGTTGCTCGCCAGGCAAGTAAGTTTCAGATCAAAGATGCAATTGAAGCAGTGTACGAAGTAAAAGTAGAAGCAGTTAATACTACTACTGGACACAAAGTACGCAAGACAACAGGTAAAAAGAGAATGGCAACCATAGTTGCACCACAGAAAAAAGCAATTGTTACAGTTAAAAAAGGTCAAAAAATTAGTGTTTTTGATTTCGGAGAAAGTCAAGCAGAATAAGAAAGAATAAGGAACTATAATGTTACGAACAGCATCACCAACTAGCCCAGGAAAAAGACACTTAGTGTCTCTTGACCGAAGTGAATTGCACAAGGGTAAACCTGAAAAGGGATTGCTCATGTCTGGTCACGTCAAACGACAAGGCCGTGGTTTCCAAGGTCGAATTACCGTTCGACATCGTGGTGGCGGTGTTAAAAAGAGAGTTCGTTTGGTAGATTGGAAGAGAAATAAACACAATATTCCAGCAAAAATCATGCGAATTGAGTACGACCCAATGCGAAACGCTAGTTTAGCACTCGTATTCTACGCAGATGGTGAAAAGAGATACATTTTGGCTGCAGATGGTATGGCAATCGGAGATACTATTATCTCAGGTTCAAACGTCGAAATGAAAACAGGTAATGCAATGCCACTGAAAGAAATTCCAGTTGGTATGTTCATTCACAACGTTGAGATGCGACCTGGCAAAGGTGGACAGATTGTCCGAGGAGCAGGAACTGCTGCTATGATTCAATCTAAAGATGCAGGCTATGTAGCTGTATTACTGCCATCAAAAGAAATTAGATTGATAAGTGAAGATTGTATGGCTACAATTGGTCAAGTTGGAAATCAAGAAGCTAAAAATCAAAAAGTTGGAAAAGCTGGACGAACTCGACTAAAGGGTATCCGCCCAACAGTCCGTGGAACAGCACAACACCCAGGTTCTCACCCACATGGTGGAGGAGAAGGCAGAAGTGGTATTGGTTTGAAATATCCAAAGACACCATGGGGTAAACACGCACTTGGTAAGAAGACACGTAAGAAAACTAAAAGCTCAAACAAATATATTGTTCGAGATAGGAGAACAAAATAAATGTCACGAAGTAGCAAAAAAGGTCCATACATCGATCCAAAACTGCTTAAGAAAGTTCTTAAACAGAAGAAAGTTGGTGATAAAACAGCAATTAAAACTTGGAGTAGAGCTTCGGTTGTATCTCCAGACTTTGTGGGACACACCTTTATGGTGCATCAAGGAAAGAATTTTATTGAAGTATTTTGTAATGAATCTATGGTCGGACACAAGCTTGGTGAATTTGCACCAACCCGAACATTTAGAGGTCACGGTAAAATTGTAAAACGAGTCTTGGCTAAAACTTAAGGAACTATGGAATTTATTGCAACACAAAAACTAACCAGACAGTCTTCTCGCAAGATCCGCTTAGTCGCGAATCAAGTCAAGAAGCTTGCCTTGCCTGATATGCTTCGTCAATTAGCAGTAATTGAACGCAAATCAACTTTGGTTTTACTCAAAACCTTAAAGCAAGTCATTGCAAACGCGCAAAATAACCACGGTGTTGCGTTTGAAGATCTTGAGCTCGTTGAGCTTTTGATCAACGATGGTCCGAGTTACAAACGATTCCAGGCTGTTAGTCGCGGAAGAGCACATAGTATTTTGAAGAGAACTAGTAACATTCGCATAGTGTTACGACAAAAGAGTGATTCAGTAGCTAAACCAGTCAAAAAAGACCAGGCAGCTAAAGTAGCAGCAAAGGCAGCAACTGACGTCAAGAAAACTGACTCAGCAAGCGAAGTTGAGCCAAAAGCAATGACCAACGCAACTAAAGTAGTAAGTAGCAAACCAGCTATTGCACAACAGAAAATTGCTCAAGTACAACCAAAAGCAATTAAACGAACAACAATAAATAGAACAACAAACAAATAAGGAATTATGGGACAAAAAGTAAATCCAATCAGCTTCCGTCTAGGCAACACGTTTTCGTGGAGCTCACTGTGGTATGCTTCTAAATCACAGTACCAATCTGTTGTTCTTGAGGATTACAAGATTCGACAATTCTTGAAGAAACGATTAGAGAGTGCTGGATTAGTGCGCATTAATATCGAAAGATCAGTTACTGCTCTTAAATTGGTATTACTCGTTTCAAGACCAGGTGTCGTTATCGGCAAAGGTGGAGATAACTTGAGACTTTTGAGTGAAGAATTAGAGAAATTGATCAACACATCAAAAGAAAAAAGAAATAAATTAAAAATTGATATTAAAGTAGAAGAAGAGCGAAACCCAGACCTAAGTTCAAAATTAGTCGCTGAAAGAATCGCTGAACAACTTGGAAAAAGATACCCTCACCGTCGAGCAGTGAGCCAAGGTTTAGAAAAGGTCATGCAAGCTGGAGCAAAAGGTGTTAAAATTGCTCTTTCTGGTCGCATCGGTGGAGCAGAAATTGGTCGTACTGAAAAATATGCAGAAGGATCAGTTCCTACTCAAACATTGCGCGCAAACATTGATTACTATCAAATGCCTGCAGCAACACGATCAGGATACGTTGGAATTAAAGTATGGATATATAAGGGAGAGGTAGCATAATGTTACAGCCTAAGAAAATGAAATACCGAAAAGCCTTTCGAGGCAAGCGACGTGGCACTGTCACTAGAGGTGCTGAGCTTGCTTTTGGTGAGTATGGTATTAAAGCACTTTCATCAGGTTGGGTTTCCGCTCGACAAATTGAAGCTGCACGTAAAAAAATTACGTTTATGACCAAACGAGCTGGCAAATACTGGATTCGAGTCTTCCCAGACAAACCAGTTAGTAAGAAACCAGTTGGCGTCAAAATGGGTAGTGGAAAAGGTGATACCGATCGATACGTAGCAGTTGTAAGACCAGGTATGATTTTATTCGAAGTCGGTGGATTAGAAAAAGAAGTGGCAATGCAAGCTTTGAGAAAAGCTGGACACAAAATATCGGTGAAAACCACCATGGTATCGAAATAAAGGGTGATTATGAAAAAGCAAGACAAAAAATCACTCCACGAATTAACTGTATCTGAGTTAACAGCTCAATTGCAGAAAATGGAAGCAGAATTAGGTAAATCAAGAGTTGAGCATGCAGTAAACAAATTAAGTAACACTGCATCACTCAAAGTGTTAAGAAAATCAATCGCACGGGTCAGAACGATCTTGCGAGAGAAAGAGTTGAACGTATGAAAATATTACAAGGCATTGTGACTTCATTGAAAGCACAAAAGACAGCTACTGTTACGGTAACCCGTGAATGGCAGCATCCATTGTATAAAAAATATGTTAAGAGAAGTAAAAAATTCTCTTCACACTATGAAGATATGAATTTAGAGCTTGGTCAAACAGTTACTATTCAAGAAGTACGACCAATGAGTAAGACAAAACGATTTAAAGTAACGCAAATAGTAAACGATTAAAGGAATATAATGATACAATTACGCTCGGTTCTAGATGTTGCTGACAACAGCGGAGCTAAGAAGATTCGAGTCATACAGGTATACGGAGGGTCAACTCGACGTTTCGGATATGTTGGTGATGTAGTTGTGGCTTCTGTTATTAGTGCTGATGCAAAAGGTACTATTAAAAAAGGAGAAAAAGTTCGCGCAGTTATTGTGAGAACTAGAAAAGAAAATCGCAGACCATCTGGCGAGTATATTCGTTTTGATGACAATGCAGCAGTGATTGTTGAATCTAGAGACAATCCTGAACCAGTTGGATCACGTGTATTTGGTCCAATTGCAAGAGAAGTAAAAGACAGAGGATTTAATAAAATAGCTAGTTTAGCACCGGAGGTATTGTGAAATATAAAGTTGGTGACAAAGTCATCGTAACCGCTGGCAAAGACAAGGGTAAAGTAAGCGAGATTCTCGTAACTAACCCAGAAAAAGCTACTGTTGTAGTTAAAGAAGTTAATATGTATGTAAAACATGTTAAGCCTTTCAACGGTCGACCAGGAGAAAAGATTCGAAAAGAGAGAGCATTACCTACAGCAAACATCGCTATTCTAAATGAAAAAGGAAAAGCAGATCGAGTTGGCTACAAGGTTGCAAAAGATGGCACAAAAGTGAGAATGTTTAAAAAGAGTGGCACAGTTGTTCCAGAACCAAAAGCTGTTACAAAAAAGTAACAGATACTAGAATATATGAATAGATTACAACAAAAATACCAGCAAGAACTCAAAGGTCAATTACAAAAAGATCTTAAATTGGAGAATGCTTTTGCAGTTCCTCAAATCAAGAAAATTGTAGTGAACACGGGTATTACTGATTTTCCAGCTAACCCAAGACAACGAGTTGTTGTAGCTGAAAACGTAGTTGAACAATTCAAAGTTATTACTGGTCAAACACCACAAATAACCAAAGCCAGAATATCTATCGCAGGTTTCAAACTTCGCGAAGGTGATGTTATGGGAGTTATGGTTACGCTTCGAGGTTCCAAGATGTGGGACTTCTTAGACAAACTTATCTCAATTGGCTTACCACGTGTGAAAGACTTCCGTGGCATTCCTATGGAACTCGATGGACATGGTAATTATAGTTTTGGAATTCAAGAACAGATTATCTTTCCAGAGATAGACTATGATAAAATTGCAGGTATTCGAGGATTACAAGTTACCATCGTTACTTCAGCAGTATCAGATGAACACGGCTTAGCTTTACTCAAAGCTTTGAAATTGCCGTTTGTAAAACCAGAAAATAAGTAAATACAAATAAAGTTAAAACAGTATGGCGAAAACATCAAAAATTATTAAATCAAACCGACTTTTGGCTAAGCGAGAAGCTCTTCGCAAGTCAGGAGTAACTGTTCCAAATCGGGTCTCGACCAGAGGAGAGAACCGGTGTAAAATAACAGGCCGACCTCGTGGATACATGAGATACTTCGGTTTAAGTCGTTTAACATTTAGAGAATTAGCAGTAAGAGGTGAATTACCAGGTGTGGTAAAAGCAAGTAAATAACATGACGGATCCAATAGCAGACATGATCATCAGAATAAAGAATGCCTTGTTAGCAGGGCATACTAATGTAGAGATTCCTCACTCCAAAGTGAAAGAAGCTCTCGCTAGTATCCTCGTAGAAGAAGGGTATATTACCGGAATGGTAGTTAAACCACAGATTCCACAAGCTATCATCGAAGTATCTCTTAAATATGTTGGAAAAGTTCCAGCTATTACAGATGTACGACGTGTTTCAAAGCCAGGTAGACGTATTTATTCAAACGTTAAAGATATTCCAAAAGCACTCGGTGGATATGGAATAACTGTTCTTTCAACAAGTAAAGGGGTCATGACTGACACAAAAGCTCGCCAGACAAATTCTGGTGGCGAAGTGCTCTGTCAGGTATGGTAAAACTATGTCACGTATCGGAGTAAAACCAATCACTATCCCATCTGGAGTCACACTGCAAATTGCAGATGACAAAGTAACAGTAACTGGCCCAAAAGGGACACTTACTGCTCCTTTGTTTCGAAAAGTGAAAGTCAGTGTTGAAGAAAACGAAGTTAAAGTAACTAGAACATCTGATTTGCCACAAATTCGTGCATATCATGGATTAGTTCGCAGTATGATTAACAATCATATTCAAGGTGTTACTGCTGGATACAAAATCACTTTAAAAATGATTGGTACTGGATATAGAGTCACCCTCAAAGGAAAAGGAATTTCTTTGGCAGTTGGATTCTCTCACCCAGTCGAAATTTTGCCAGAAGTTGGCGTCAACTTAAGTGTTGAAGGTAATGATACTATTTTTATTGAAGGTATTGATAAACAAGCAGTAGGACAGATGGCAGCTAACATTCGAAAAGTCCGACCACCAGAGCCTTACAAGGGCAAAGGTATCCGCTATGTTGACGAAGTAGTACTGAGAAAAGCTGGAAAGACTGCAACTAAATAAGCAGAAAACCTATGTCAATTCAAATTAGAAAAAATAAACTAGCAATCAAACGAAAAGCACGAGTCCGGGCTAAAATTCATGGAACTTCGCTTCGACCAAGATTGACTGTGTTTAGATCAAACAAATACACCTACTTACAAGTCATCAATGATGATAGTGGTGTAGTAATCGCAGCAGCAAATGAAAAAATGCTCGAAAAACAGAGTAAAAAAGAGATGACTGGTACAAAATCAGAAAAAGCAAAAGCTTTGACTGAGCACATCGCATCGGAATTAAAAAAGCAAAAAGTAACAAAACTTTCTTTTGATCGCGGAAGCTATCGCTATCACGGTAAATTGAAAATTGTCGCACAAACAGTTCGAGAAGCAGGTATAGAGGTATAACATTCTATGAGAAACGCAGATAAATCACAGCAACCAAAAGAATTCGACGAGAAAGTTATTCAAATTTCTCGAGTTTCTAAAAAAACCAAAGGTGGAAACAAGATGGGTTTCTCAGTCCTTATGGTCGTTGGTGATAAAAAAGGTCAAGTCGGTGTCGGACTTGGTAAAGCTCATGACGTTGTTACTGCAATCCGAAAAGGCATCAAAAAAGCAAAAAAGAAAATGATTAATGTTCCACTCGATGGAACAACCATTCCATTTTCATACAAAGTTAAAAAAGGTGCTGGAGTTGTATTACTCAAGCCAGCTCCAAAAGGTTCTGGAGTTATCGCTGGAGGTCCCGTTCGAGCAGTTGTAGAAGCTGCTGGTATTAGAGATATTTCAGCAAAAATTTTGGGTACCGACAATCAAGCATCTAACGTGTACGCAACTTTCGAAGCATTACTGCAAATTTCTAAGTTAGTGCAGTTAAAAGGCATTTCACTTCGATCAATTTCAGATGTAGAAGCTGAAGAAGAAAAGAAACTTGCTGAGTTACAAGAGCAAGCAAAACAAAAAGAAGCTGAAAACAAAGCAGCTACTAAAGCAGCAGCTCCAAAACAAGCAGAAAAAGCAGCAAAACCAGCTGCTAAGCCAGTTAAAAAATCAGGTGAGAAGAAATCAACCCCAGCTAAAAAATAATCTAAGCACACTTTTATGTCATTACTCCACTCACTCACTAAACTCGCCAAAAGAAGTAACAAACGACTCGGTCGTGGTATTGGCTCTGGAAAAGGTGGTCACACTTCTTCAAGAGGTACTAAAGGTCAGATTTCTAGAAATGGAACAACAGTTCCTTTGTGGTTTGAAGGTGGACAGTTGCCATTAATCAAACGTATGCCAATGTGGCGTGGAAAAGGCAAATTTAAAGTTGTCCGACCAACTGCAGAAGTATCTTTGGTCGATCTTGAAAACATGAAAGCTACCACAATCACTTTAGATACTTTAAAATTAGAGCGAGTTATTGATAAACGATTCAAAAAAGCTAAAATTATTGGTACCGGTACACTCACCCGTTCGATTAACGTCGAAGGAGTAGTGGTCAGTGCAAGTGCAAAAAAGGCTATTGAAACTGTTGGTGGTTCTGTGAAATAATCGGAACCTTCTTGCATAGAGTCTATAAGTAGAATCTAGTGGAAGTTAGTAGAATTAAAAAAAACAACTGTGAATCGACTACGCGTCTTTTTCAATTCCGTCCTAGAAAACAAAGAGTTACGAAATAAGCTCCTATTCACTTTAGGTATCTTCTTGTTATATCGTTTGCTCGCACATATTCCAGTTCCTGGTGTAGATATCCAAAGTATTCAATCGTTATTCCAAGGCAATCAATTCTTGAGTTTATTGAACATTTTTTCAGGTGGAACTTTATCTAATTTCTCGATAGTTGCTGTCGGTATCAGTCCATTTATTACCGCTTCAATTATTTTGCAACTTGCGGCTATGGTGTTCCCAGCTATCAAAGAACTACAAAAAGATGGCGAAGCTGGCCGAGAAAAAATCACTCAATACACTCGTTTTTTGGCTGTGCCACTCGGTGTTTTTCAGAGTATTTCTGTTCTCGCGTTACTGCGATCCCAAAATTTATTGACCACGCTTGACCCACTAACTATCATTACCATGATTTTGACTTTGGTTGTCGGTGGCATGATCCTGATGTGGCTTGGTGAATTAATCAGTCTCTATGGACTTGGTAATGGTATTTCAATGATCTTGTTCGCAGGTATCGTCAGTCAACTGCCACAAGCATTTGTGCAAGCAGTCTCGGTGACAACGCAGCAACAAGTCATGACCAATGGTATTTTCTTGATCTTATTTATGGTGATTATTTCCTTTATTGTGTTTATGAATGAAGCTATCCGAAAGGTCCCAATCCAGTACGCAAAAAGAATCCGCGGCTCACGATCATTTGGTGGCCAGACTACTCATTTACCAATCCGCGTCAACGTGGCTGGTGTAATGCCAATCATCTTTGCAGTCTCTATTATGCTTATTCCTTCATTTGTTGGTTCGTTGCTGATAAGTCAGAAGAATGCTGATCTTATCAACATTGGTCAAAAAATTACTATTTGGTTTAGTCAGACCTCTCCAATTTACATTGCGGTGTATTTTGCGGTCGTATTTGCCTTTACCTTTTTCTCGGCAATTATTTTCTTTAACACCCAAGATATTTCTGAAGAACTCAAAAAGAGTGGTGCTTTTATTCCTGGAATTCGCCCTGGTGGCCCAACCAAAAAATTCTTGGATTATGTTGTTTCTAGAATTACGTTGGCCGGTGCCTTATTTTTAGGCTTTATCTCCATCTTGCCATCACTGGCCCAAATCGCGACCGGCGTCTCAGCTTTGGCAATTGGTGGAACAAGTGTCTTAATCGTTGTCTCAGTTGTGTTGGAAACAGCAAAACAAGTAGAAAGTATGCTCGTAGGTCAGAACTACGACAAATATATTTAATATAAGGAACATGCAATGAAAATTGTTTTAATTGGTATTCAAGGTGCTGGAAAATCCACTCAAGGTAATATGCTCGCTAACGAGTTAGGTATTCCATACCTCTCGTCTGGTCACGTGTTCCGTGAAATGGCAAAAGATAAATCAAAACTCGGCCGCTGGCTCAAAGAAACCTTAAATTCAGGCGCGTTAGTTCCTGATGATACCACGCTTGAAGTTATGTTAACTTACTTGGGCAAACCAGAGTACGCAAAAGGCTATATTTTGGATGGATTCCCAAGAACGGTAGTCCAAGCACAAGCATTTGATGAAGGCAATGGTGCGGACAAAGTTATTTTCCTCGATGTTTCAGACAAAGAAGCACTTTGGAGAATTTCTGGTCGCGTTAGTGATCGAGACGATGAAACGGTGCAAGCAATCCGCAAACGAATTGAGCTATTCCATGAATTAACTGAACCAGTTATCGATTATTACCGAGACAAAGGTAAATTAATTCAAGTCGATGGCGAAAAAGATGTGCAAGAAGTGTTCGAAGCCTTCATGGCACAGCTTAAAAAATAAGATCGTGCTAGATCTTGGACGAATGCTATTTATGTTTAGTACACCGCACAAAGCCGTAGATCCAGTTCTCGAACAAAAAATATCCAGCATGCGTGCCGGCGGCAAAAGAATGCGTGTGGTCAAAAAAGCCCTGCAAGATTTTGTTACGGTTGGCACTACCTTTGAAGCTATTGAGGCTAAAGCCCAAGAACTCATCAAAGCGCAAGGCGGCATTCCTAATTTTGCTCTCGTTCCCGGCTATCATTGGGCAACGTGCGTCATGAAAAATGATGAACTCTGTCATGGTATCCCAAAAAATAAGGTAGTTGATGATGGTGATGTTATTACCATTGATGTTGGTATGTTGTACGAAGGCTGGCATCTTGATACCAGTATCACTTTTGCAGTGGGAACAGTTTCATCAGAAATTAGCCATTTTCTTGAAGTTGGCAAGCAATCACTCAAAAAAGCCATTGCCAAAGCTCGGGTTGGTTCGAGCGTCTACGACGTGAGCAGTGCTATGCAGCGTGTAGTCGAGCGAGCAGGGTATAGTGCGGCATATCAGCTCACCGGCCATGGAATTGGTGAAGAGCTGCATATGGAGCCAAGTATTCCGTGTGAGGCCGATCGTGCAGACAAAAAAATCAAGTTATATGAGGGACAAACAGTTGCTATCGAAATCATGTACGCCATGGGCGATGCCACAGTTGTGTTAGATAAAGACAAGTGGACGTATCGAACTCAAGATGGTTCGCTCAGCGGTATGTTCGAGGAAACGGTGCTGGTGACAGCTGCCGGGCCGGAAATTCTCACCTAACAGCGATTTGTAAGTAGTCTGAAGCTTTATTGAGACAAAATACCCTCGTTTATGGTATAATAATCCCTTATGGGAAAAGTCCAAGATCACAAAAGAACAGCAAAAGCTAAGCGTCAAGTAGATGATACCCCAGCTAAGGCAGTTGATACCGATCGATTTGAAATCGAAGGGTATGTCGAAGAGTGTCTGCCAAATACCATGTTTCGAATCAAAGTTACTCAATCAGAAGCAGCTCCAATGATTGGCCAAATTCTCCTTGGCACACTCGCTGGAAAGATGCGTTTGTACAGAATTCGCGTTATGCCTGGTGATGAGGTGCGCGGATACGTCAGTAAATATGACCTCAAAAAGTGTAAAATAACGTATAGATCAATCAAAAAGGGTCCGCAGTCAAATTAAGTATTGCATACAATGCAATCATGAGGTATATTTCAAAGCCTGATATGAAAGTTAAGTCATCACTCAAAAAAATGTGTAAAGATTGCAAATTCGTGAAACGAAAAGGCATCTTGCGTGTTATTTGTATTAGAGCAAAGCATAAGCAGAAACAAGGATAATATATGGCACGTTTAGTCGGTATTGATATTCCAGATAACAAAAGAATGTACATGTCTCTTCGTGCAATTTTTGGTATTGGACCTACATTGTCAGAAAAAGTATTGGCAGTAACCAATGTCGATCGAAACAAATTTGCTCGTGATCTCACTGCAGATGAAGTAAACAGAATTCAAAAAGTGCTCGAAACCTATTTGGTTGAGGGTTACTTACGAAGAAATATCAATGATAATATTGCTCGTTTAAAAAGTATTAAATCATATCGTGGCATGCGACATTCAGCAGGCTTGCCAGCACGAGGCCAAAGAACACGCACCAATGCACGTAGTGCACGTGGTGGCGGCAAACGAAAGACTGTCGGTTCTATGACCAAAGAGATGGCAGCTAAACTTGAAACAGCAAAGAAATAAATCATGGCACTCAAAGTAAACAAAAACAAATCAGTAAAAACAGGTAGCAAAGTACAACGCAGTATTCCAAAAGGAAGATTGTATGTTACCGCGACCTTCAACAACACGTTAGTAAGTGTTACCGACGAAAAAGGTAATGTGCTCTGTTGGGCATCTACTGGTGAAGCTGGCTTTGGTGGATCACGAAAATCTACTCCATACGCAGCTACCATTACCGTCGAAAACGCAGTTAACAAAGCAAAAGCATATGGAATTCAAGAAGTTGATGTCTACGTTAAGGGTCCAGGACCAGGCAGAGACGTTGCATTGAGAGTCGCTCGTGCACAACGACTTAGAATCAATATGATTGTTGATAAAACACCAGTTCCACACAATGGAACTCGCCCAAGAAAGGCTAAACACAATCGTTAATAGTACAATACATAAAGAGTAGTTACGTAGGTATAACAGTATGGCAAGATATACAGGACCAAAAAACAAATTAGCACGACGCATCGGTGAAGACCTCGGTCTTAAAACCAATGCTATTAAAGTGACCAAGAGATTAAGTATTCTCCCAGGCCAACATGGTGCTAAAGGACGACGAAAAATTTCTAACTACGGACAACAGCTTCGTGAGAAACAAAAAGTCAAATACATTTACGGTCTTATGGAAAAACAACTACGTCGTTTGTACGAAGTAGCTAGTAAAAATCCAACCGCAACTGGTTCAGCTTTACTTAGTTTATTAGAGCGAAGATTAGATAACGTAGTGTACCGCGCAGGATTTGCTCCTACTCGAAGTGCTGCACGACAATTTGTCGCTCACTCACACTTTCAAGTAAATGGTAAGAAATTAAATGTACCATCTTACACCGTTAAAGTTGGAGACATTATTAGTGTTCGAAACAGAAGTTTGTCAGTACCTATCCTTTCAGATGCTATCAAATCTGAAGAGCGACACGCACCAGCATGGTTGCAAGTCAAAGGTGCAGTCACTGTTGTTGATCAATTACCAAGTCGCGACTCAGTCAGTGAGCGCATCGATGACCAATTAATTGTTGAGTACTACTCAAGATAATATAGAGCAAAAAATAATATAAACTACACAAATCCAGATACAGATTCCTCACAACAATGAGGGAGGAGAAACAAGGAGAGACATATGAACACAGATATCCAAATCACCCCAATGAAACCAACCTTTGCGGTTAGTGAAATTGAAGCAACCGCTTCAAAAGCAACTATTGCAATCGAGCCTTTGGAACAAGGCTATGGTCACACAATTGGCAACGCTCTTCGCCGAGTTATGCTGACTTCTTTGGGTGGATACGCTATTACCAGTGTTCGAATTAAAGGTGCAGAGCACCAATATGCAACCATTGAAGGTGTTTCAGAAGATATTTTAGAGTTAATTTTGAGAATCAAACAAGTCAGAGTTAAATCAGCAGCACAAGAAGCATTTACCATGACTTTAGTAACCAAAGGTGCTGGAGAAGTTACTGCAGCTGCAATTCAACCAAGTGGTGATGCAGAAGTAGTAAATCCAGAACTTTACTTGGCAACCCTTTCAAAAGGAGCTGAGTTAGAGATCGAAATGACCGTTGAACCAGGTATGGGATACAACATTGCTTCTGAGAGAGTTAGTAACGTCATCGGAGAAATTCCAGTTGATGCTATGTACTCACCAGTAGTTCGTGTTAGTTACCGAGTTGAATCAACACGTGTTGGACGACGAACTGACTTCGATAGAGTCGTTTTTGAAATCACCACAGACGGAACCATCAAACCAGTTGATGCTCTTACTCAATCAGCAAAAATTCTTGCAAAACAATTCACTCAAGTTTTCAACCCAGTTGTGGTTGAAGAAGAAGTTGAAGATGATGCACTTAGTCCAGAAGAAGCAGAAACACTTCGCTTAACTGTCGAAGAGTTAGATTTACCAACTCGAATTGCTAACGCACTTCGAAAAGGTGGCTTCAAGACTGTTGGTGACTTACAAGGTGCACCAAAGAATGTGATCGCAAAAGTCAAAAATCTTGGTGAAAAGAGTGTAGACGTGATTAATGAAGCATTAGAGAAGAAAGGAGTCCAGCTCGGAGAGTAATTTTCTGATATCGGATATCGTTTGACACATTTTGTCAGACGAACGAACAGATCTTCAAGACTAGACTAAACCAACATGAGACACAGAGTAGCAGGTCGCCATTTCAACAGAGACAGTAAACATCGCGAGTCGATGGTTATGAATCTGGTACGCAATTTAATTGTGAATGGTGAGATCACCACAACCAAACCAAAAGCTAAAGAAGTCAAACAATGGGCAGACAAATTAATGACCACCGCAAAAAAAGGTGATCTTTCAGCTCGACGCACATTGCACAAATTTTTTGGCAAACGAGATGTGGTAAACACATTAGTTGACCGTTTGGCACCATTATTTGTTGGACGAAACTCAGGTTTCACTACAGATACTAAATTGGGAAATCGCCGCGGCGACAACACCGAGATGGTTTTAGTGAAATTCGTTTCACAACCAGAAGTTACCGGTACACTCAAAGCTCCAGTAGCTAAGACACGACCAGTAAAAGCAGCTTCAGCAAAGAAGACTGAAGTTAAAAAAGCGGATAAAGTTGTAGCTCCAAAAGCTGCGGTAAAGACTGCAGTAAAAGAAGTAAAGAAAGTAGTAGAAAAGAAGGCAGTTGCAAAAAAAGCAGCTCCAAAGAAAAGTGCTGAGAAGAAAACTCCAGCAAAGAAAACGAAATAAGCTAGATACGAGATACGAACAGCGAACAAAGAACTTATGAAACAAGCACGAACCCAAGTAACCAAGACCTTTATGTTAAAAGACAACGATGTTGTCAGAGCATGGCACGTTGTTGATGTGCAAGGCAAAATTCTTGGTCGGGTTGCTACCGAAATTGCAGAGAAGTTGATTGGCAAACACAAGCCAAGTTACACTCCTCATATTGATGGTGGTGATTATGTTATCGTTTTGAACGCAAAAGATGTTGCAACTACTGGTGATAAAACACACAAAAAAATCTACTACTCACACTCTGGTTTCCCAGGTGGTCTCAAACAAAAGACTTTGGGTGAAATTCAAAACACATTCCCAGAGAGATTGATCGAAAAAGCAGTGTATAATATGTTACCTAAGAATAGATTACGACAACACAGAATGACTCGACTTAAAGTGTACGCAGGTACAGAACATAAACATGAGAGTCAAATGACAGGCGCTATTGTAGAAAAGAAAGCAGAATAAGCAAGGAACTATACCTATGGCACGCAGTTTAGCAAAAAAACAAAAATCAGTACAAAAAGTTGTGAAAAAAGTACAACCAGTTGCCACTAAAGTAGCTGCTGTAGCTGGATCACAAAAAGTGACTGTAGTGCTTCCAAAATCAAGATATTTTGAAGGTGTTGGTCGACGGAAAGTTGCTACCGCACGTGTTCGCATTTTTGAAGTTCCAGGAGATTTTATCGTCAATGATCAAGTAGTCGGACAGTATTTCGACGAAATTATGCACGCTCCAGCTTTGTATAACCGACCATTAGAAGTAACTGGACTTAAGGGTAAATTTACCATTAGTGTAAAAGTTTCTGGTTCAGGAATTAGTTCACAACTTGGTGCTGTTAACCACGGTCTTTCAAGAGCACTGCTTGAATACAATCCAGATCTTCGCCCATTACTCAAAGCAGCAGGTTTACTGACTCGCGATGATCGTATGAAAGAAACACGCAAAATCGGATCAGGTGGAAAAGCTCGCCGAAAACGACAGAGTCCAAAGCGTTAAGGTTCTACAACATATTTCTGGCAATATTCTCCTAGGATTTTCAATTTTGTTTTTGAATGCCATTTTGGTAAGATATTTTGCATGGCAAATCAAAATCAAACAAATCAAGCCATTTTTAAGGCAGCTAGTACTACCTATTATTACAGTAGTTTATTTTTTACTCCACAGGTCCGCGATGCGGTGAGTGCTTTTTATGCATTTGTCCGGGTGGCAGATGATTTTGTAGATGCTGTTCCTCAACAAAAGGAGGAATTTTTTGCGTTTGTGGCGGAGTATGAGAGGCAGAGGGGGAAGAGGAATAGCAAGGAAAACGGACAAGGCAAGGTGAAAAGCCTTAGAAAAGCGGTGGATTTGGTTTCAAATGTAGTTTCAAAAAGACATCGAGACATTATTGAAAGTATGATTCATTTGCAGGATGAGTATGGCATTGAGGATGCAGTGATTGATGGCTTCCATGTGGCTCGCAAGCAACATGGCGTTCGGAGCGGCCCGATGCACGGCAAGCACGTCCGCCACGCCCATGATGATCGGATCGAAGCACATGATTACGGCG
>CAZOZK010000010.1:0-18126 GCA_964584245.1 uncultured Pseudomonadales bacterium | reverse complement strand
TGTCATGCTCCTGCCCGTTGGTAAGTCGTGTCACATTGAGGCCGGGATCGCCTACGGTCTTGGCAAAAAATGCATTCTGGTTGGGCAGCAACAAGAGGCCGAAAGCTTGTACCTCATTTTTAGTGAGAGTTACGAGACCGTTGAGGATTTTTTAGAGGCTATTTAGATTTCTGCCGAAAGTGCTACACTTACTGTGGTCGAGAAAAATTCACCTACAAACCCCAAACCCGTTTCGTATCGCTGAAACCTCCCAGACCTATAGGAAAGGATGAAATGATGAATATTGAAGAAGAAATAGTTCCACTAAGTAAGTTATTGCGGGGTGAAACAGGAAATGATGCTGGGGGTCCTGAATTGACTGAAGATGGTGAGTTATCAGACACTTTAGAAAATCAGGGTGTAGGTTTTCAAGATACACATAACAAACCAAAAAGACAAGAAAAAATATACGGTTACAATTGTGAAGAAGCATATAAGAGATTAATTGCCGGTGAATTAGACAAAAAAGAAGTAGAGAGTTTTATCTATAATCTCAAGGAACAAATGTATAAACCATTTAGAGTTCCTGAAGGATTATTAGATGAAGTCGTTCTTGAAATGGTTACACTAATGAATGGAAAGTATGCACAAGATAAAAATCCACTCCATAGGGTTGCTGAGTGGTTTGGTGGCAGGGATAGAAAGAATGCCCAATCAAAAAATGATGGTAAAAATGTTGATGGAAAAGGTACGGCAAATGAAGAAAAACTACTATTTATTCATTTCCAACGAGAGATAGTAGAGAGAGTTCAAAAAAAGGCTGAGGAATTACGAGCAAGAATGCTTGAAAAAGTAATTTCTCAAGATTTTACAAGCGATTCAAATGCACTTTTTACTATGACTGTTGCTCATTTGAAAAAAGATGATGTATATGAAAAATCAGAGGAAGTGAAAATCAATGCTTATCCATTTACAGGCACACGATTTTTAGCTGAGGACGAAGAATCAATTATTGACCTTACTGCAATTTCAGCTGATGAATTTTTCAAAATCTTAAAAGAATTACGCTCCCAAAAACCTCCAAAATATACGCGCATTATATTGAGTTTACTCCCAACTATGATCGAGACAGGTAATGATAGAGACTTAGAGTATATGGATGGTGGCCGTGTTCCTGGTATGTTTGCTTTTGATGAAAAATCTGCTGACGATCTACACAGATTTATTGTTATTGACCTAACAGATCCTATTCTTGGTCTTCATAGCACTGCAAATCGGACGTCTACATATGATGTAAACGTTGAGTTTGTGCGCAGATTGGTTGTCGATTCACAAAATGGTTCCTGGGAGCTTACAAACACATCTGGAAAAACAAAGCTGGTTTTATCTAAAGATTCTATAACTGGGAAACTAGTAGTCTTGGAAGAAAATCATCCAGGATCAAACAGAGAGCCGATTGAATATTTTGTTGATAAAGCTACAGTTCTTAAGACAAATGTTGATGATACGCGTGTAGCAACACCACACAATAGCTCAGGTTCTGCATACTATTAGCTGACACTCCAATCTTCGCAAAAAAATGTGATACCATACTAGGGTCTTGCCTGTGTAGCTCAGTTGGTAGAGCGGCGGTATCGTAAACCGCAGGTCGTCGGTCCGATCCCGACCGCAGGCTCCAATTTCAGCGATCAAGTACACGAATTTTCAAATCAACCGCCACCTTGGCCTTTTGGCAATTCTTTGATACACTTACTCCAATGCAACCAGAAGAATTCAATACCTTTGATAGCACTGTGTATGCAACCCCAGTTATGAAAAGATCTCAAGTTATCCCCTCTCGACTTGCAAAACGTGAACAAACCAAAGTGATTCGCCAAACTATTGCTATTGGAGTAGTTTCGGTGGTCGTGGTGCTGGTATTTATATTTGTGATTGTGCCAACAGTGATTCGCCTTGCTATCGATGGTGGATTTGATTCCTCCTCGTTTGAAAAAGACACAGTACCGCCACAAATTCCTGCAATTTCTGCGCCACCAACTGCTGTGGCCACCAAAGAACTGGTCTTGACCGGATATGGTGAGCCAAAAAGCGATATTCGTGTGGTGCTTAACAATGAAGAAGGCCCACAAGTGTTTGCCGGCGAGGATGGCACTTTTGAGATTACCGTTGCGCTGATTGATAACCTTAACACCTTGGCTTTGTACTCTCTTGATGAAGCGGGCAATGAATCCACAGTGTCTCGAACCTATGAAGTGCTTTCGTTGACCACTCCGCCAAAATTGGTGGTAAGTGAGCCAGCCCCAGATCAGGTTTTTGAGCGAACTGCCAATCAAAATATAGCTATAAAAGGTGAAACAACTCCGAAAGCAAAAATGTACGTAAATGATCGTCTTTTGAGTGTAGATTCAGAAGGTGTTTTTCAAGGTACATTCAGATTGGCCGAAGGAGATAACGAGCTATTGTTTAAGGCTGTTGATTTAGCAGGAAATGAAATAACCCAATCACTTAAAGTGACATTTCGGTATTAATTTTTTGAAGTACTCACCCAAAACACCAAAAGTGTTGTGAGGAAAATAAACGGTTGTATCCAACTTAAGTTTGCGAGTGAATGAATGCTCACTGCCAGAAAAACTGGTGTGATGAGTGGTATGTTGTTACGTGTAGTTGATGCAAAATTTGCTAAAAGCTGTTTGCGTGCCAAAACAATTCCCAAGAAAAGTAGTGTAACTCCCCCAAGTCCAATGCCGTTTATAAGCATGGCAGGAATATTTGATGGTAATTTTGCATTGTTTGGACGCGCAAAATGGGTGTTGGAAATGATTTCTGTTGACTGAGAAAGTGAAAAAAGTCCTCTACCCCAGATGAGTTGCCCTCCGGCAAGTGAATCAACTGCTTTTTTTGAATCTGAGACACGGCTATCGATGGTGCTGGTGCGGGTAATATTCCCGCCTTCGCCGGCTGGTTTGGGCGCAAACAGGCTGCCTGTAATGAGTACTAAACAAGAAAGCAAGATGATGCCGAGTTCTAGTTTTGATAATTGCTTGAGTGATCGTTGGGTTGCCAAAAATCCTAGCCAAAGAATTACTGAGCCCAAAAATGCACCATAACTAGATCTGGACCAGGTTACTACAAGTGCTGCGCTGGAAAGAACTGCGAAAAGAAAAAAGTAGATTGATTTTACGCTAAAAGTTGCTGATGCTGAGATCTTTTTTAGCTGAAAAATACTCCACCACCAGCCAGTAATCAGCAGTAATCCCCAGAAATTTGGATCAAACTGAGTGCCAAACATTCTGCCCAAATGGTCGTCCCAGCCAAAGATACTCAGCCACCTAGTATCAGGAATCAAGAGCCACTGCAGCCATCCCCAGATAAGAAGAAGCGAAAAAAAACCGGTCAATAGGTTGGTCAGGATTTCTTTGGTAAATACTTTTTTGGTAATTTGATGGATTGAGAGCAAAATAACCAGAATTGTGTAGGCTGTGAGTCTGGCAGCATAGAGCAGTGGCCAGAGACTAAATGAGTTGGTGATCCATTCATACAGCCATCCCCAGATAATCCAGGTGCAAAAAACTGCTGCCCAGATCTTGAGGGATAGGGGGATTTTTTTGAGTGAATTGGTTACAGTGATAAGTGGGAATTTCAATGTTGCTAGCAAGTACACTATCCAGCCAAAAATCCAGATGTCGTGTAAGTACAGACTGCTGCTACCTAAAAAAGGCAAAGTGATTCGTTGGAGTTGACCCAAAGCAAGCAAACACAGCAAAACTGTTGCGCAAAAAAGCTGAATCAATCTATGAATGGTTGTGGTGGGTGTGAATTTCATAGGTGAAAACGCGCACAAACAGCGAGTGCAGACCCATAACGTAGGCGTAAATGAGGCCGCGGTAGCCATCCAGGAAGCCGAACTGCACAAAAAAGATGTACAGAACTTTGAGTGGGGGCAAGAAAATGAGGTTTAGGCAGGTGACCCAGTTCCAGGTGCGAAGTTTTGCTTCGAGGTAGGCATAGCGTGTGACTGAGTCAATAAATGCTTTAGTTGAGGGATGCGAGTAATGTTTGATGGTGCCGGCTAGCGTGATGGTGTTTCCCCCGCTCACAACTGCTGTTTCGTGAATTGGTCGAACGAATTGTAGATGATGCTTTTTGCTGAGGCGGATTTTGAAACAGTTTCCGGTTTCGCCATAACGAAGTGGTTTGTTATGGAAGTAATCGGTGCGCTGCAGTTGCGCCGCAACTGCAGCGCCACCGACATGATCATTTTTTGATCCATCCCCATCCTCACTCAAAAATTGCCCAATACTTTCTTGTGCAACTTCATCCAACAACTCATCACTATCTAAAAACAAAAACCAAGTCGTTTCAATCTGAGCAATTGCTTGATTTCTCACCTGCGCAAAATCAAAATTTTCCCATTTGGTAGGGACTTCAAAAGACTTAATTTTTGCGTGCTTTGGTTTGACAAAGCGGGTCTCCAAATCGTTATTGGTATCATCATGCGTATCAATCAAATGCACCTCAGTCACCCAAGATTGATTCACCACACTATCTACAACTTTCCTAAATAATGGTGTATCTTCATGACACAAGATGATGACGGTGAGCGTGTGCATAATTTCCTTTTTATTTTCCACTCTTTATGTTTCCAATATATTTCCAACTATTTTTTTTCAAACTGCCAGTGCTGATACACCTGGAATCCAAGCAGTGGAAAGGTAATTATTCTCGAGAGAAAAATTCCCCAGACCGCGCCCTGCAGTCCAAATCTACTACCAAGAACAACCACAAAAAATGCCATCAACACAACTGTGCCGAACAAATGAATATTTACTTTGTACAGCGTTTCTTGTGCCATAAAATACGAGTAGACCATGCTGCTCACGCCGTGCAGTAATCCACCGAGCACAAGCAAGCGAATCAGCGGCACCGCCTCGACCCATTGTGAGCCAAGCACCAGCACTACCAAGTTAGGCCAAATCAAGAGTGGCAAAGAAGCCAGAATACTCAGGCCCAACGTCCCACCAATACTTTTAAGCACCGCTCGTTGCAAACGATGTGGCTGATTTGTCATTTTGCTGAAAATTGCGAATGTTCCATGGGCTGCCGATTTTCCAAAGTCATGGGTTACTTTATGAGTAAGCGAATAACTATTGTGATACAAGCCAAGTCCATAGGGTGAAACAATTTTTCCGATCAGTAAATTGTCTAAATTTTCGTTCAGATAACTGAGTAAAGCCGTGATGCTCAATCCCCCAGCGTGCTCCAAAATAATTTTGCCTCGACTGTGCAGATATTGAAATTGAGGACGGAGTGAGAAAAAGATAAAACTAATGGCTACTTCAAACAAAGCCGCACCAATCATGGCAAATAGCAGCGCGCTGATATCTCGAGTCACGATTGTCAAAATAATAGCCAAGAGTGTCTCGACCAAAATTCGGGACAAATGATAGCCACTTTCATTATAAAAGCGCAATTCTTTTCGTAGCGCCACAATGGCCGGGTTAATAAATCCTTTAATAACCGGAGTCAAGGAAGCCAAACTGACTAGTAACAACAAGCGTTCTTCCTCGAAAAATTGACTCAGAAATAGCGCTGCAACGAGCATGACGCTGCCGATCAAAAATCCTCGTACAATCGCAATGACCCAAGCGGTGTTCAAAAAATAGCCAATAGAGTGTTTCGAGTTAATGATAGTAAAGTTGACGCCGGTTTCTGTGGTCGCCTCTGCCACCCCAAGCGCAATGGTCACAATAGAAAATAATCCAAAATCAAGTGGGCTCAGGATGCGTGCCAAAATAACCATCTTTACAACTCCTAGACCAATGGTGGCGATTTTTTGGATTGTTTGCCAACTAAAGCCTTTAATTGCGTTCGCGGTATATCCCATAGCCACTATTATCTCTTTTCGGTGCTTGCAAGGCTAGTCCTGAAAATACATAATGTACTCCATGTTAATCCGAAAAATGAGTGAATTTTTTCTTGATGTTATTGAAACCGTGGTCATTGCCGCTTCAATATTTTTGGTGATGTATCTTTTTTTCCTCCAGCCACATCAAGTGAATGGCCAGTCTATGGTACCTAACTTTCAAAGTGGTGAGTATGTATTGACTGACAAAGTTAGCTATAAACTCCGCAATCCCGTTCGCGGCGAGGTAGTTGTGTTCCACGCTCCAGAGGGTGCAAACTGTCCTAAGGGCACTGGGTGTGACTTTATTAAACGTGTTTTAGCAGTTCCTGGTGAATCAATCGAAGTCAAAGATAACAGTATTTTTATTAATGGTGAGCGATTGCCAGAATCGTATATTCCTGCAGACTATCCAATCAAAGCTGGCGCGTTTACTATGAACCGTGTGGTAACGCTCGGCCCAGATGAGTACATGACTATTGGAGATAATCGTCCATACTCCAGTGACTCAAGAGCTTGGGGTCCAGTGGATAAATCTGCGATTGTTGGCAGAGCATTTTTCCGCTACTGGCCACTTGAGAGTTTAGGCGTAATTCGAACCGCTAAATATTAAGCTCGCAGAATCTTAGCTGCTTTTACCACGTCAATTTTGCCCGCTTAGCATTTTAGCCATCTAGTAGCTGATTCAATTACTCAATGTCTGTTTTTGTTGGAACTGTCACCAATTTAATAATTTTGGTTAGATCTGTTTCTGTTTCGTTCACTCCACCCATGAGAGTAATGACCAATTTAGTTTGTCGTACTGATCGTGTGACCTCAAGTTTGGCATCGGTGTGCAGGCGAGATTGTAATCTTTCTTGCCATTCTGGGAGTCTTGAATCAAATGCTGCTCGTTTTGCCACAATGGAGTTTTTCTGTGGACGGCGATTTTGCATGTTATCAAAATCTTTGTACTGGCGTGCCAGCTCCTCAGCTCGGCGCACCGAAGCACCTTCTTTGAGAATGACTTTATAACACTCAATAAGCAGTTTTTCGTTGCGGATTTGTGAAAGCGCACGTGCGTGGCCTTCAGTAATCTGATTGCTAACCAATCCGTCTTTAACAGCATCTGGCAGTTGGAGTAATCGTAGTGTATTGCTCACAAATGATGACGAGCGGCTGACGCGTTTGGCAATTTCATTGTGATCCATATTAAATTCTTGTAAGAGGCGATTAAACGCTTGTGCGCGTTCCAATGGGTCAAGGTCGGTGCGTTGCACGTTTTCAACGAGTGCCAGCTCTAACATGCCTTTACGCGTTGTTTCTACGATATGAACGGGAACTTCGGTAAGGCCGGCTTCTTTGGCGGCGCGCCAGCGCCGCTCACCCGCAATAATTTGGTACCCAGCCGGAGTTTGGGCAATAACCAATGGCTCCAAAATACCAAACTGTCGTATGGAATCAACTAACTCTTGAATGTCCTCTTTTTTGATTTTTTCGCGAGGTTGTAAGGGATTTGGTTCGAGTTGATCGATCGGTAATATTTTTTGAGAATCTGACATGTATCAGATATACCACAATTAAGACATCTCGGATAAGAGTCAAAAAAAGATATTTAAAAAAGGAAAACGAAAAATTATTTGACGTTAACGACGGTTTTGCCGAAGCGTTTGCCGAACTCGACGACGCCTTCGATCATTGCAAAAATGGTGTGATCTTTACCCATTCCAACACCTTTGCCACTTTTGTATTTAGCTCCACGTTGTCGAACAATAATGTTGCCAGGAATAACTACTTGTCCACCGTATTTTTTGACACCAAGTCTGCGGCCTTTGCGTTTGCCTTGTGCATGTTGTGGTACTTTTCCCGAAGCTTTAACGTGTGACATGGTTGTCTTTCAATTATTTCTATTACTTATATCTTTTTCAAGATATAGAGATTTCTTTTTGTATGGGCGTCTGGTCGTGCGTACACAATCGGCCCAGAGACGATATTGTACCCGAGTTCTGGTAGCTCGTCAATTAAGGGACTCATATCGTACTCAGTTTTTGGAGTAGTCACACTTGGAAAGATAATGACTACTTCTCCATCTTGAGGTAATATGGATTTCCAGGTGTTAAGAGCACCCTTGTAGAGTTTGTATAATCCTTTATAGACGTTAGGTAAATCTTGTTGACCGGCTTGTTGTTTGCCAAGAAATGGCTCAGTCACAATCACGGTTGGTTGTGCTTTGAGATTTTGCAGCGTTGCTTTTGCTACATCTGCAACGAATACTTGAGGGACTGCATGAATATCTTGTGGTTGTTGGAGGACTTGTGTTTGATACCAAGCTAAATTTTTCTGTGTGCCAACAATTGCTTCTGGGCTGACATCGGATCCAACAGCTTTTACTCCCAAATGGAATGCTTCTTGGAGGATCGAACCGGTGCCACAGAATGGATCGTACAAATAATGATCGGCGTACTTGCCTTTGGTACCAATATTAACCAACATGCGTGCCACTTTGAGTGGTAACATGCCTCGTTTTCGATCGGCAAATGGGCGACTTCTGTCATGAAAAGTCCAGACATCAATATCTTGCCAGGCAATGGTTTGTGCGAATACATATTGGTGAGATGCGAGGTCATCTTTTTCTTCTGAAGTATCCGTAGATGCATCAATAAATCCAAAAACTTCAATAATTGGATGATTCAACAGCAAAGCTGCTGAAGTTCCATAGGGTAAGGAACTGTCTCTAAATCGAGCGCGTGTGCCGATTTCCTGAAGTGCTTTTTTGATGTGGGTTTCGTGAAATGAGTAATTTGGAATCAGTGAAGTAACACAAAACTGGAGCTGCTCACCCTCTGTTTGTGTTTGCATGTGAATATCTTGTAACACAGATACCATTGTTGCTTGGAGAGACTCTGGGGTAGCTAATTCAACTCGAGGAACTGACAAACTTTGTTTGAGGATTTTAACCGTGCCGCCAAGTTGTTCTTGGAGTTGTTTGGCTGCTTCGTCATCTGCAAGAGTAATTTTTGCAATAAACTTATTGACCATGACAGGAGCATCTGGGAGGATTGAACGTAATTCAAGCTCACTCAAAACTGGATGAGAACCGAGGACAGCGTAGTATATTGTTGACATTACGAAGTAATCTTCGTCACCTTAAGAACTGTTTGATCTTGTCTGTGACCGATGTGTTTTCTGTAGCGTGATTTATTGCGAAATACGCGTACATCAATTTTAGGTCCACGACCTTCATTAATAATATCAAATTCTACTGAAGCTTTGGCAACCAATGGTGTGCCAACAGTTACGTCTTTGTCGTCACCGACGAGCAAGACACTTTCGGTTTTCATTGTGTTTTCGTCAGTAATGTGAGTATCTAAGATAATAGTATCACCGACACTAACTTTGAATTGTTTACCTGCTAATTGGACGATTGCGTATTGTGAGGTCATAAGATGAGTATTATAACACGATTTTTATTTATGCCAAATGGTACGATCTGATTGTTTCTTTCTGGGTAATTATGCTCTGCGCAATGCCACAATGCAGACAAAATGCGATAAAAGAACTGCCACCATATGACACAAATGGCAACGTAATACCGGTGATAGGTACTAATTGCATGTTCATACCGATATTAACCAAGATCTGGGTGGTAAAAAAGAACAACGTGGCAATCATAAAGAAGTACTGGGGTGAATTGGGGAGTTTCCAGAGTTTAAATAGGATTGACCCAATAAACAGCATGTAGAGGACCAAGACCAATCCAGCACCGACAAATCCCCACTCCTCGGCTAGCGAGGCAAAGATAAAGTCAGTCTGACGTTCTGGCAGAAACCGCAATTGAGACTGGATGCCTTGTCCAAGTCCTCTACCAACCAACTGACCGGATCCCACGGCAATTAAGGCCTGGCGAGCGTTGTATCCACTATCTTGGGTGTCTCCACTGGGATTGATAAAACTGGTGATACGATCTTTTTGATACGGTGCAAGCACAAAGAGCCAACTAAATAGTGCAATTGCGCCAACTGCCAAGACTCCCCCAATAATAAATTCATTTTTGATAGAACTACTCAAGATAACCCCAGCAATGCTACTCAACACAATAATCGCGGTGCCCAAGTCGGGTGCAATGATGATGAGTCCAATGGGGAGCGAGATAATACCGGCTAAGCCGACCAACGCCTCAAGTGTCCTCAGGCCATTTTTTGCAACATACTGCGCAATGACTAGCGCAATGATTGGTCCCGCGAGCTGCGAGCCTTGAATGTTGATTCCACCAACTGCCAACCAACTGGTGCTTCCTCTAGTGACTTCTGCAAACAGAAAAATAATGATCAACAGTACTAGTAATCCAACATAGAGCGGCCAGCGAAATGTCAAAAATCTGTCGAAGCCCATTTTCCAGCTAGCCAGGAATGTTCCCAGGCCAAGGATAACGAAGGTTGTTTGCAGTCCAACCAGCTGTGGCGCCACGCTACGAAGCGTAATCAAGCTGATTAAGCTCAACAAGACAATGCAGCTGGGTAGTAACCACTTCATCCTTCCAGTATTGCAGGCGTGGTCAGAAAATCAAGTCCAAACACTAGATCAGCAACGCGGTTTCAGTTCCCTTTTGCAGTTTAGTATGTGTCTTAGTCTCGATCTCAGTCTGCCATTTTTCTGGCCAACTTGGCAAAGTCACACTAACTTCTTGAGTGATCTCCAACGCAGCTTTGCGGCGTAATCCTTGGATTTGTCGCATGATTTCCCGGGCTTCCCCTTCGGCTTTGAGATCTTCAGTCAAGTGTGTATCAAGTGAAATGCTGATTTCCTGCGAATTCGCATCATGCTTCCACGAAACTTGTTTAATGTTGACCTCTTCTGCGATCAAAGCGAGCAATGATTCATTTTGCAAATCAACTGGTGCAGTTACCGCGCATCCAGCGAGTGGCTGGCGTTGTTTGATTGCTGCATCAAGACGTGCGGCGCGGATTTGTTCGACAGCTTGTTGGACTACCTGCATGGTTTTTTCCAGATCAGTTGCTTGAAGCGCTGGTTGCAGTTGTGGCCAATCGGTGTGGTGAATCGAGGTATCCTCACTTACCAACGTATGGTGCACTGTCTCGGCGAAAAATGGCGCGAATGGTGCAATTAATTGTGCCAAGGTGTACATAGCGTAGGCAAAAACCTGCATGGTTTGCTCGTGGTCTGGCGAGTCAGTCTGGCGGATACGATCGCGACTTAGGCGCAGGTACCAGGTGGACAACTCATCCACAAAACTCATGACAGCGCGGCTTGAGCGCACCACATCGTACTCATCAAAGTACTGGGTAGTTTGTTCGATAAGCGTTTGGACTCTACTCATCAACCAAGCGTCCATAGTATTTTTGATTGGACCTGTTGGTGCAGTTACTGTGTGAATCATGGTGCCGTCTTGGTTGGTTTTTGCGTACTGCAGATAAAATGACAGCACATTCCACCAGATTACAAAGACTTTGCGGCGAATATCACTGACTTCTTTTTCGTTGAAGTTGAGGTTTTCCCCTTTCATGACTGGAGATGCCATCAAGTACAAGCGCAAACTATCCACACCATACTTGTTTATTACTTCCAATGGGTCTGGGTAGTTCTTTTTGGATTTACTCATTTTTGTGCCGTCTTCAGCCAAGATTGTGCCTGTGGTTAAGACGTTTTCAAATGGTGGTTTACCAAAAATACCTACCGACATAACATGCATGGTGTAGAACCAAGCTCGAGTTTGGGCGATGTACTCACTCACAAACTGGGCTGGGTAATTATTCTCGAAGAACTCGGTGTTTTCGAAAGGATAATGCACTGAAGCAAATGGCATGGAGCCAGATTCGATCCAGCAGTCAAAAACTTCTGGGATGCGTCGGCCTTTGACGGTCTTGGCTTCATCGACCCAGACTTCTAGGTCGTCTAGGTATTGACGGTGCAGATCGGTGACTTTTTGTGCCGCTTCTTGGTCAACTGCCCAAGTTTGCAACTCGGCAATACTGCCGATGACTCGCAGGGCTTGTTTGCCCAGTGTGTCCGAGCCGATCCAAATTGGCATTGGAGTTCCCCAATATCTTGATCGTGAGATGTTCCAATCTGGTGCATTTTCTAAACCTTTGCCAAAGCGTCCGTGCTTGAGGTGACCAGGATACCAATTGATGTTTTCATTGTGGGCAATGAGTTGGTCTTTGATTTTACTCACTGCAATAAACCACGCAGGCACTGGGGCGTAGTATAAGCGAGTTCCACAGCGATAACAGGTTGCCACACTGTGGGTGTGTGAAAATTCACGGTACATCAAGCCTCTTTGCACCAAATCTTCATTAATGAGCGGATTTGCTTGCAAAATTGGCATGCCAGCCCATGGTGTCACTTCTGGTTTGAGTTTGCCTTGGTCATCAACATGTTCAATTATTTGGATGTTGTGAGCTAACATGACTCGGTAGTCCTCTTCTCCATATGCTGCGAGAGTAACAACTCCTGTACCTTCTTCTGCAGTCACAAATTCATCGGCAATCACAATGCCACTTTTTTCTTGAGGTTCCCGTTCCGGATAAAAATCATAGTGCGGGGTAAAGGTGGTTTTTTCTGCTAACTGCGCGCCGGTGAGAGTTTTCACCTCTGCATATTCCACTTCTTGATTCAAAATTTCTAAACGGGTCTGTGCCAAGTAGTAAAATTCATCACCTTGTTTGATTTTTGAGTACACCAAGTCTGGATTGACGGCTAAGGCTGGCGTTGCCAATTTGTTCCAAGGTGTTGTAGACCAGGCTAAAATGAAAGTGTTTTCTTCTCCATCAACTGGGTATTTATAGACGTTAGATGGCTCAGTGACATCAACATAACTATTATCCATAGCAATCTCGAAGTTTGAAAGCGGTGTGGCACAGCGTGGACAGTACAAAATCACGCGTTTGCCTTCGTAAACTAGGCCTTTGTCGTAGAGTTGTTTGAATCCCCACCAGACAGACTCCATAAAACTGGTGTCCATGGTTTTGTAATTGTGTTCAAAGTCGACCCAGCGGCCGAGGCGGTTGATGATTTTTTCCCATTCTTTGTCGAGGCGCAAGACTTCAGATTGGCAAGCGTTGTTGAAATTAGCGATGCCAAGTTTTTCAATTCCTTTTTTGCCGCCACTGATTTTAAGCTGCTTCTCGATCATGTGTTCAATTGGCAAGCCATGGCAGTCCCATCCCCAGACGCGTCCCACGCGATTTCCCTTCATGGTTTGGTATCTTGGGATGACGTCTTTGACTGTGGATGCGAGCAGGTGGCCATAGTGTGGCATGCCGGTAGCAAATGGAGGTCCGTCGTAAAATACAAAGGAGTGATCGGCTGTTCGTGAGTCAATTGATTTTTGGAATGCATCGGTTTCCTGCCAGAAACTCTCGATTCCTTCCTCGAGTGCTGGTAAGTCTGGATGTGATTGATTTGGTGCTATTTTTGGCATGAATCCTTTCAATTTTGTCAATTTTTGATACAAAAAAAACCCTTTCACACACTAGATTTTTCTAGAGTGCAAAGAGGGCTCGAAATTTTTGTCTGTTTTGACAACTTTCGGTGAGCGGTACCACCTCAATTTATGCTTGATTGTTGCTGTTACGGGCGTTCCCGAAAAGGTCTAGTGCTTATTGTTTTCGCTTGGCAGGTTTTGACTGCTGTGCTCAATAAGGTTCTGCTTTTTCCGTAAAATGATTTTAATTTTTTTGCAGGTGATGGCCTGCATCAAACGGATTTCAAAGGTAATTATACACTAGTATTCGGATAGCCAAAAGTGACGGTACCTTATAATTATCTAATTACAGACAAGTATGATAAGATTTGTTGAGTGAAATTTCTTTCTAACTAGAGGTAATCTTACAAAAATATACATGTATGCTTGATTTTCTAAGGAAAAATAACCTAACAATAATCTTAATTGCCTATCTACTTTTAGTCCTAAGAGATATTTATCTTCACCCATTTTTTTGGCATGAAAGACTCTGGGGAATTGTTGTTCTAACCTTATTTCCAATACTAATGTGTCTAGTGCTCAGATCATTTAATAAGAAAATGATTCTAATTCTTGCTGCGCCATTTGTATTTTTCTTACAGATTTTACTCCTATCCTTTGTGAGTAATATAGCTCTGAGCTCTGGGGGACATTTAGCTTTTATGGGTTTTCCATTGTTTTTCTTCTATTTCTTTAGTTTTAATATACCTTTTCCGAGAAATAAAATATCACTATATGTAGTTTTCTTCATTATTCACACACTGAGTTATCCAATTTTAAGAGAAGCAATTTTTTTAAATGACAGGCACAATATTAAAGGTGTTCAAGGTGAAATTGTGTATGAAACTGGTTGGGGTACCGATAGAAATTCATTTGTTACTCTTTCCTCAATAAATGGTTTAACCAGAAAAATTTTGTTTCAATCGAAAGATACTCAATCAATTTCACCAATATTTATTTCTAATCATATTGAGTTTATAGCATCATCTCCAGAGGGTTGGGCTAAATTCACAATCTTTGAGGATAATGCTTCACAATATAAAAAGGAGAAATTTGATTATGGCAAATCACATTATGAGGATTTCTTTGATAAAAACCAGGATTACGACGTCATTAGTGGAAGAATTCCCAATTTAAAATATAAGAGTGGTTCTCTATATTTCTTATCCGATCAAAAATTGATGCCGATTTATGTTCAGAATGATGAAGATTCACCAATTATATGCGGTGTAGAGGAAATTAAACTAGCCTGTGACAATAGAATTGTTGTTTTTTCAACTCATGGTTCAGATATTTATTTGGCAGATTTAAGAGGAATTAACCCCAAACTTGTGCTAATTGGCAAAGGTCAAAAATTTGATATAAGAAATGTCACTTGTGATTAAATTTGTGTATTTGTAACAATTACTGCCTCAAAAATGCAGGAATCTCAAACTCATCTTCAAAGTCGTCGCTGCTTGAGTTGGTTGGAGCATTTTTTTTTTTTTCTTGGCCAGGAGCTTGTGGCTCTTGAGCTGGTTGGGCTTTAGTCATGCTGTCGCCAAAGGCTGAGGACTTCACAAATGGTGAACTATTAACCTTTTGTTGGGTGCCCATGAGTTCAGAAGTTGTCTGAGGTTGGGTGAATCCACTTGGAGCTCTGTCAATTTTAGCTGGACCGGTTTGTACACCAGTCTGTGGTGCATGAGATGAAAAAGTTCGTGATCGTTGATCTGACTGAGCTCCTAATCTTTCTCGAGAATCGGTAGAAAATGCGCCGAATTGTGGTCGAGTTGCTGAGTAATCGTATTGATCTTGATCAAAGCCAGTTGCAATCACACTAATTTTGAGGGCAGAACCCATTTCGTCATTGATGGTTGCTCCAAAAATAATGTTGGCATCCGGATCAGCGGCTGAGGCAATAATAGATGATGCATCAGACACTTCACTCATAGTCATGTCAGATCCACCAATAATATTGTAGAGAATTCCTTTTGCACCATCAATCGAAACCTCGAGTAATGGGGATGAAATAGCCATACGGGCTGCAGTTGCTGCGCGGTTTTCGCCACTTGCTTCACCAATACCCATCAGTGCTGAACCAGATTCGTGCATAATGGTTTTGACGTCTGCAAAGTCTACGTTAATCAGTCCTGGCACGGTAATCAAATCAGAAATACCCTGCACACCTTGTCCCAAAACATTATCGGCGAGTTTGAACGAATCAATCAAAGTCATTTTTTTGTCGACCACATCCATAAGACGTTGGTTAGGGATCACAATGAGGGTATCAACTTTGTCTCGAAGTCCGGCAATGCCTTCCTCGGCAGTTTGCATGCGGCGGACACCTTCAAAAGCAAATGGCTTAGTAACCACAGCCACGGTGAGTGCGCCTGTTTCCTTGGCAATCTCGGCAATATAAGGAGATGCACCAGTTCCAGTGCCTCCACCCATACCTGCGGTGATAAAGACCATGTCGGTGTCAAATAATAATTCTTTGATTTTCTCTCTACTCTCTTCTGCTGAAGCTTTTCCAACATCTGGGTCAGCGCCAGATCCTAGACCTTTGGTGAAGTTACTGCCAATTTGCAGTTTTGTTTCGGCTTTGGAGACTAACAGAGCCTGTGCGTCTGTATTAATAGTTATGAACTCAACGCCGTTAATTTGGTTTGACTCGATCATGGAGTTGACTGCGTTGCCGCCACCACCACCTACACCAATAACTTTGATTTTTGCGAAGGTCGTATTTGAAGGTTTAACTAATCCCATATGTACCAAAGTGTATCATCTTTTTTGCAAAGACAACAGCAGAAACTTTACGGAAGTATTGCCTTGAGCAGTGATCGAATCTGAGACACAATTTTTTCTAGTGATATGAATTTTGCAAAGTTAGGAAGCGAGATTTTTGCAGATGGTGCGGTCCCTCCACCTTGGTTCCATCCATACAATAACAAACCAATACTAGTTGCAAATGCTGGGCGCAGAATATCGGCTGTCAAACCAGGAAGCTGTGGAGGTAAGCCAATTCGTGCGGGTAGTCTAAGGGTTTTTTTTGCAACTGCTTCGATACCAACCGTTTCTGCGCCGCCACCGGTGATAACAATACCGGCGGGTATCAAAGGAAATAAATCTTCTTTTTGCAGTTCTTGGCCAAGTAAATGGAAAATCTCTTTCATACGGGGAACCATAATTCCTTCGATCAAGGTTTTTTTGGATAGTTCGCCAATTTGTTCAGTGATTCCTAAATCAACTGGATTGAGTGTGTCTGCTCGTTTACGTCTTTTAGTCAGTTCATCTTTGCTCTCACCAGGCCGTGGCATTGGCTCTGCATATTCAATTTGTGAAAGTGAAGTTTTAATTTTTTCTGCTGCCTCAATGCTAATTCGACAGCCGAGTGCTATATCTTGGGTGATGTGTCGCGCGCCAATTGGCAGTGCAGTTGAATACTCAAGCGAGCCATCAACATAAACACACATACTTGTTGATCCGGCGCCAATATCAACAACGGCCACGCCAAGCTCTCGCTCAGTTTCGTTGGCAATACTCTCGCTACTGGCGAGTCCAGCAAACACAAACCCATCCACACCGATGCCCAAATCATGTAAACATTTTTCACTGTTGCGAATTGATGGCTGTAGCGTCGTGATTATATGTGCGGCGGATTCAAGCCGAATTCCGGTCATGCCAATCGGGTCTTTGATACCACCTTGTGAATCAATCCGAAAATCTTTTGGGATGACATGCAGAATTGCACGATCTGCTGGAACAGTGATAGCTCTGGCAGATTCTATGACGCGCTGTACATCTTCTCGACTGATTTCTTGATTTGCGGCAGCAACAGCAACGACTCCTTTTGAGTTTTGAGATGCTACGTGCGATCCATTAATTGAAATATATGCTGATTTTACTTGTGTTCCCGCCATGCGTTCAGCCGCTTCAATGCTTTCATTGACTGTGGCCAGTGCAGCTTCAAGATCGACGATTGCTGATTTTTTAATGCCCTTAGAAGTAACTACACTTACGCCAATTATCTCGAGTTGTTGTGTAGTAGGATTTCCTGAGGCTATAAGGGTGACACATTTATCAGTGCCTAAATCAATAGCAGTAACAATTGGTAATTTTGACATTTTTAAGTAATACCACGTACAGAATATACAAATAGTAGCGTATGTACCAGCATAGCAAATCTATCAAGCATCTGTCGAGAGCAGTTCGAGGGTTCGTGTGCGTGGAACAGGTGGCTAGCAAAGCAATTTTTTTTACTGAATTGTTTGCGTGGTCCTCAAGACTGGCAACTTGTACCTCACGTCAATTTCAACAATTGGCTCAGCGAGTGTGGAGAAATCAAACCCGACCAAAACTGCTTCTAGGCGTTTGAGCTGGAGGGGATGATAGTTTGGATTACTATCAAGAATAGCGATTTGGTTTGTATTTAAGAGAATCGCTAAGGTATTTTCGTCGATCACAGACACTTGCGTAATGTACTGAGCAATTTCACTTTGAACTTGAATGGTGGATTTTGGTGGTTGCTGAGTATCTGTTTCAACCGAGTTCTGAATTTCAAAATCGATTAATGTTGAAGGCGTTGGTTGATTTTCAGTGGTCGACTCTTCAGGTCGCGTTAAATAATAGCCACTGGCAATCGGTACTCCACACCCAATCAGCAAAATTGCTATCTGGGCACTTGCGAGTAAAAATTGTTTCATTTTTTCTTTTTACTGGCGGACTTTACCACTTTGTATAACTTTTCGCTTGCATCGGTAGGCAGTGCAATGAGTTCTAGTTTTCGTCGGAGTGATTTGTT
>CAZOZK010000009.1:0-18177 GCA_964584245.1 uncultured Pseudomonadales bacterium | reverse complement strand
TCGATTAACTTTTTTTATTCGTCTTTTTTTCCTCAGTATAATGAAGTGCTACTATCATAAGATAGTCAGCAAAAGTAAAGTCCACATCTTCTTTTTGAATAGCATCAGCTTCGTCAAAAATTTTATCAAATGCAGTTGCAATTTCATTTTCCTTCAGAGTTTCTTCATAAATGACATGACGTTGTGATTCACTAATATCAGTGACGATTGAGTTTGCAGTGAAGTGAATAGAATTATCTTCAGCTGGTGAGAACACTAGCTCAAGATAAACAGATTTTTCTACAAATCTAATAAATGGAATTCTATAAAAAAAACGAGCTAAAATTCCTTTACTATTTTTTAGTAGGTCTGTACTGTGGAGTAGTTCGCATCGGAAGTTGAAGGATATTTTTCCTGTTTTTTCATCATGAACATAGGTTGGTAGTATGCCAGCCTGTGGAATTCCTCTGGCAATGAGCATTCCATGAATATTTTTTTTCGTTTCCTGAGAAATAATTTGAGGAGTTTTTAATGTTTCGCTTGACATATGTTTTTATTATTTATTAATTCAAAAAGCATCAATAGTATACATCCATTTGTTTTTTTGTCACTAAATAAGACCGGTGGGTAAATTATTTACATCATCATATTTATCTCCCTTATTTCTGCCATCCCTAGTGTAAAATACACTAAACACAGAAGTTAACTCATATGTCTTTATCAATCGGCATCGTCGGCCTCCCAAATGTCGGCAAATCCACATTATTTAACGCCTTGCTCAAACAGCAAGCCGCGCTGGCTGCGAACTATCCGTTTGCGACCATCGAGCCGAATGTTGGAGTTGTTCCCGTGCCAGATGAACGCCTGGAACCGCTCGCAAAAATTGCAGGCACCACCGTGATTAAGCCTGCAACGGTCGAGTTTGTAGACATCGCTGGTTTGGTCAAAGGGGCGAGTGAGGGAGAGGGTTTGGGCAATAAATTTCTGGCCCATATCCGTGAAACTGCGCTGATTGCACATGTTGTTCGTGCTTTTGAGGATGGTGATATTATTCGCGAAGGCTCAACCAATCCATTTGAAGATCTTGAAACCATTCGTACCGAACTCCAACTTGCTGATCTGAACACACTTTCAAAACAGCCCCAGCCAAAAGGTGTTGTTTCTAAGGAAGCTGGGCTGCGATGGCAAGCTATCCAGGATTTTATTGCTTGGCTGAATCAAGGTAAACCGCTGAATCAGTTTCCGGCGTTGACCAGTGCTGCTGCGGCCGATGAAACCGTCACTCTCACTGCCAAAGAACTCTGTTTGTTGACTGCAAAAGAAGAATTATTTGTGATCAATGTCAGCGAGACCCAGCTCACTCAATCGAATTATCAAGAGTTGCTAGAAAAATACGCGGGCGAATTGAACGTCCCAACTCAAAAAGTGATTGTGATTAGCGCAAAAATTGAGAGCGAGCTTTCGAGCTTGGCGCCAGAGGATCAAGCATTATATTTGGCTGATTTAGGTTTGGAAAAATCTGGACTTGAGCGGCTGATTCAGCGTGCATACGAAGTCCTTGGCTTACAAAGTTTCCTAACAGCAGGGGAGATGGAAGTTCGCGCCTGGACAATTACCGCAGGCACCACTGCTCCTCAAGCAGCTGGTGTTATTCATACTGATTTTGCCAAGAAATTTATCAAGGCTGTGGTGTGTAGTTACCCCGATTTTATTGCTAACAATGGCTGGAAGGGCGTGCGCGAGCTCGGCAAAATCCGCCAAGAAGGTAAAGAATATATCATGCAATCCGATGATGTGGTTGAGTTTATGATTGGGAAGTGACACACTAATAGAAATAGTTTGGCTTCATACCTTTTTCCGAACACATCCGCCCATTTCTTTCTAGTGTGATATAATCCATCTATATATTAACCAAGACACTTGTCTCGATGATTTTCGCCCTTAAAGCGCGCAGATCATTGACCAATCCCTCAAGACAAGGTCAAGAAAGGGGTACATGAAGCTACCAAAAAAGAACGTCATACGACGTTACGAGCTTACTTATTTATTACCTGTCTCTCACACAGAAGCAGAGCTCAAGGTATTAAAAGAAGGAATTGCTCAATTTTTAACCAAAAACAAAGCTACTATTGAGGAAACTCAAGAGTGGGGCAAACGCAAACTTGCGTATGCAATCAACCACAAACATGTAGCTCAAACTGAGGCTGCGTATGTGCATGTAGTGTTCACCGTTGAGCCAATCCAGATTGAAAAGATCGAATTAGGCCTCAAGCTGAACGAATCAATCATCCGCTATCTTTTGATTGTTGCTGAACAACTCAAGGAAACTAAAGAGAAATCAAAAGCAAAAACAGCTAAACCAGCGGGGGATGCGAAAACTGAGTAACTATGTCACACTGGTGTCAGAATCATCTGAGATCATACAGATAGTTATAAAGGACCACATCCATAAGAAAGGAATTACATGTCCAGATCACTTAATAAAGTACTCATCATTGGAAATTTAACCAAAGATCCAGTTGTGCGCTACACAGCAAAAGGAAGCGCAGTTGCTTCTTTTTCAGTTGCAACCAATCGAACTTGGACTTCACCAGAAGGTGGGGAAAGAAAAGATGAAGTTGAGTTTCACAACATGGTCGCATGGGGAAAATTAGCCGAAATCTGTGAAAAGTTCTTGAAAAAAGGCGACAAAGCTTATTTTGAAGGACGATTGCAAACCAGAAAATGGCAGGGTGATGATGGAAAAGATCGTTATTCCACAGAAATAGTAGCAGAAAATATGCTCATGTTAGGTGGCAAGGGTGGTTCTTCAGATTATGAAGAGTCAGATGGTCCAGCACCAAAACGAGCAAGTAAAAAGAAAGATACCGAGGAAATGGATTCTCAGGTATCAGAAGTAGAAGATATTTCAGATGACATTCCTTTTTAAGGATGTCATCAGATAGTAAAAATAAAGGAACATATGGCACAAAAACAACAACAGCCACAACAACAACGACGTGAGCGTACTCCACGAAAACGACAAACAATTATTGTCAAAGAGACTACCGATATTTCATACAAGTTGATCGACCAACTCAAGCACTTCGTGACTGAGCAAGGTTATATTCTTGGTCGAGATAAAACCGGTATCTCACAGAAACAACAACGACGCTTAACTCAAGCTATTAAACGAGCTCGACACTTAGCAATGTTGCCATTCACACAAACAGTGTAAATCGGGTACAATGAGGCTTCATGAAACGTTACAACGTCACTAATGCCGTCATACTCATCTTGTGTTTTACACTTGGTGTAGTTGTTGGTCATAGATACATTAAGCCTGGTACTATTCCATTTTTGAGTTCACCTCAAGGCGGAACAGGTGCTATTGGCGATGTGCGCACCCTGGCAAATATCACCAAACCAAAAGATATGACTGATGTAGATTTTGGTGAATTTTGGGAGGTATGGCAGATTCTCGAGAAGGAGTATGTTGATCCTGCAAAACTTGATAGGCAAGAAATGGTCTATGGAGCAATTCAGGGTATGGCTGCTTCTATTGGTGATAACTACACAGTATTTTTGCCACCAGAGGAAGATAAACGCGCTGCTGAAGAGCTCTCGGGCTCATTTTACGGTGTTGGAATTGAACTCGGGTACATTGATGGCATTCTTGCGGTAGTGGCGCCACTTCGTGGTATGCCAGCTGACAAAGCTGGTGTCAAAGCAGGAGACCTTATTTTGCGCGTTAAAGATCCAAAAACTAATTTTGATCAAGAAACAACTGATTGGTCACTTGCTGAAGCAGTCAACAATATCAGGGGAGAGAAGGGAACAGAAGTACAACTCACGTTGCTTCGCCCCGAAGAGAAATCCGAGCCATTTGAGCTTAGTATCCCTCGAGATGAAATCATTATTCCTAGTGTTGAGTTAGAGTTTGTTGAGCACAATGGACAGCGTGCTGCCCATCTCATTTTGTCTCGATTCAGCGATCGTACCGAGCCAGAGTGGAATGATGCAGTGGCAAAAATTGCTGCAGAAGGCTCCGCAGTCGATCTTATTGTCCTCGACATGAGAAACAATCCAGGCGGCTACTTTGATCAAGCAATTTCGGTTACCAGTGAGTTTGTTTCGAAGGGTACGGTCGTGTCACAACAAGGTCGATACTCATCAAAACCATTTCCAGCATCGGGTAAGCCAAGATTAGGTGATCTGCCTTTGGTAGTGTTAGTTAATCGAGGTAGTGCATCTGCTTCAGAAATTGTTGCCGGAGCATTGCGAGATTTGGAAGGTGTGAAGTTGATTGGTGAAACAACTTTTGGAAAAGGTACGGTTCAAGACAGACGACAATTAAATGGTGGCGGTGGGTTGCATGTTACAGTTGCCAAATGGTTACTGCCAAGTGGTACGCCAATTAGCAAAGAGGGAATTGCTGTTGATGTTGAGGTCAAAGATGATCCAGAAACTGAGCCAGATGAAGTCGTACTAAAAGCAATTGAGACAAGTGTTACTCAGTAGCTGGTTGTGGGCTTGTTACAGCTTCCACTTCTTGCACTTCTAACTCCAACTCCTGAATTTTTTCACGAATAGTGGTAAACATTTTATCTAGATCTCCCTCGAGAATTGTTTCAAGATTGTGCCAGCTTTCGTTTATTCGGTGATCCGTAATTCTGTTTTGTGGATAGTTGTAGGTACGAATTTTTTCGGCACGACGATTGCGACCAATCACACTGCGAACCTTGCCGAGTGCAACCTCACGCTTTTCTTCCTCAATTTCCCAGAGCTGTGCGCGGAGTAGTTCCAGAGCAATTTGACGATTTTGTTCTTGTTTTTTCTCTTGACGAGCCTGCACACTAATACCACTTGGAGTGTGGGTTAGTCGAACAGCCGAGTTGACCTTGTTCACATTTTGGCCACCAGCGCCGCCGGCACGCATGAATTGCCATTCCAAGTCCTCCCCACGAATTTCCACAGCAGTGACATGCACCTCTGGTAAAACCGCCACAGAAGCAGTTGAAGTATGGATACGGCCTTGCGCTTCAGTAGCAGGCACTCTTTGCACACGGTGTACACCAGATTCGTAACAAAATAACTCGTACGCCGTAACTTGAAGATCTCCAAGCCGAGTTCTACCTTTAATTTTGATGACAAGATCGTCAATATACTCAATTTTTAAGCCTTTTATTTCAGCATAGCGAAGGTACATGCGAATAATATCCCCAGACCAAATTTTGGCTTCGTCACCACCTGCGCCAGGGCGAAGCTCAATAATACAATTGACCGGAGTTTCCTGTGCAGAAACTGGACCACTATTTTCTTGACTATTTGAAAGCGTATCGGCAGCTTCTTCGAGCATAGCAAGCTGAGATTTTTTATCTTGGATTTCAAGGTTGGCGAGCTCTGCCAATTCTGGATCGGACAGATGGAGCTCAAGCTCAGAAATTTCTTGCTTGATCAAATCAATTTGTTGTTGATAGGGATGAGAAGACATAGCAAAACCTATTGTACGCTACGAAATTAAACTACTAAAGGGAAGCTAGGCAGCTGGTTGTTCAGCTGGTTCTGCTTTGGATTTTGATTTGAGAACAGTCTTTTGATCTTGAAGCAATTGCTTGTAAGTCTTGACTGGACCAGTTGGAGCTTGCACTTTTTTTGCAGTTTTGGTGCTCTTTTGAGCTTCTGCTTTTTGCATTTTTTGCATGAAACGGTCAACGCGACCTTGGGTGTCAACAAATTTCATCTCACCAGTAAAGAATGGGTGACATGCGCTACAAATATCGACTTGTAGTGATTTATATGTTGAGCCAGTTGTAAAAGTACTACCACAAGCACAAGTTACTGTGCAGTCTGCGTACCATGTTGGATGAATGCCTTTTTTCATGAGAGAAGTAGTATACCACAACTTGCGCACAGGGGAAGATGGGAATGGGTGTGTTTAAGTTACTATCTATATCATATTGTATAATATTACTTATGATTAAACGTGAAAGAATCTTTGCACAATCTCAAAATGATGTACTTAACTTTTTAATAGGTGTATGTAGAGATCTTAGTAAGCAATTAGGAAACAATGAAAATTTGGCTGAGGTTACTGATGAAACCATCTGTATTCCAATTGTTGGAATAAGTGGTTTAGGAAAATCACGCATTTTTGATACGTTGTGTGAAATTTTTCCAGATTTAGAGGCCGGCAAGGGTAAAGAAATATACAGCGTGATGATAGCCGGAAAACTTGTTATTTTTGCCCAAGTCACACCAGATTCAAGTTTTATGAGTGATATTTCTTTGGGAAATTTGAATAGTATGGATTATATCAATAAGTATATTGCAAAAAATTTCATATCTACTGGTAATGACAAAATGCCAGAGACAATTCTATATATTCAAAAAACATTCTCACAAGAAGAGGCTGCTGAGTATATGCAAAGAATGCCCATAGATGAAAGAGAAAATGCACTTATTAAGACAAATCAAACATTTTATAATGAATTAACATTAGGTGTACCAAAATTATTGAAAATTTGTAAAGATTTTGAGACGAAGGAGGAAGTAGCTGAAGTAACTGCAAGTTATTTAGCAAGGTATTTTCAAAATGTTTCTGATGGAAAAATGCAATACGCTCTATCTTTTTTTTGTCAAACATTTCTTAGTGAGGGTAGAAGTATTCCCTTGCTAGTTTTACAAAAGTTAAAAGATTATCTTGATTTACTTAAGCTTGGTGGGGTATTTGCAGGGAGAGTACGAAGTTATGCTGGGCGATCAGATGCCCATTCAAGAACAATCTATGGTGCCTTGTCAGATATGAATGAAACAACGAAGGAATATTATGTGCAAAATCCCGATTTACTAGGTAGAGAAAGAAAAATATTTGAGATTGAAGCTTGGTTTGATTTTGAGTCTATTGATAAAGAAAAAATACAGGAGCTGCTAGGAAAAATTGATTCCGATCAAACAAATCTTGATTTCAGTGATCCATCTTTTGGTGTTTTAGGTACACTTTTATCCTTATTTAAGCTTCAAAGAAGTAGAGATGGGCTTAATGCAACTAGTTCATTTGGCGGAGGTGCGGTAAAGTCAAAGTTTGCATTTTTAATTCCTTTTGGAGGGGAAAAAAGAGTAATATCAAATTATCCAGAAGAAAATTGGGGTGGATATACTATTTCACCTGATAATAATGCTGTATTAGCAGCGTTCTTGACTCAACAACCAAATATATTCATCACATTTACCGATCATGGGATAGCTGGTCCAGCTGAAGCTGCATGTAGTATGGAAGCCGTCTTACAAAAACTTGGTATACGGTATCGAATAACTCGGCCGGATAGCAAAGTATATACATTTGATTCCAAAACTCGTGCCTATGAACGATTTATGACACAAGAGGATCTTGCTAAAGAAAGATGGCAAAAAAAGCAAGACAAAAAAAAGAAGAAGAGATAATTTTTTCTTTTTTTGATGAATAGATTATTACTTTCTAAGTACTTTCACTACATCATCCACTGAACATTGAGTTTGCTCTCCACTTTCCAAATTTTTGAGCGTAATCAGATTTTTTTCAGCTTCTTCAGGTCCGATGATGACAACATAGGGAATTTTTTGATCATTTGCTAATTTAATTTGTTTTCCCATTTTATCTAACTCGGGATAGATCTGGCAGTTGATGCCAGCTTTGCGCAGCGCAGCTGCACAGTTAAGCGACTGTGTAAGGGTAGTGTCATCAAAAACTGTTACAAGTACTTGTGCAGTGTGAATTGATGCAGGAAGGAGGTGTAATTCCATGGCTGCTTCAACGATTCTATCAAAGCCAAACGCCATACCAACGGCGGGGATTTGTGGTCCGCCTAAGTCAGCGATCAGTGTATCGTAACGACCACCACCGCCAACTGAGCCTACAGTATATTCTGGGATGCGAATTTCGAAGATCATACCTGTGTAGTAGTCGAGGCCGCGAGCCAGTGCAGGGGAGAAGACGAGTGCTTCTTGTGGCACTCCGAGATCTTTAGCTAGCGCCATGATTTTTTGCAGGTTTTCAGGAATCTGTACGTCATCAAGTGATGCTATGACTTTGGCTGCGCTGTCTGCATTTAGGCCTTTTGCTTTCAGTTCTTCAATAACTTGGCTTGCTGAAAGTTTATCGAGTTTATCGATTGATTGTATCAGTGAAAACACGCTGACTTGGTCGGTTGTGAATGAAGTCAGGCGTCCTACCAAACTCTTGCGATCATTGATGAGCAGTTGGGTGCTCGTAAATCCAAGTGCCATAAAAGCGCTGTAGGTTGCTGAGAGTATTTCCGCATCTGCAATTGTGTGTGTACTTCCAAAAATGTCTATGTCGAACTGTTGAAACTCGCGGTATCGGCCTTTTTGTGGCTTATCTGCTCGAAATACATTTTGAGTTTGATATCTCCTAAAATAGGTAGGCAAGACGTGCTGATATTGGCTGAGCACGCGAGCAGTTGGTACCGTTTGGTCATAGCGAAGCCCAACAGCGCGATCTCCCTTGTCAGTGAATGTGTAGACAAGCTTGTCAGCTTCGTCACCATATTTACCAAGGAGCAATGCGGCATACTCGAGGGTTGGCGTCTCAAGTGGCTCAAAACCAAAAGTTTCAGCTGTGGCAGTTAGTGCTTTGAGCACCAGATCACGGTTGCGTTTTTCTGGGGGCAAAAAATCTCTAAATCCTTTGAGGGTTTGTGGGGTTTGGTTTGACATAATATGAATTCAATTCTATTATTGTACCAGATTCCAGTCAGAAAAAAGTGGGCTCATAGGTAAGTGGTATACCGCACCCTTCGCATGGGTGAGTTCCGAGTTCGATTCCCGGTGAGTCCACCAGTATTTGCTTGATCAATCGGTAGCCGATAGTTCGGTAGTAATGCTTGCTGATTATCTCAACAAAATCGTATTTTCATGCCTATATCCATGGCTTCCGGGGAGGTAAATACCAGGTTCAACGGTGATAACCATGCCGGATTTGAGTGGATTTTTGTTTGATCCGCTGATTGAAGGATCCTCATGAATATCTAATCCAACTCCATGTCCAGTTGTGTGGATGAATCGCAGTGCGTAGCCCGCATCATGAATCACCATTCGGCAGGCGGTGTCGAGTTGTGCTGCGGTCATGTCATCACCAAATTTATTTTCAACAGCTGTGAATTCGGGAAGATTTGTTGATACATTCGACAACTCTACAATCTCAAATCTATCTTTGAGCGCTGTGATTCCAGCCTGGTACGCATCCAAAACAGTCGATTCAATTATGCAATATTCTTCGTCTGGTGAATCACCAAACCACCAGCTGCGAGTCATGTCTGAGCGGTAACGAGTATCTGTTGCTCCACAGTCAATCAAAATAGGCATGTTTTCTTCAAGTACAGTCGTGGTTGGCTGATGATGGGGCAGAGAGGTGTTGCTGCCAAAAGCCACAATTGTCGGGAAAGCTGGTTGCAAAGATCCACGCGAACGTAGTTTGGTCTCGAGGAGTTGGCAAACATCTTGTTCGGTTATGCCCGCGCTCAGCGAGGCACGAACTTCATCCAAAACACTCGACATGAGCTGGCCTGCGGCGTAAATCGCTTCAATTTCTACACTATCCTTGATCATTCTCATCTCCATGACTGGATTAAAATTCTGTGGTTTGGCGCTCAACGTTACTCCTGGAACTTGTTTTACTGCCTCTTGAACTGTGAGAAATTCGTCATGCCACAAGGTCGATCCATCAAAAACAAGGGCGGTGATGGGTTCGCTACTAGTCGTACTACTCAACAACGACTTCAGATGTACAAGCAGCTGACTTGCATAACAACCTTGCAAAAATCGGAGATCAGTTCGTTTCGGTGCAGGTGAAAAAGATGCATGAATCAGGCAAGCTTGCGTAGTTGTTAGCCACAAAAAGCCTTCACGCTCGGTGGGAAGTAAGCTCACGAAGTCAGTTAAATACTCGATGTCAGTTTGGTTTGAGATCAGCCAAGCAGTTCCAGAGGGAATACGTGATTGTAGGACAGTGATTCTCGATTGCATGGTTAGTAGCGATCTTTTAAGTAACGTCAATTATCTTCAGAAACAGTAGTCAAAACGCGCACCAATTTTGCAACTCGCTGCGTAGAGTTCGACGAGCTTGTGGGCTCTATCACATATCCAGCCGCAATCGCTTGCATAGATTCCTCAATATCTGCAGCCGTGATGCTATTTCCACTCAAATCTTGATATTTGGTGTCTTTGTTTGTTGTGTATGTGACGCTGCCGGTAGCACTTCTTGATTCAACAGTGAGCGCAGTCCTCTCGATTTTAGTAATGCTGCCAATAGTTATTGATCGGGTTCTAGGCCGCAAACTACTAGTAGATATAGTGATTCGAACCGGCTCAAAATTATCCTCTTCAATAACACCAAGCGCCAGCAACCAATCGCCCACAGCAATTTCGGTTGGTTTGATTGCCTTATTTGCTTTGATTAACTCGACTGTATAAGCAGTGTTGGTCAAAGGGATAATCTCAGTGCCTTTGTGAGTTTTGATGGTGATGGATTCCTCGGTAACACGCTGGACTTCGCCAATAACTCCGCGTTGAGAGATAGAGATTTCAGATAAAACACCTTTGATTTGATCGCGTTTTTCCTCGACAATTCGTTCGATTCGCTCGCGCAAATTCTGCGTGGTCAAATCTGCTGAGGCGGTGGATTCTTTGTCTTTAGTAGTAGCTGTAGGGGAGACAGTGATTGCTTTTGTTGTAGGTGTTGTTTTTGCGGCTGCAGGAGTTGCGGTTTTACTTGTTGCAACTGTTTCAGCTTGAACTGGAGATGGAAAGCTTGATACAGACAAGGAAAATGTCAGCATGACGAATGAGATTCCAGCAAGAAAAAATCGTGCAGATTTTGTACTAGTAGGCTGTGATGAATGTTGGTGTGTGTGTGTCATATTTTTCAAAAAAGTGTTCAAACAGGCCAAGATCTCAAATTAATTTGTAGGTTTAGTAGCGGATCCAGTTGCAGATTTTTGCTCTTCAGTTTGCGTAACGAGTGGTTTTGAAATATACGTCACAGTGACTTCGACAACAGTCTCATCACCATCTTCTGTTAATGAATGAATGCCAATGACGTTGCTATTTTCAGACAACTCAACCGAGACAGAAAATGCACCAGTTTGGTCAGCAGTGGTTACGTATGGAGTTTCACCAACATAGATAATCACGAAGGCATTACTTGAGGTATTTCCCGCAACTTGGATAGTTTTTGTATCCACAATTGCTTCGTCTTTTGGAGTGCTGATAATCAAATTTGCAATCGTTGCGTTGATTTGAGAATTTTGGTCGTCATCACCAGTTTGCGTAATGTCATCAATCTGATTCTGAGTATCAGCTTGGGTAGCACGGTACACGCCATAGGTGACAATCAAGCCAAGAGATAAGCCGAGTAAAACGGCAAAAAATATTTCTTTTTTCATACTTTTTTTTGAAGTGAGGGTCCATTATAGAAGATTATAGGGATTTATCTAGCGTTGAATGAGTTTTGAAGGTTTTATCGTCTCTAGATTACTTGAGGGCGTAGCGAGCATCTCTTACATCTCCACACTCCACTTGCTTCTTGACTCGACCTTTGGTACTCTTGCGTGTAGTGATCCCAAAACGCCAGTTGTGTGTTTTTGTGGTTGCTAACTACAAATAGGAAGGACGAGTATTATGGATATTACATACGCAGGACACTCAGCATTTAAGATTAAGGCATCTGCAGGAACTGTGGTGACCGATCCATATGACGCTCATGTGGGATTTGCTATGTCGAGTGCAAGTGCCGATTTGGTAACTGTTTCACACCAGCACGCCGACCACAATGCAGTTGGTCAGGTAAAAGGCACTGCGCGACGAGAAAAGCCATTTATTATTGATAAACCAGGCGAATATGAAGTTGGTGGAATTTCTGTTTTTGGCGTTCCAACCTTTCATGACACGAATCAAGGTGTAGAACGAGGCAGCAATATTGTATTTACTATTGTTATGGATACTATAAAAGTCTGTCATCTTGGGGATTTAGGTCACGAACTGACACAAGAACAAATTTCTGATATTGGAGCAATTGATGTTTTGTTAATTCCAGTTGGAGGTTCATTCACGATCGATCCACAACGAGCAGTCAAGACAATTCACATGCTCGAGCCGTCATATGTGGTGCCAATGCATTATAAAACTCCACAGCATGATGCAAATGTGTATGGCGATTTAGCAACGCTAGAAGATTTTTTGAAAGCTTACGGCAGTGAAGCCAAACCAATTGCAAAGTTGACCGTCGAAGCAGGCCGTTTACCAGAGGAAACTGAGCTGGTAGTGTTGGTGCAAGCGTAATTTGAGTCGAAAGTACGAGTCAATAGAAGTGCGATAGAAATGTGATTCATTAATCGAGAGTTAACTGTATGAAACCAAGAGTCCCGCCACATGATTCATCTGCTGAGAGATCGGTGCTTGGGGCAATTATGCTTGATCCAGAAGCAATTATTCAAATTGCCGAAAAGTTAAAGCCAGAGAGTTTTTATGAGCCGACTCATCAAACAATTTATGAGGCCATGAGCGATTTGTTTGAACAACGAACGCCGATTGATGCTGTTACAGTCACAAATTTACTCAAGAAAAAGAAAAAATTGGATTCAGTTGGAGGATCGGCAGCAATTGCCGAACTGACGAATGCCGTTTCGAGTGCGTCGAACATTTCACACTATGCGAAATTAGTCGCCGAAGCTGCGCTTCGGCGAACCATGATCTCAGCATCCGCGGAGATGAACGAAATGGCGTTTGATGAAACCGTTCCAGTACTCGACATTATTGAGACCACTGAACAGCAAGTATTTGGCCTCTCCCAGCAACAAGCATCTCGAGCATTTATTCGAATTAAAGACACGCTTGCCGAGAGTTTTGAGCGTTTGGACGAACTCCAAAAAAGTGGCAGTGATTTGCGCGGGTTGGCAACGGGATTTAACGATCTTGATGCTCTGCTGGCTGGTTTGCACAAATCTAACTTAATTATTTTGGCCGCGCGCCCGGGAACAGGAAAAACTGCCTTTGCGCTGAACGTGACCCAACATATCGCGGTGACAGGCAAGAAAAAAGTGGGATTTTTCTCATTAGAAATGAGTAAAGAAGAGTTAGTTGATCGTCTTTTGGTTGCTCAGTCTGATATTGACGCCTGGAGACTCAAAACTGGGCGCCTCGATCAACAGGATTTTCTTAAATTATCCGATGGCATGGGTGTTTTGGCAGAAGCAGATATTTTTATTGATGATACGCCTGGACTATCAATTTCCGAAATGCGTACCAAAGCGCGCAGATTGATGCTCGAACATCAGATTGATTTCCTCGTTGTCGACTATTTGCAGCTGGCCAGTGGTCGAACCAAAGATAATCGTGTCCAGGAAGTTGCGGAAATTTCCCAAGGTCTCAAAAACATTGCTCGTGAGCTGCGGATTCCCGTCTTGGCTTTGTCTCAGCTGTCGCGTGCTGTCGAGAGCAGAGGAGAAAAAGTGCCACAACTCTCCGACCTTCGCGAAAGTGGATCCATCGAGCAAGATGCTGACGTTGTGCTGTTTTTATATCGAAAAGATGAAGAAAACCGTGAAACGATCAATCTGAAAATTGCCAAGCATCGCAATGGTGCCGTTGGCGATGTTGATCTCTTCTTCAGAGGTGATCGTATGAAATTTTATGGAATGGAGTCGAAGAGATAATCGGTTTTGAAAAGTGGCAACAAAGTCCAGTCACTACTTATACTCCCACAAACACTTACACTCCCGCGAAGCCGAACAATAAGTAGACTAATCCGCCCGAGAGCGTAATAAACATCAGAAAAAATCCTAAGTTTGACTTGAGATCTTTAAATGCTTTGTCTGGATCTGGCTTGTCGGTGCTTACAATAATGACGAGCGCAATAATCAACCAAATTGCTCCACGCAACACAACCGACCAAATGCTTTCGGCAGAGAACAGGATGAACATAACTTGATCTAAAGTTGGCATGTGCTTCAGTATGCCACAAAAAGCGACTAGTTTACCAGTGGGAGATACTTGAGGAAATCGTGGAAAATCAGCAGTCAATCGAAAGAAAATCAGAAGATTTGAATAGTGTACTCAAAACAGTGTGCCGAGAGAGGGAATCGAACCCTCACGAGAGTGATCTCATGGGTTTTTGAGACCCACGCGTCTACCAATTCCGCCACCTCGGCATACAAATTCATTTCTAGAGGAGCAAGACGTTATTTTATCACGAAAAAACCAATAGAAAAAGGCAGCTAGAAAAAAAGCAAAAACTATCGCAAAAACCAGATAACCATAACCAACAGTACTTGAGGCAATAATCCAACGACCCAGTTCATGGTTGAGTGGTGGAACATGTGGTGAAAGTCATTAAATGGTCTAAAAAATGCCGGTTCCCAGTGCAAAAAATTACGTGGTGCCTCGAGGAAATCAGGCACGAGTGCTACAAATGCAGCAATCCAAATTGGCCAACGAATTTCGGCGTGTCCATATTGAAAAAACAGGTAGAGGAGTATAAAAGAAACTGCTAATTCGCCAAATTCCAAAATGATTGCTGTACTTTTTTTACGACGACCAGTCGAAAGACCAGTGCCGACATCCTTGTGAGGAATCCAATCCTCGAGGTAATGGGACGCCAAGGTGAGTGGAATGTACAAGACTGGGCTGCCAAGTTTACTGGCAATAAACGCGCCAGTTAAGGTGTGCGAAATTGATAACATCGGCCTATTATACTCAGAGTCTACGGCAAAACGCCACTCAGGTTTCGATTGAGATTCAGGAATGCTACAATGCATCTATGCTTCCAGTCTTGGTATCATTTGGACCAATCACTATTTATAGCCTCCAAGTATTTTTGGTGATCGCTGTTTTTTTTGGCCTCTTTGCGTTTTGGCGAAAAACCAGAGAAGAACACTACGACGAAATGGTGGTGTTTGATGGCATTTTGCTGTCCTTATTCTTTGGATTTATCGCATCGCGAGTCGTGTTTATCATCACCTATTTTGATCAATTTGGCTGGAATCCTTTTGCTTGGCTAGATATTTTGTCTAAGCAAGGATTTAACTTAGTTGCTTTGTTTGTGGGATCTGGAATCTACTTGTATTACTATGCAAAAAAGAAAAAATGGGATGCGTATGAGATGCTCGATTTTTGGTCCGTAGGCATGAGTATTTCTCTGGCAATTATCTGGTTTGGCTACTGGCTAGCGGGAATTAGCTTTGGTACTGCAACTCGCATGCCTTGGGGTATGGTATTTCCAGGCTTGCAGGAACCGCATCATCCGGTGCAGTTGTACTATGTAGTCTTTTTTGGATTGTTGGCATTTTATTTATCTTGGGTTGAGTACCGCTATCGTACATTTATGTGGTATCGAGGCAATAAAAACACTGCCCAAACGGGTTTTTTGATTGGCGTGTTGCTATTTGCCAGTGGCGTGTTTGGCCTGGCGATGTTGCTCATAACCATTGCGCCTGCCTACATACTTGGGATTCGCCTTGATGCACTCGCAGCATTATTTTTGGTTTTGAGTGGAGCCTGGACTATTTATGATCGATCCGATCAAGACTTTTTCAAATCAAAACATAAAAAATTTGGAAAATGAAAAAAAACATAGCTTGGCTAGTTTTCATGGTTGCTGGTGCGGTGATTTTTCTTGATTTGCTCAGTAAAGAACTGGCAATGCGACCGGGTGGCTTACCGGTTTTTTTCAACAAAGGAATTAGTTTTGGGTTTGGAAATTCATTGGGATGGATGAGCTGGTGGGGGAGTGCCGGAGTTTGGATTGGTTTGGCCGTTATGGTGAGTATTTTGGTGATGAGAGAGTTGGGGAGTGGTCAGCTTTTGCGCGGGTGGCTTACAAAGACTGAATGTATTTCTGGCGGACTTTTTCTTGGTGGAGTCTGGGCAAATACCTTTGATAGGGTCGTGTATGGAGCCGTTCGAGATTGGATACCAGTTCCTGGCTTAGGGCTGTATAATAACCTAGCAGATTGGGCAATCGTTTGCGCCTGCATACTATGGATATACCTATACTTTTTCAAGATCAAGACTTAGTCATTTTTCAAAAACCGGCCGGCGTGGTGGTAAATGAAGCTGTTTCGGTACAGGGTGAGACTGTGCAAGGTTGGTTTGCAGAGCATTTTTTGCAGGGGGGAGGGGATTCTGCCGGTGCACTTGATTGGCAAGACCTTGTCCCAGCTGATTTTTCAGATGAATATGGATCCCCAGAAGAAATTTTCGCGGAGCGAAAGGGGATGGTGCATCGGATTGATAAAGATACGAGTGGTGTGTTGGTGTTTGCCAAAAATCCTGGAGCCTTGGTCAATTTGTTGGCTCAATTTCGAACAAAACAAGTAAAAAAAGAGTATGTCTGCTTGGTGCATGGTAAGGTGCAGCCAGAGAGTGATGTGATTCGCGCGCCCCTTGGGCGCGCGACAGGCAAAGACCGCAGACGCTTCCAAGTGCGAAGTGACGGCCGTCCCGCAGAAACGATATACCAAGTGGTATCCCATTGGCCAGCTTTGAGTGACCAGAATCTATCCAAAGAATTAGTCACATTTCCTAGTTACCAACAAGGATTCTCGCTCGTTAAAGCATTGCCACAGACTGGTCGAACCCATCAAATCCGTGTTCACTTTGCGCACATGGGCTATCCACTCGTTGGGGATAGTTTGTATGCGGGCAAAAAACGTATTAAAGCCGATGCACAGTGGTGTCCTCGCCATTTCTTGCACTCAAGTGACATTAGTCTTTTGCATCCCCGAACTGGCGAAATTTTGCATGTTACCGCACCATTGCCAGATGATTTACAGCAGGTGTTGGACTCTGCCTTTTCAGGCCTATAATTTTACCTATTGCCAAAAAATCCTGTTTAGTGTTTAATACTCAGATTATCAAAACTACATATTGGATATGTAAATTTGATAGAAACAGTACAAACAACTAAAAAGTTGCGAAGGCACCAAAAGCTTTCGCTCCCAAGAAACGACACTTTTCATTTTTGGCCCAGAGATTCAACAAAAATCTCTGCCACAAACGCAAAAGGGAAACCAAGCTGAGCGCAAAGCCATAGAGGTGTCTTTTTTTGTAGGAAAAATTATGAAATCACTAATAGAAGCGGGTAGAATAGCTAGAAAATGTCTTCCGGATACTGGTCCAGCATTGGTCAATCATAAGGCAATTAATGAAGCTGGTGCATATATATCAGCTTTGACTTATTTTAAGGATGCTGTTTGTCCTCAGGGATTTATTTCTGCAGTTTTAAATGATAAGGGTGAATGGCGGGATTTCTGTAAAGATGAGTCAGATATATACCAGTTAAGTCCAGAGGAATTGGATAAAAAATTAAGAGATTGTTTTGATAGTGTGTATGGTTTAGCAAATGGATCGCTTGATCACATTTTTGATCAAGGTTTTAATCGACATGATAATGAACATATAGATAGAGTAACCGCTGCGACGATAAAGCTACTTAGAGAAGCAGGTACCACGATTAAGCTACTTAGAGAAGCAGAAAAACCCGAAGATGTTATCCGCAGAGGTGTAGCAGCTGCAAGAGGCCATGATCTTGGTAATCCATTATCAAGGCGAATTCATTCGCTATTATCTCCAAAGATTTTTGAAAGAGTGGTAGAACAAGTGATAGATGATCCAGAGCAATGGAGAATTATCCGTCGTGCAATGCAGCTTCATAACGAACCTGTTGCTTCAGCATTAATACGTAGCTGGGGAGAAAATCTTACAGAAATTCAGATTATTGAAAAAATGAGGAAAGATTTTGGCCCAGAGGCACTTGCACTTATTATTGCAGACAAGACAGATATTTCTAGAAAGAGAGTAAGTGAAAAACCAACTGATGGGAGAACTGTTGATAAAGATCAACATCTAGAAGTTAATTTACTTGGAGAAACTAAGAGTTTAGTATTATCTAAAGATAAGACTGTTTTTACCTGGAATTTGCAGTTTACTCCAGGAATGAGCAAAGAGGAGCAAGATACAGATCCCAGATATGTGGAGGCAAGTGGTGTTCAAAATGGAGGTCTGAAAGCTAGAGTTTCTGAAAGAACTCATAGGCTTCACTCTGAATTTAATATTCCTCATTTTGATGTTTGGAAAAGTCTTTTCTGGTCTTTATATTATGAAAGAATTATTTTGACTGTTAGAGCTGCTTTTGCATTATATCCAGATTTGAAAAAATTTGTTATT
>CAZOZK010000008.1:0-18386 GCA_964584245.1 uncultured Pseudomonadales bacterium | reverse complement strand
AGTACCAAGGAAGTCGTTGAATGGACCATCCACGATCTTGACTGCTTCACCTTCGGTGAATTCAGCTTTGAATTGAGGAGTGCCTTGAGCCATGTACTTGGTGATTGCATCAACTTCATGTTTTGGAAGTGGTTTTGGTTTTGCGCCTACGCCGACAAAGCCGGTCACACCTTGAGTGGTGCGAACTGCTAACCACGCGTCATCAGTCAATTCGAGATTTACCAAGATATAGCCTGGGAAGATCTTTTCGTTGACGGTTTTGCGTTGCCCGCGGCGAATTTGAATTTTTTCTTGAGTAGGGATGAGCACACTGAGAATTTTGTCAGTCAGGTGTAAGGTTTCTGTGCGTTGCTTAAGTGTTTCAGCCACTTTATTTTCGTGACCAGAGTAAGCGTGAACCACATACCAGCGAGCTTTTTTGTTTTCTGCAGTGGAAATAACCACTAAATTAGGATTTTTGACGGTCACTTCTTGCACTTCTGGTGCTTCGTGGACTGCTTCCACCTCTGGGGCTGCTTGGGTTGCGTCATCTTGCATAGTATTGGTTGGTTGAGTGTTAGTCATCATATACTTGTATTTTTTTTGTTACTATTTGAGTTCCGTGTATATTAGTTGATTAGTGTTCGTAGTAATTGAGCAAAAACGAAGTCTGCTGCAGCCACAAATAGTGCTACGCTTAAACTTACTCCAATAACCAAGGCGGTCATGTTGAGTGTTTTGCTTCGAGATGGCCAGGAGACCTTGCCAAGTTCTTGCTTTACTTCAGTAAGATAAGTTAGTGGCTTTACCATGAGCGGGTATTGTATCACGAATTTCTAGTACCTTGAACTGGTGTTGTGTTCGCAGTAGGTGTGTTTTGAGACACGTGTGGCACACTGAGCCCTTTTTGCTTGATTTTCTCGAGCATAGAGGAGCTTTGGTACACCGTTTGGGATGATTGAGACTGTTGGATTGTTTGTGGTGCAGTAAAAGGTGCTGGTGCTGGATTCGGCGTCAAGATTGGTCTTGGTGTTATCACTGGCTGCGCAACAGGTTGAATCACCGGAGGTCTATTTACAGGAATATTTGAGTTGATCGGCGCTGCTGGAGTGAATGGACTAGTAGGTCTAGTTGTAGTACTTGAAGTGGTCGGGGTGGATTGCAGGGCAGAGATTCTACTTTGCAGTTGTCTCTGGGCCTCGATTTGTTTAGCTTTTTCCTCTGGGGTAAGTGTCACAACTTTCGGAGCGTCAGAATTTCTTCTTCTTGCTGTAAGTGCAAAGAAAAGTGAGAGAAATAAGAGGAATATACCAAATATGATGAAGCCAATCCAAAGGAAAATGGTTTGAACGCCGGGGAAAATTCTCGAGAAAAGATTAGTCATGGCTGTTTGTACTTGGCCAAAAAAGTTTGGAATGAACTGGAGTCTGTTACTTAGGCCTGGGTATTTAGTAGAGAAGTCTCCACCAGCTGTGCTATCTTGATTTTTCTTATCTTGATTCGTGGTACCATCTCCAAAAATAGTTTTGTCGGAAAGGGTTGCGCTGATAGTTGCTGGTTTGGATTTTACGGTTTCACTAGTTTCATAGTTATCAAGGCCGCCTTTAGTAGGACCAGTTCCTTTGGTGCCAGTGGTACTGGTAACTACGGCTTTTTTTGCCGAGCTAGTGGAAGTAGTTGTAGTGGTTAAACCGCCGGTTGCAGGCGTGCAGGTCAAACTGCCAGGGTTGGTGGCCAAGCGGCAGGTGCCAGATTGTGAGTGGCAGAGCATGTTAGCAGGGCAGTCTCGGTGTGATCCACATGAATGGTTGCAGGTCTGGGAAATAGCGTCGACGGTCGCGGTACTTGGCTGGCTACATGAAGTGTTCTCGAGGTTTAGCGGGTTGCGACATCTGTTTGCATAACAAGCCAAGCCTGCAGAGCAGCTGTGATTGCTCACACATGTATTGTTACAGCCGACAGTTGGGGTTGGCGTAGGAGTTGGTGTCGGTGTGGGAGTTGGGGATGCAGTAGGAGTAGGCGTTGGAGTTGGTGACGCAGAAGGACTTGGCGTAGGGGTAGGAGACGCAGTCGGATCTGGAGTCGGGGTTGGAGTGGGGGTAGGAGTAGGAGTCGGCGTAGCGCTGAGTGGTGCCATAAATCCAGACATTGGGATTGGTCGCAAAATATCCTCTGGAGGAGTTGATGCATGGCGAGTCACTATATTTGATTGATTAACAAATCCAAGTGTTACCGGAGGTGCAGAAATAACAGATCCACCCACAGTTCTGTCGGCTCCAGTGTAGTCGAAAACCAGGCGAGCGAAGAGCGTTCTGCCAGAGGTTGAAAAGGTGCCACCAATTTGGGTTGGTAAAAGGATAGTTTCAATACGATATCCTGTGTCATTTCTTGTAATTTCCTGGTAGGCGGATTGCAAACCCACTCCTGGCTGTAACTGAAAGTCTGGTGTATCTCCAAAAACCAGCGCAACATCTACAGGCTGTGTGTATCCGGAACCACCGCCAAACACATCGAACACAAGTTGTACTCCATCGGTTTGGATGCCGGTTGTATCTATATAAAAATTAACATAATTGGTGCCCTCAACAAGTCGAGTAGTTGGAGGGGTGTTTGCTAGTTCAAACGAGACAGTCACGGGGCCATCTTGCACCGAGGCTTGTTGGCGAAGATCTTGGGTTTCGTCGAGAATTCCAGTTCGAATCAAGATTAGACCTAAGGTTCCGGTGGCAACAAATAGTAAGGATGCAATAAGACTCAGTTTTGATGCCACTGACATTCTAGCCAAAAATGTTGCTATTCCAGGTTTCTTTTTTGGTCTAGTGTAGGATTTTAGTAGTGGCATGGGGTGTTTTGTAGAGGTGGCCGTTGCTAGTTCACTTTATAGTTCAATATTTCTAATAAGTAGTGAATAATCTATTAAATCAACTTTGTCATCACAATTCAAGTCAGCGGATAGTGTGCTGTGAGGGGCTACATCCATAAATTGAGATACGAGGACTGTATAATCTTTGATATCTGTCTTGCCATCTCCATTAATATCTGAGGTTTTGCAAAGTCCGGTGAGAGGGTCGATGGTGAAATTAGTGCACCCAAATCCTGTCATTGCGCATTGATCGTCGCCAGTAACTAGTGTGTCATCTTGAGCTGCAGCTAGGCATTGGGAGAGTTGGGCAGTCGGCTGCCATCCGCATGTTCCAGAGGAAAGTAGGACACAGTCGGCTTGCTGGTAGCAAGCGTATTCATCTCTAAATTCACAGGTGGTGGAGAGGCCGTTTTGGGCTTGGGCAGCGGAAATACATAGGTGGCCACTGCAGCCGGCTCTCACACAAGCAGTAGTTTGAGCGTTAGTACTAGATGGAAAAGCGAGGGTAATGCCAACAAAGCCAATCATGAAAAGCAGCAAAAATCCGCCGAAAAATTCACCAAAAAAACGGGCGAAAAAGTGTGAAGCTGAACGTGTGGTTGGACTAGTCATTTGTAGGCTTAGTAAATGCAGTATTCATAGTACATGTATTAGAGGTATCTTGACTAGATGCAGTTCGCCGTCTTGAGTAATCTTGAGGGAATTTGTGGTCTAATCCAATTGACAATTGGGGTCCTAACGCGTATGCTCGAATCATATAAAGTAAGCGAAAATTACTCACAAAAACAAAGTAAAAAGGGTACAAAATATGTCAGATATGTCAAAAAAAGCAGTACGTAAGGCTCTTATTACTGATGCAGGTTTTGCAAGTCGCTATTTGCCAATTACCAAGACTTTGCCAAAAGCAATGTTGCCATTTGGCAATCGCCCAATTATGCAGCTCGTGGTTGAAGAGTGTGCTGAGGCTGGAATTGAAGAGATTATTATTGTATCCACCCCTGAAGGTAAGCCAATTTACGAAGATTATTTCAACAATAGTGTGAATAGAATCCGAAAACAGCTTGCTTCACAAGGCAAAGAAGACCGATACGAGCCTGTACAACATGTACTCGATTTCCCTAAAATCATCGTTATTACCCAAGATGAGAGTTTGCCATACGGCAATGGTTCCCCAGTAGCATCCGCCCAAAAGTTTTTGGAAGGGGAAGAGGCATTTTTGGTTATGTATAGTGATGACGTCGTGTTTGGTGAGCACGGTGATGCTCAAGCATTAGTAGATGCGTATGAGGCAAACCCAGATGCAGAGGCAATTATTATGGCCCAAGAAGTCACTCCAGATGTGGTGGACAAGTACGGTATTATTTCGTTTAAGGCAGGTTCGAGTGATGAGCTCGACAACATCGTCGAGAAACCAGATAAGGGAACAGAGCCATCTTTGTTGGCATCATACGGACGTTATTTACTGAAGCCTTCTATTTTCGAATTCTTGAGTTCAGATCGTATTGGCAAAGACGCAGAGCTCTGGACAGTCGATGCAATTACGCAAATCGCTCGAAATCGCAAAGTCTTGGTAGCAAAAACCAAAGGTGAGTGGATGACCACCGGTGATCCTGAAAATTACTTCCGCGCACATCTCCAATTTGCCCTGACCAAAGAAAAATTTGGATCAAAAATTAAAGGATGGATTGAAGAGTTAACGGCCTAACTGCACCTTAACACCCGTTCACGAGTGACCAGCACATATTTCCTCAACAGATTATGTACGGGTTCTGTTCTTAATTGAGCAGTGTTATGGATTGTCATTGTAGCCCTTGGGCTACGTGCGTCCTACCCACCTGGCTTTGCCGGGGATCTAGCTGACACTCATGCACGGGTTTTAGGGTGTATTAGTAATTTCTATTTTAAGGACTTTTTGGTATACTCCTTGTCTTGCCTTCGTAGCTCAGGGGTAGAGCGCTTTCTTGGTAAGAAAGAGGTCTTGGGTTCAATTCCCAACGAAGGCTCCGTGTTTTAGTGTAAAATACGCTTAGACAAGTTAATTGATTTGTGCACGAGAGTGCATACTCAACGAACGAATGAGCACCTGCGCAGCCGCGCAAGTGCGCACAACAAAAGCCAGGGTACTCAAGTGGTCAACGAGGGCAGACTGTAAATCTGCTGGCATACGCCTCCGTAGGTTCGAACCCTTCCCCTGGCACAGGTAATAGAGTTATTCAAAACGATCTATTCAAGTTACCCCAAAAAATATCATGCTTGTTGAACAACTTTCCATACAAATAACTCAATCACTTTTAAATCTCACCGAAAAAGAATTACAGTGTTATTCCCAGGATGACATAGAAGTCATTAAAGAAATTAAAGCATCAATTGGTCCAAAATCTTATCAGAATGACAGGCTTGGTATATGGCCTCCAGAAGAATCAGAAAAAATAGGGTCAGATAAAAAAGTCATTGAGCACGCAAGTTTTTTCCCGGAAGAATCTCAACCAGTTGAAGAGATGGCAGTATATCTGCGTACAATTCGGGATATGCTCACCTTGTGTCAAAATAAGTCAAAAACAAATGTAGAAACAGGAATTGAAATAGAAGTATTTATTCAAAAAATATTGCAGAATCCAGTTTTAGTCATATCAAGTGTTGATTCCGATGGCCAAAAAAATGAAAACCAAATTGATTTTACTCGGTTTATTCAGAAATATGTTGAAGAGATACTTAAAGATCTTGATAGAGCAAAAGCATTAGCAGCTGACGGAGATAATGAGAAAAAAATTCTTATATTTTTTCAAGAGTTACGTACAACATATCACCTTGAACCAACAATGGGAAAGAAGAGAGAAAAAGGTGATTTTTCCCCACGATATGTACTTGGAAAAAAGCTTACTGCCATAAAAACTATGTCTGAATCCGATATGTATATTGCTTGGGACATGGTCACAAAAAAGAAGGTTGCGATCAAAATTTTTCGTGTTGGTTATAGTAACCATGCTTTTAAAGAAGCAGCGGCTCATCTCGCTTACTTAGAAGCTGTGTCTAAGAGTGATATGCCACAAGTGCATAGTTGTATTTTGATGAAGCTAAACGGAAGAGAGACATCAGCAATAGTAATGGAGTACAAAGAAAATGTGGAAAATATTGTTGATTTTTTAGCAAAAACAAGAGATATAACAGAAAAGAAAGAACATTTAACTTGTTACCTTAGAAGTGTCTCAGAAATTCTGGATAGAATGAGAAGTTTGGGTATCCACAATGATCTAAAACCAGACAATTTGATGTATGACCGTACAGAAAAAAAGGCAGTAGTGCTTGACGTTGGGGCAAGTCCAGTTGCTCACAAACCGGCAGTAGATAGTGTTATTGGTACTCGTTTTTTTATGACTCCAGAAAAGATGGAGCAAAAACCATTCAATGAAGTTAAAGAAGATATATTCGGTATAGCTATTATTTTGTGGGAAATACTTACTGAGGAGCTTCCGTTTGCTGAAGAAGGTAAAAATCAGGTGATAGAAATTTATAAGAGGATAAGAGCAGTTCAAGTAGAAGAAGACAAGTGGAAGAAACTCCAGTCAAGGCTAGATAGCAGTCGATTATTACGAAAACTTGAAAAATTTAGTGAGGATAAAAAGAGAAAGCTCAAAGCACTTTTTGGTGTTGCATTTGGGGTTGGCCATCCCTCCGCTTATAGTTTCGAGATCTCTACTGCAACAGATTTTGTTACCTATTTTTTGGAAATCATTGATAGTGAATAAGTAAGCGCCTGCAGTAACTCAATAATCGCATCTTTTCCATATTAGTATGTTCGGAGTATTATGTTGGAGTATGAATTCAACTACAACAGAAAATAATTCAGGACCAGAAGGTACCCATTTTAACGAAGGAAAAGGGAAATTTAATGAAGTTACGAGCCCAATATCTTCAGAACACCTAAGTCATGTTGAAACCCGGATACACCATACTAAGTGGAGTGCTCTTATTTATGACCCACTTGCTGACAAAAGCGAATATAAGGCTCATCTAACTTTGGTGCACTATCTTAATGATAACTTGAAAGAAGACTCGATTGCATACCCATCAAGCATAGAACGTATCACACCAGATATGGTAGAATCTGCAATTTTCCAAGCAATGCTAGAGTCGCACTTTAGTATTTCTGATTTGGATTCTCAAAGATCAAAAGACCAATCAGTTTCTGTTTCGGTAGTGTATATGCATCGAGATGTAAACGGTTACAAAACAGCTGTTATTGGTCATGAAGGACCACACACAAGACCTTATATTTTCAACAATGGCGAAATGTATCAATTATCCAAAGAAACACCTAATAATTATATTGGCATGCCAGAGTTTCGAATACGGGATAAAGAAAAAGGTGATGTTGTACAAGAGTACAAACCAACAGTATTTTCTGTTTATGTGCCAGATTCTGCTTATGTATTTTCCTTATCAAGAGATGTTTTCGACCTATTTTCTCAGGAGGAAATAATTGCTTTCATACTAAAGATTGGAAATATAGATGAGGCAGTTAGAAGACTGACAGTAGTTGCAAAAGATCCAGAAAGAACTCCCTTGCAGAAAGTTCATTTTATTAGGCATATGTCAAAATAACCAGTAAGTAACATCAAAAGTATCAAAGCACAGTTTATTTCTTCAAATCTTAGTACTTCATTTTTTGCATTCTATGACTGCCCTGATAGTTTTTCTTTCAGAAAATTGGTATAGTAAATATGAATATTATTTATTGTAGCTCGATGAACATAAATTATGGTTGAAGCTAATCAAAACATTCGTCCTGATAAAAAAGAAAAACGTGGAAAACCACCATTTAATCTTAATGGATTAAAAAATATGTTTGATGGTTGGATAGCTCATAGAGTAGAGCAGCAAAAATCTCGTGAATTGCCCTGGAAGAGTGGTTCCGGCTCGCATTCGATCGAAAAACCAGAAAGTATTCCAAGAAATGCACAAGAAGCACAATGGAATAAAGAAATGCGACCAAATGGCAATCAGGATAACAAAGAGGTAATTGAGATTCCAGGTCTTGGCACGTTAGCATTGGTAGCAGATGGTGTGGGTGGTACGCGTGGTGGTGCAGATAGAGCTTCTGTAATTGCAAGAGATACAATAAGATCTCAAGCTCAAGAAATTCTTAGTAAGCCGACTGACGAATTAAAGCGCGAAGAACTTATTAAGGCAATTAAACAAGCACATTCAAATATTGTAAAGTTCTTGTTTGAACAAGCAAAAGGAGATAAGTATGATTACGGAGCAGCTACCACTATTTCGGTAGCGATTGTGTACACAGGTGCTGATGGTCGACCAAAAGTGATGACTGCAAATGTTGGTGATTCACCTATTATTCTCTATAAACCTAGAGGAGGACGAGCCATATCATTATTTACAAGTGACAATGAAAAAATAAGAAAAAACGATCCTACTGCTCCAAACAACACCTATTGCCTTGGTCTATCACAGATTCCAAATTATCCTAATATGGAGCTAGCATATGGAGTTCATGTATCAGATCCACATGATATTGATTCAAAAGGTGGTGAAGTATTGATTTTGGCAACTGATGGGGTGACATCATCCATAGATATGAGAAAAATTGATCAAAATTTGTTGAATCAACCAGCTGACGTTATTGCCCAGAATTTGGTTCAAGCTGCACATTACAATATGGGAAGAAATGGCATAAATCGATATGGCGTAACCCCAGATGATGCAACTGCTGTAGCGCTAACATTCAGTCCAAATGAGAAATATCGACCCAAAAAAAAAGAAAAGCAGGTAAGTCCGGAACAAACTCAGGAAGCCAAGTTTTTTGATAGAGTGGCTTTGCAAAATGATGATACTGGGGCTATTGAATATAATTGGTTTTTAGTTTCGGATAGGTTGGATGGTCAAGGAAAAACAAAATATGATCTAAAACAAGTAAATATTGTAGATAAAAAGCCAACAACTACAGCATTTAAAACAGTTGATACCCTGGAAAAGGTTGACACTGAACTTTATATTAAATCATGTACGAATTTTAATGAGATAAAATATGCATTAGAATCATTTAAATGTCTTTATGACAAAAAAACAGGACAGATGTATTCCCATTCACTCCTGCAAGGTCTTATCTCACTGTATGAAAATAATCCTACAAAAGATAACTTAGACAGAATTCCTGATGTTGCAGGTCTGAGACAGGTTGTTGGCAAGATTCTTCGTCCAAAAAGAAGTTGGGGAAAGAAGTAGTTATTTCACTGAGCCACCTCAGGGATTCGAACCCTGGACCTACGGTTTACAAAACCGTCGCTCTAACCAACTGAGCTAAGGTGGCGGTTGCTTTGCAGCGCCGCTGCGCGGCGCTTATAACCAGACAGTTATTGTAACATCCCAAACCAAATTTGAGGTATCGCAATTTTTAAAACTCTAGTGTATACTAACGGACTCTATGGCAAAAGCAAAAAAAGGTCCACGACAAATAGTTGGTTTGCAATGCACAGTGTGCAAGCATTTCGGTTATCTTACTGAATATAATAAGAACAACGAAGAGCTCAAAAAACAGACCACCAGCAAAAGTACTTTCCCTTTGAGTAAGTACTGCAAGCATTGTCGCAAACACGTCGAACACAAAATGATGAAGAAACTCAAGTAATTGAGGCTTCTTTTTCTACTTCTTCTTGAATTATTCCGTTCATTTTTTCGTACGCATTTATAATCGATTCCGCTCCGTTCAAGTACACTGCATCCAGGCTAAGCGCGCTGTTCATGGCTTGTTCCACCCAAGATTGGGATTTTTGTTCTGTACTAGTAATTTCCCGCAACTGTTGCACGATTTCCTTTGCTTCGCATCTCCTGGCAATTGAAAGCGCCTCAAACCGCTCACGCACGTTGTGTTCCCACTCGCCCCATTCCTTGAGTGTGAGCAAGAAACAGCCCGCGGCGGCTGCGTCATAGGCCATATCGCCAGACGGTTTGGTAATAAATCCATCTGCCCACGGAAACCCATGTTCTATAAGTAATTCATTTGCATCTACAATTTGTGGATGGTAAATAAGACGTAGTGGCGCGAATTTTTGCCCAGATTTTTGGGATTTTTTGCCCTGTGCTGGATTTTTATCCAGCGATTTCGCCACAGAGCCAGTTCTACTTGTAATACTTTGGAGCGGCACGCCGAACTCATGTGCCAACTGCGTAACCATCTTTGCAATATCATTGTGGGTTGAGGCGTACACTAAAAGCTCGAGCTCGGGAGTATTCTCATTTTTTTCTGCCATCAGCGGCAGTAATTCACGCAAAATAGTACGAATTTCGTACGCGTTAGTGCCCAAGCCGCCCGTAGTAATGCACAACCGCAGAGGTCCAGATCGCCAAGCATGCTTATTTTTCCGTGCACGTACAATGCGCGGATCAATTGGAGGACCCGTCACGATAACTCGATTTGGATCGAGTTTTTTGCCAAGGTAGGTAGCTTTTTCCAGTGCTTCAGCCTTAGTTGCATCATCAAAAACACAGTAAAAAAAGTGGGGATTTTCGGCGTTGTTCAGATATTCTTCACGAACATGCGGGTCGGTGATAACCTGCAGCACCGATTTATGGTAACTCGCCAACATATTGCCCGCGGCAATATGCAACGATAAAAATGGTTTTGAAATGTTCTCGCTGAGTTGCAAAAGAGGAGGTTCAATCGAAGAGAGAATTGGCAATTTACTGCGCCCAAATCTATCAACTAAATCCTTGAGGCGTTTCAAGACACTTTTTCGAGCCAGCAACTCACCAACAAACTGGGTGAACACAATTTTTTTCCAATCATCTGCACTCACAAAATTGGTGGGGTCAATCACATAGGCTTTTTGCGGATCAACTTTGGTTTTCCAAGCCGCCACCGCAATACCCAGCGCCATCGAGTAGTGTGCGCGCGAAAAAACCACATCAGGCAGCGTTTCATCCTCTGGGTAGCCGTAAAAGCCCTTAATATCCTCTTTATAACTGCCCGAAACCGTAATTATGGGGATCTTCGTTGTCTGAAATCGCTTTTTCTCTTTGGCAAGCGCCTTTGCCAGGGTTGGGTCGAGTAGTTGAGGCATAGTAGTTGATTCATTGTAGCTATCTGCGGGTCGAAAGGCAATTGTGGGGTGGGGTAGTGTGTGGTTTTTGACGATTCTTGTAGCCGGATGTTAGTCAAATTTGATAGTCTGATCTCGAGAAATAAGATTTTATGATATAATTATAGGATATGGAACAAAGTTCAAGACTATATAGGTTCGTTGGTATGCGTCCGAATACGAAAGCAGATGGGTGGATATTTTCAAAGTGGAGAGATGGCAGTACAACTTACTTTGGGGATTTTCCATACACTGGAGGAAAATATGTATATCTGCGTGGAGATGCACGACTCACTTCACTTAAACGAAGCACAGAGATTCAGAGGACATTTGAAGAACTGATTAAGATGAGGTTTCACCCTAACCACAGTATGTTTAGAGGTAAAAAACGGTCTAATAAAAAAACTAAATAATAACGTTTTCACTGATTTTCTCTGTCAAATAATTCTTAAGGTGCAAACTCGCTTGTTTGCATATATAATCGGCAGATACAGCATGCGCTTCTATAAGTGGGCGCGTTGCTTATTTAGGGCTATCGGTTAACTGGTAAACCACGGGTCTCCAAAACCCGGACTGCAGGTTCGATTCCTGCTAGCCCTGCAAGAACCACTCGAACCTAAAATTTCTTCAAGTTATTTCTCATGTGATAAGATATTTATAATGCAGATCCAAAACACTGCTCCCGGGGTTTATGGATTACTTTTTTTGAAATACTTAACTTTAAATACAAAACAGTTATGCTTGAAACAACCCACCCACCTGAAAAATTAACCAATTTGAATAGATCAGCAATTTCAAAGGCAATAGAAAAAATTTGCAAAGAGATGGACGAGGCTAAAGTACCATGCGATATTTACGAATCTGTAGAACTGCTAAGTGAGTCAGGTGAAAGAATTCCGATGAACTTAAATCTTAAAATAGCATCATATGAAAATCCATTTTTAGATATTTCTCTAAATGATGGTGAAGGTAATTTAGTTGCGAGAAAAATAAATGCTTTTGGCATAGATAAATCATCTAATGCCCCTAAAATTGTAGCAACTGGACGAATTGACACATATATGCATCCGGGATTAGGTATAGGTTCAGGACTTTTACAGTCTTCGGAATCAGTAATTAAAAAAGTAATACTACTGAGCTCATTACCTAAAGATATCCCAGTAGTTTTAAGGTTGCATGATGCTACAAATAATTCTTTTCATGCTAAAAGAGGTTGGTCAGGAGATTGGGCTATTAGACTTGGTTATAAACCAGTGATCGATGAAGAAAATTATTTTGAAAAGGTTCTTGTTTAGTATCGAAAGTCCCTACAAAGTTAAGTACCAGCATTGACTACTATCTCCTCAATCTCCCGCTCAATCATTGTCATTAACTCGGGTTCCATGAACTCGTACTCGTCAGGGATATCTAGAACAACAACTTTTGGAAGTATAAGCGCGTTGAACTGCTGCTGAATTAGGTGCAGATGTTTTTTTTCCATACATAATAGGACATCTGCCCATTGAATATCTGCTTGCGTAATTTTTCTTTTAGCGCTCGGGCTAGTTCCAACTGAGCGAACCAGGACCCGCTGATCGTTGGCATACATTTTTTCGGCGGTCGGGCTTCTTTTTTTATTGCGAGAGCAGATGGCAAGGATTTTTAGCATTTTAATTTTCTTATTATCTCAAACTTGAATTCTCAAACCCAAACTGCGGTGAATCCACACTGGTTTGAACAATTTCAATTTTATTTTGTTCCGGATCAAACAAATACATGGCCAAGTTGTGGTCGCGCATGGTGAGGATAGGGGAATCAATCAGCACACCAGCGGCAAGCAGCTCGCGTCGGGTTTTTTGTATATCATCAACAACAAAACAGATGTGCCGGACACCAAGATCATTTTGGTCATCAAATTTTGGCCGATTTGAGCCGCCCAGGCACAATTCTAAGTACTGCCCATCAGAAATGTGCAAATACACAATCCGCAGGCTGCCGTCATCATTGTGAATCCGAAAAGCCTCCGCCAAACCAAGTTTGGTGCAATAAAAATCAAGCATGTTATCTATATCTTTGATTCGTAGGGCGATGTGGTTGAATTTCATGAGGTGATTATATATGGAATTTGGTGGGAAACCTCGCTCATATTGTGGAGTTAGTCGATATTCAAGCTATTTCCAGGCAGCTCAAAAAAGCGAGAGCACTTTTCTACCAACAACAATCGAATCTACAGTATAATGACTTCATGACAAATCCCATTCATATTTTTGATGTAGATGGTGTACTCATTACGGGCAAAATGTTTAGCCAGCATTTGGAAGATGATTATGGAATTTCAAAAGACAAAACGATGCCGTTTTTTACCACAGTTTTCAATGATTGTTTGGAGGGTCGTGCAGATCTGCAGCAAAGTATCCAGCCCTATTTGAAGGACTGGAAGTGGCAGGGTTCTGTGCAGGATTTTCTTGAGTATTGGTTTACTGCCGAGCATATTGTTGATTCGCAGCTGATTGGGCAAATCCAAAATTTGCGACAAAAGGGAATTCGAGCATATGTTGCTACAAATCAAGAAAAATATCGGACCGAATATCTAAAAACCAAAATGGGATTTAGTGATTTATTTGACGGGTTTTTTTCTTCTGCCGATTTGGGATGCAAAAAGCCCAGTGAGCGATTTTTTGAGTTGATAGTTGATGAAATTGGAGCCCAGAGTGCCGAAAAAAAAGGAAATAAACAAGGGGTCAAAAAAAATACTATTTGGTTTTTTGACGACACGCTAGCGAATGTCGAAGCGGCACAAAAGTTTGGAATAAATGGTGTGCACTACACCAATATTGAAAAATTTATTGAGGTGGCTCAATGGGTGTAGTGGTATAATTATATTCATGGTAACAATAAAAGAAACAAGTACTGATAGGGGACCAAAAAAAGAACTCAATTTTCTACATGGTACTGTTGCCGCTTTCTATGTTCATAGCGTTCATCATGAAGACGGACTACCTATAGCTAGGGTCATTAATAATCCTAAGGGTATGGATACACTATTACATTCTTCCAACTTAAGGGGAAAATTACTTGAGCGGTTTGAAGCTCAATCAAAAGCTGATCAGTCATCTAAACTAAAGGGCTATTTTGCTAGGCAAACTGAAATAGGCGTACAAATAGTTGCGGTCTCGTTTGTCGGTGATGGATTAGGCGGATCGGGATCAAGACTTTGTAATAAGAAGGGTGACACTGTGTCATACTCTCAAGCACGAATTGCTGCAGAAACTGCAAGTAAAGCTATCAATTCTCTTGCGGATACTAATCCACAAGTATTCTCGCGTTCAATTGAAGAGATACAAGCAGCTGCAGAATCAGCATTAACTACTGAGTTTGGGTTGATGAATTCACTTTATGAAACAAAGCCTTCTGCCATAAAAGGCAAAATAGTACGTGATTATCCAACTACCTGTATGGTATCAATAATTCAAGAAGATGAGAAAAATGCGTTGAGAAAAATTCATATGTTGGGGCAAGGTGACTCATCAACACTTATTCTTACACCTACAAGAATTTATACTACGGCTGAGGAGGGAGCCGGTGATGCTCCAATGGATGGAGTGGTTGATTTGAATAATCATAAATTATTGAAAGCAACAGTTTCTTTACCAATAGATGAGCCCGTGATAGTAGTTACCGCAACAGATGCTTTTTTGAAATTAGACCGTAATTCTATCCAGGGGTTTATAAATTTTATTATGAAATGTTTAAATCAAGTCAATTCTGTCGAGCAACTAGATGAAATACTTAAAAGAGAGTATGCCAAGACACTAGCTGAAAATGCCTGGTTAGGCGCTGAGCCAGATGATGCAACAATTTCTCTCAGTGTTTATTTGCCCAACGGTACTTCTCTTAAGGATTTTAAAGTAACAGCACCTATTCAGCATATTGCCCTAGCATAAAAAAATAATTCTTGTGGTTTTTTTAGTTCTGTACTGTTGCTTGCTTCAACTTTTTAGGTAGGTATACTTTATTTATGCATCTCAAAATAATTTGTCTAAATGTTTGGATCGGTGGAGTACTATTTGAAGAAATAGTTGAGTTCTTGCAAAAAGAGCAGCCAGATATTATTTTGCTGCAAGAAGTTTATTTTGGAGAGGAGGAGTCGGTTGTTCCACATAAAACTGCACAACCCTCACCACTCGCTTCCCAATATCGTACCTACCAAGAATTGATAAAACGATTGGGCTATGCATATGGCCATTTTGCGCCAGCATTTATTGAGGAGATTGGGGGTCATGATGCGCTGGTCACAATTGACGGGCCAGCACCACTCGAAATTGCCCAAGGAAATGCAATTTTAAGCAAGTATCCGCTTCGAGAAGTTTCAGTAACACATTTTGATGTCCCGTTTGGTAAAAGGGTCAACGAGTATTCTGCGTACGAATTTTCACCAAGGAATCTGCAACACGTAACTGTTGCATTGCCCACTGGAACAGACTTACATTTACTTAACACACAAGGAATTTGGGGTGAGAATGGTGAGGATTCTCCAAGAAGACTAGAAATGGGTCAGAAAATTGTCCAAGAGTTAGTGGGGGAGGATGGGGAAATACGCTCAGTCATTTTGGCTGGGGATTTTAATGTTTTGCCGCACACACAAACGATCTCAATTATCGAAAAAAAGCTGAAAAATGTGTTCAAGGACGAGCTAAAAACAACGTTTAATGTAAAAAGAAAAGATTTGAAAAAATATCCTGGTTTTGCTCAAGCTGTGGTGGATATGTTTTTTGTATCCCCAGATATTTCAGTGATTAGTCACTCGTGTCCAGATGTTGATATTTCAGATCACTTGCCATTAGTGGTCGAGGTGGAAGTTTAGTTGCTGGTATTTTTATCCAGCCTACCTGCCCACTCAAAAATTTCACCGTGTCCTGATAAAGTAAGCGTTTTTTGTGGAAGGATATCTTGCAGTGAATTAAGTGAATTCCAGAGTTGTTTCGAGTTTGCGTAGGAGAAATCAGTCCTGCTGTAGCCTTGGGCAAAAATGATGTCGCCGACAAAGGTCACGCTCGAGAAATCTGAAAGCTGGGTGTTGTTGAAGTAGATCTGGGATTCTTCTACAGCATCTACTAAAAGTGTTATGCTCCCTGGTGTATGTCCCGGTGTATGTAAGATTTGTATGGTGTACTTACCCAGAGTAAAAGGGAGACCTATCTCGATAGGTTTTGTAGGGGGAGGGGGCAATATGTCTTGAGAAAACCAATGTTTTGCAGTACTGACACTGCGGTCTACTAAAAATTGATCCTTTGGATGTACCCAGACAGGTAAGCCAAAGTTGATGGATACTTCAGTGGCGCCCATGAGGTGGTCGATGTGCCCATGCGTGAGGACTATGGAGGTGAGGGATACCTGTTCCTTGAGTATTTCTTCGGTGAGGAAATCTCCAGCGTCGGCGGGGTCTATCAACATGGCTGGTCGTTCTGGCAAAGACTCATCCCAAAGCAAATAGCAATTGGTGTCAAGTGGGCCAAGGGTAAACGATTTTATATACAGCATCTGTGGTGTAAGGATATCACGTCGCGTAACTGTCTAAAATGCAGTAGAATGCCGGTATGGTAATACTCTTTGACATCGATAACACTCTGCTTGATACTAAAGGCTTTGTAAAACAGGTTTTTGGCCAGGTTCAATTGCTTCTAGAGCGTGAAATGTCTATCTCAGTAGATGAATTTTTTCGCCTCAAGGATGCTTACTATCAAACCATGCTTGTCTCTACAGATTTTAGTCCAGAAGATTTTATTCTGTTTATTTCTGATGAAGGTCCAGGTGGAATGAGCCGTGAGTTGCAGGAAAAACTTATCGCCTTTTTTTACGAAAAAAACACGTTAGGAACCTATCTTTTTTCTGATGTAACCCGAAATTTAGAGCGACTAAGTGTTGGTAATACTTTGGGTATTTTTTCGCAGGGAGTCGAAAAATATCAATCAAAAAAGATTGAAAATTCGGGGATAATTAGGTATTTTGATACCAAATATACGTTTATAAATAAACGTAAAGAAACACCCGAATCAATCGGTGAGATCATAAGCAAGATTCCTGGCGATTTTTGTGTCATCGATGACAAGTTTTCTGCTGTGTCCGCGTTGGCTCTTGCAGGAATCAAACCAGTATTCTTTTTGGACAGATTAGGGCAAAGTGGACCACTTTCGGCACAACTCCAAGGAGTAAAAGTCATTAAGACGCTAGACGAAGTGATGGCGTAGCCCGATATTGCCTGAAAAAAAATTCCCTACATCCTAAACAACAGCACATTCATGACGAAATCGATGGCGGGGGAGATCAGCATTGAGATTGGTGAGGTGCCATTCCAAGGTAAAATCATAAAAATCAGGACCATGAAACCATATTTCTCCATAAATGACTCAAATTCGTAGGCAGTGGACTTGGGCAAAAATGCAGTAATAATCTTGCTACCATCGAGTGGATAGATCGGCACCAGGTTAAAAATAGCGAGCATCACATTAATTTGTAGGATGATAAGTGCAGCTGCTACCAATATCTCTGGCAAAATTCCAATTTGAATCAAGCCAGCAAGCATTCCTGCCAACAACAAATTAGAAAGAGGACCGGCAAAAGCAATCAGCGCGGTGTCGCGCACGGGTTCTTTGAGGTTGTAGGGATCAAAACTAACGGGCTTACCCCAGCCAAATCCAGCAACTATAATTGCCAGCGTGCCGAGTGGGTCGAGATGTGCTCGAGGATCAAGCGTGACACGGCCTTGGTAGCGAGGTGTTGGATCGCCTAATTTGTCTGCAACCCAAGCATGAGCGAATTCGTGAATGGTGATGGCAATACAAATCCCCAAGGCAATAATTGCAAACAGTGGTGGGTTACTAAACAATAATCCCAAGAGCATAGGAACCTAGTATAGAGCAAACTGGGAGTTTTGCAAATTAATTTGTATGGATTAGTTCCCACTTGTGTCGCGTGGTCCACTTGAATCAGTTAGTATGTCATCTATAGAAAATGGTAATCCAGCTTTAAAATGAGTGGTAATCCTAATGATTTCACTTGTTTCTAGTTTTCTGCCCAGTTCTTCTTCTAATCTTGCAACAAATGATGGCAGAGCACTCCTCATAAATTCGGTATATACTATTTTTTGCATAGCTTCTTCAGAATATGAGTTTGAGATAAGTGTAAGACCATATCTCGACAGAAGATCATGTAATAGGTCAATCTCGATTTTGTCTATTTTCTTTGCAATTCTTTCATCAACTGTGCTAACACCTGTTAGTACACTTTCTAATTCATTCGGATACTTAACCTCCAAAATTAAGTATTTTTTTCCTGACATAGTTTCGAGACAAATGCCTCTAATTCCACTATTTCTGTGTGGTAATTCATCGTCAGACCAGGTTTTGATGGTTTGTTCCTCTAATCTCTTTTCCCATGAATCCCAAATATGATCGTGGGTCGAGCCTACAGAT
>CAZOZK010000007.1:0-18388 GCA_964584245.1 uncultured Pseudomonadales bacterium | reverse complement strand
AATAGTGGAATTTCACCATTTCCTTCTTTAATATAATTCTTAATGAATTCCTCAAATTCTGATTTTGTATTGCATTTTTTATATGCATTATATGTAATTCGTAAAAAAGTTGATAATGAAGTCAATTGTGATTTAATTTCTAGCCGACTTATTTCATCTAGATGCTCTTCTGAATAGTCACTGATCATTCGCTCTAGTGAACCTAACAACAATCCGTCACTCAACTCTGTCTTAATTGTCTCTATATTTTTATTCAATAATACTTCTAAATCGTTTGCACTATTAAGTTTCCCATCAAAAATATCTCTTATTATTTTTCTAGCAGTCTCAATATCATTTTCTAAAAAAATCTTTGAAAGTATTTTGTCATCACCATTAAATACATCTTCAGTAAGAGAAATAATAAATCTCAGTAATCTTAACTTATTCTTTGTTTCTAGATGGTTTTCTTCAATATTTTCAACTAAAATTTCTAAAAGAGTAAATTGTTTTAAAAAAAATTCTCGTAAAATTTCAAGTGCATTAGAATTCTCTAAAGCCCGGATTAACTCTGGTGAATACTGGTTAATTTCTCCATTAGTTACCATATTGAATCATATAATATCACACGATATCAATATGTTCAAAGTGCGTAAGAATATGTGTAGGGCACCTGGTGTTTGTAGGCATTCCCCTCGATACGGGATATCACTTTTTGCACAATGGCCGCCGGCAGTGTTGTTGCCTGCACAATCGCGCCTGCATCTTTTTGGCCTTGATCAACATATTCTGCAAGCACCGCGTCCGCCTGTTCATAACTAAAACCAAGCTCTTGTTCATCACTCTGCCCTGCCCATAGTCCGGCACTTGGCGCCTTGGTTTGAATAGATTGAGGAATCCCCAGCTCTTTGGCCAACGCCCGCACCTGCGTTTTGTACAAATGCGCCAGCGGCTCGACATCAGACGCCTCATCACCAAACCGAGTAAAGTACGCCAAATAGTATTCTGACTTGTTTTCTGTGCCACACACCAGCGCATCGAGCGCTTTTGCAAAGTCATACACAACAATCATTCGCGATCGCGCCATGATATTCCCAAGGCGAACTGGATCAGTTGATGCGTTTTTGGATACGCCGGTTGCTGAAATAACTGAATTAGTTAAAACAGATACCGCATTGAAACTCGATACCATCGGCTGAATATCAATTTCGTGCCACTGATTTTTAGTAAAACCATTCCACTCAATCACCTCGCGGGCGTCATCCATATTTTGTGAACCATACGGCAAAAGAAGTGGCGTAACATGTTCTGTACCCAAAGCCTTGGTAATTAGCGTTAACGAAACAGCGGAGTCAATGCCACCAGACACCGCAATCACCGCATGCGATTTTTTTTGCTCCTGATATATTTTTTTCAAAAAAGAAATAATTGATTCAATTGATCCAGCTGCCGATTGCTTAGTTATTGTGTCCTCGTTCATGATCTCCCCTTTTCTGATACAAGTTGTGTTTCAGAATATAGTGTAACACTGCCAGGTCGAGATTTTTTTTCAACTTTTCGCTGTTTGCTGACTGTGCGGAATCACCAATCAACTCCCGAATTTCTGTTGATGAACTTTCTACTTGAGAAACACTTTTGAGGAGTTTTGATTCATCGTCTACTGGAAATCCCAGACGAGGATACACAAAAATAGTACAGATTTTTTTGATCTCATCACTAAATTTCCAAGAATCAAATTTGGCAACATTGTCTGAGCCAATCAATAAACCAAGCGTTTTTCTAGGGTATTTTTTTTGCAGATACAACAAGGAATCATAGGTGTAGGTTGTGTTTTGTTGAGAAATTTCAAATGTGTCTACAAGAAGTCTATCTGGAAACTGTGAGAACAAAGAATTAAATGCAATTTTTAAGAGCTCTAATCTATACTCTGCACTAGATAACATTTTGCTGAATGGATGCTGCCCAACGGGCATGAGCACAACTTGATCGGCAAACTTTTGAATCAGTACTTGCTCAACCACGGTTGTGTGCCCAATATGTGGTGGATCAAAGGCTCCTCCAAACAGGAGAATATCTACGTGTGGCTGCATGATTGTTGCACTACCCTCATTTTTTATTTTGTTTTGGCGGTTTTAGCTTTTGGCTTAGCTGCTGGCTTCGTTTTTGGCTTCGCCGCTGCTTTTGATTTTGCTTTTGCTGGTTTCTTTTTTGCAGCGCTTTTCTTTACCGTTTTTCCTTTGGTTTTGGCTGAAGCATACTCAGGTTTTTTGCCATATTTAGCTTCGCGAGCTTTTTTTCGCTCTTCACGCTCTGCTTGATTCGCAGCCCATTCTTCTTGGGTCATAACTTCACCTGGCTCTGGTTTTTTCCATGATGCCCACGCACATTCTGGATAGCGTGCGCAGCCAAAAAATGGTTTCCCCCAGCGACTTTTTCTAGCTATAACTGCTCCTTCTTGGCACAATGGACAAACAACACCCTCGACACTCTCAACAATATTCTGGGTAAATTTGCATTCAGGATATCTGCTACAACTCTTGAACTTTCCAAATTTTCCTGAACGAATAACAATCTCACCTTCTGCACAATCTGGGCATTTCTCACCAGTTTTTTCTACGGGAATCTGGGCTCTTTCGGCAGTTTCTTCGACTGTACCGATAGTGGCAAAAAATGGTTTCCAGAAATTCTTGACTATCCCCTTCCATTCCTTTTCACCTCGAGCAATTCGGTCTAAATCCTCTTCCATTTCCGCAGTGAAATCGTAATCCATAACGGTTTTGAAGTGTTCAACTAAGAAATCACAGACAGTCATACCAATAGTTGTGGCAATAAATCGTTTTGCATCCCGCTCAACATAGCCTCTGTCTTCGATAACAGAAATAATTGATGCATAGGTACTAGGTCGACCAATGCCACGTTTTTCGAGCTCTTTCACTAACGAAGCATCGTTGTATCGAGCTGGTGGCTGGGTAAATTTTTGAGCCGAGTACATATCTAGATACGCCATTGACTGACCTTGAGAAACTGGAGGCAGAAGTACGTCGTCACCTGCAGGGAAAAGTCGCATCCATCCATCAAAACGAAGCACCGAACCAGTGGTGCGAAGACCGTAAGTTGGGTGCGTTCCACCAGATGTGGTTGCGATCACATGGACCGTTGTTTGGTCATAAACTGCAGTTTCCATTTGGCTAGCCAAAAATCTGCGTTGAATTAAATCAAATAGTTTGACGTGTTGAGGAGTAAATCGAGCAGATTCCTGCATGATGCTGTCTGGATCATCTTTGATTTCGGTAACACGGATGGCTTCGTGAGCTTCTTGAGCATTTTTAGACTTAACGGTAAATAATCGTGGTGATGATGGGACATATTGTTGACCAAAACGGTTGTCAATATACTCTCGAGCCATGGTTACCGATTGGGTCGATAAAGCAACAGCGTCGGTACGGTGATAGGTAATGAGACCTTCTTCATACAGTTGTTGAGCCAGACGCATACTTTGCTTACTAGTTAAGCCAAGTCTGGTCGCAGCTGCTTGCTGGAGTGTTGAGGTAGTAAAAGGTGGCAAACTAACACGTTTGCGCTCTTTTTTCTCGACGGCTTCGATTTCATATGCAGTTGAACTTGCGGTTAAGTCAGTTGCAACTGGAGTAACGTGATCTTGGTTTGTTGGAGTAAACTCTTTTTCACCAATTTTGACAACTCGGACCAATAATGCAGAATCTGGAACTAACGTGTTTGTTTGGCCATCAAGAAAAACAGGAGTTGGCTTAGCTTGGAGATTTGTATCCAGGGCAACATCTACTTCCCAGTACTCTTCTGGTATGAAAGCAGCAATTTCACGCTCCCGCTCTACGATCATGCGCAATGCAACTGACTGAACGCGACCTGCAGATAACCCACGTCGGATTTTTTTCCACAGAACTGGGGATAATTTGTAGCCGACCAATCTATCTACAACTCGACGGGCCTGTTGAGCATTTACTAAATCAATATTTACCGTTTTTGGATGCGCAATTGCATCGAGGACTGCCTGTTTGGTGATTTCATGGAAAGTTGCGCGGACGAATTTTGAATCTGGCGAGGTTAAAATGTGCTGAAGATGCCATGCGATCGCTTCTCCCTCGCGGTCAGGGTCAGTTGCGAGAATAATTGAATCCGCATTTTTTGCTAACTGCTTGAGTTTTTTGACAACTGTTTTTTTATCCTCATTAATTTCATAAGTGGGTTCAAATCCGTTATCGACATCTATACCCAATGTACCTTTTGGCAAATCACGAATATGCCCAACCGATGCTTCAATGGCGTACTCTTTGCCAAGATACCCCGCAAGTTTGCGTGCCTTAGTTGGTGATTCTACTATTACTAATTGCATATGTTCTTTTTGTACCCGTCTACTGTATCACACATACTTGTGGTCAATACAGTCAAAGATGATATTGTAACATCCATTGGTTTCCCTGGCGTAGTATTCTTTTTTGTAGTTCTAGTTTAGAAAGTTCAGCTAATACTGTGGTCAGTGGCTGTTGAGTCTTTTCTACTAACTCATCTGTTGAAAGTGGTTGTGAGCTGATGAGAGATAGCAATTTTTCGGATAAACTAGATTCATTAGTCTGGTTCGGGAGATGTGCTGCTTGCTGTCTATCTATTTCTTGACCGGTTAGTAATGTATAGACATCACCACCACTGGCAACAAGCGCCGCACCTTGATTAACAAGCCATCGAGTTCCTTCACAGTATGGATTTGTAATGGGACCCGGAACGGCTCCAATTGTTCGGCCGAGATCGAGGCCAAACTGCACGGTGTGCAGGCTGCCGCTGTTGGCGGCGGCTTCTGTAACGAGCACGACAGAACTCAAAGCAGCGACAATCCGATTGCGCTCGATAAATGTCCATTTTTGCGCCGCCGCCCAAGGAACATATTCAGAAATAACCACACCACCTAATTCAACCAACTCTGCAAGAAGTCTGGCATCTCGAGAAGGAACACGTTGCAAACCATGAGCAAGCACGGCAATGGTTGTGATGCCGGTTGCCAGAACTGCTCGGTGTGCCACTTGATCAACTCCATACATAAATCCCGAAACAATTGCTGTTTCCTCCTGAGTAGAAAAGTTACTCAACTCCTCAATAATTTTCTTAGTTACGTATGTTCCATATCCGGTAATTCGTCGTGTGCCGACCACTCCCACGTTCTGTTTGGCTAAGACTTGAGAAACCGAATCCAGATCTAATTCTGATTGAATAAATAAAACCACTGGAAAAGCATCTAGCTCAAATAAACAACTTGGATACTGTGGATCTAAAAAAGTCATAATACTGTACTCAGGACTTGCAGCAAAAAACTCTGCCTGTTTGCGACTTAACTCAAGCCACCTTTGTTCTGAAATAATCTCTTGAGCTTTTTTTCGCCAAAAAAACAGTAAGTTTACCGTTGTTTTTTTGGCTGCGACATCCTTATTACTAATTAATGTACTTCGATAATATACTCCAAGATCATGCAACTCTTTTTTTGATAGCAACTCAGAGAAAACGAGTAATATAAGTGCTTCTCGCTCACTTTTTGCCTTCGTCAAGATATCAGTTTTGTTTTTTGTCCTCTTAGTCATTAGTTTCTATACTAACGGAACAATCTTACAAGACGATTACACGGCTTCACGCAAAAACAAATTTTAAAAAACCCAAAAAAAATCTCAACTCCTCTATTTCCCCTCCATCCAATCAATTATTTTGGCTGCAACTGGTGCTGCTTCTCGAGAACCTTCTTTAAATGGTTGGGTAGCATCACTTTCGGCAATAACTACAATCGCAAAGCGTTTTGGATACGATTTTCCTTCTTTTTTGAGCTGGCGAATTCGAGACAACCATTGGTCATACAGATCAGAATTTTGAGAATCAGCAGTTACATCCTCCCCAACTTGCTCGGCAACCACGACATCTGCATCTACATCTTCACGTTCACCCTCACTTTCAACCGCAATATCCGGCTCAACTACCCCTCCCCACAAGGCATGGGTATTTCTATAACCTCGAGAATCTTGGCCACCAAATTCAGCGGTACCAGTCTTGCAGGCAACTGCTCCCCTCTCGAGTGCTGGCTCAATACTCGAGACAGCGGTAGGATCCAGCCCTTCAAACGCAACTCCGTTTCGCGCAAAAAACGGGAATGAGGTTCCTCCAGGCGAACACGCATCCAACATCCCCAATAAAACTGTTTGCACTGAACTTTCTTTAACCCCCAACTCCTGACAACTGCTATCTTCAGAATCAACTAATCTTGGTGGGCAGACTGTGCCTTTATTCCCAAATGTTTGGATCAACTGCAACAATTGAAGCGGAGTAGTTTTTACATCTCCTTGGCCAATTCCAAAGTGATAGGTGTTCCCCAAGTACCAAGGCTCGCCGACAACCGCTAACTTCCACGACGAATCGGGAATTAAGCCGGCTTTTTCGCCAGAAATCTCGATACCTACAATCGTGCCTAGCCCAAATAGCCGCGACAACTCCGCCAAGCGATTGGGACCAATCCACTCGGCTACTTTATAAAAATAAATATCATTACTTCTCGCCAGTGCCTTGACCAAATTCACTTGACCTTCGGTTCGTCCATATTGCGTCCAGTACCAGTTGGCGTACGAAAAATCCCCAACCTTGAGCACCCCTTCATCCAGAACTGTTGTACTCGGGGTAATGACTTCTGACTCGAGACCTGCCAACGCTGTCACAATTTTAAAAATGGATCCTGGCGGATACTGTCCGCTGACTGCACGATTAAAAAACGGCTGGGCTTCATCCTGAAACCAAGATTGGACTCTATTTGTAGCAGATTTGCGCGTCGTCTCATCAAGTAGCGGATCAAGATCAGAAAACACGTTTGGGTCATAGGATGGCTTATTGACCAAACTCAAAATCTGCCCCGTCGCCGCATCACTTATCATGACCACGCCATTTTGTTCGCCGAGTGATTGATAAGCAATTTGTGACAAAATCGGATCGAGCGTAGTCTGCAAATCTGCCCCAGGCACCGCAGGCGCAACAGAAAACTCTCGTTGTCGACGGACACGAGCGTCTACTTCAAATCGATCTTTCCCCAACTGCCCACGCAACTGCTGCTCAAATGCGAGTTCCAATCCAGTTTTGCCAATAACTCCAAACGGCCGCAAGGTTTTATCAGTTTGCGTATCTTCTTGAGTAATTAAGCCCACGTACCCAACCACATGGGCCAATGCCTCTTTAAAAGGATAGTATCTTCTTGAGATTTTACGAATTCTGGCGCTGTCTGTCGCCAAAATCGGCAAAGCCTCCTCTTGAGTAATAGTCTTTCCTTGGCTATACAGCTGATCTGGCGAGTCCAACAATATATATGACCGGTGGTTCTCAACAATTGGCACCCCAAATCGATCCAAGATAACTCCTCTTGAGGGAACTACCGGTAACTCAAACCACCTATTCTGCTCAGCTCCTTGCCAAAACTGCTTTCCCCTGACTAACTGCACATCTAGTAACCGCCAAGTGAGCAACGAAAAAATCACAAAAACACCAACCGTAATCATGACCAATCGCTTCTTGGCTTGACCGGTGTGCTCGATCTGGACTGGTGTAATACTCTTCATAGTCTACAATTTTTTTATGACAAGACGCTTACGAAACAGCTGCAAACTACTCACTTGTTGTAACTGCAAAACAACTAATATCCCAACTTGTATCACACTAAACACCATAACTCGAGGTGTTTTAGTCATAGAACTCCAATACACTAGTGATACCAAAAAAACGCCAACAAGCATTTGCAACAAACTCATTTTGCGAAAGAAAGACAAAGAAAAGACCATTTTCACTCCGCAATAAAACAATACTACAAGCAAAATATTCAAACCAAATAAGCTTGATACAAAAAGCGAAAAAAAGAAAGTGAGTATAATTTCAAATATCCAATTGTGGGGCGAAACATCATTCCAAAATAAATACGAAGAAATGAAAGGAAACCCTATCACTCTCTCCACACAAAGTATCAAAAAAAATAGTAGTATTTTGCCAATAAATGGTGCAAGCAATGGTGTCATAAAATAATCTCCACTACTCTAGTTTGATAAAAATCAATAATTTGCTCAACTTGTGCTTCTTGCACTGGCGAAGAAGGGTTATCAATAATTCTCACAATCTGTCCAATGGCCAAATCTCCCATAACTCCAGGCTGGCCGACAGTCAAAACCCTATCACCTACAACCAAAGAATCCTCAAGATCAACCTCTGTTAATACTAACGTTCTACCTGTGCCAGTAATAATTCCTTTGGTTCCAGACTGGGTTTTGGCCAAAATTGGCTGGTGATCTGGCTGCGTGAGCAACGTGACAAACGACAGAACTGGACTCACATCACCAATTGTCCCAACAAAAATGCCATCTGCAAGGACTTCATCTCCAACTTTAACCGAGGAATCACTCCCAATCGAAACCGCCGGACGCGCCAGCGAAACCAGCGTCCCCGCAACTCTGGATTCACGAATGCTGCGATCAGTATTCTCGAGTAATTTTCTCAATTCTTGATTTTCAGCCGCTACTCCCTCGAGTCGACCCAACTCCGCAACCGACTGTGCGTACTGCTGCTCCAATTGCTGCACACGGCGAGCCAAAAAATGTGAACGAACCAGGGTATGAATTGGCCACTCTATCGCCTGCACAACTCTAGAAGTGAGCTGCATAACAGGCTTAGCAGCAAATGTAATTCCTCGCTCAATTATAGGGGTTATTCCCAACAGCCCAAATAAAAACAGGAAAGCAACCATGCCAGTCCAAGCCAGCGGCTGGAGGTACTTTTGATAGGTGGTGGATCGAATATAGACTGGTGATGGCATACTGGTACTGTTTCAAACTCCCGCGCTACTTTTAATGGTTTTCCATCGGCTTCTTAACAACTTCTAGCTTGCACTCGACTTTTTCGTGAGTAGTTGCAAGCCTTTTACCAACCACAATCTTGGCTCAGGTACAGTGGTTGTGGGCACGGTGAAAAAATCTGACAAGGCTGGGACAATATCTGCAATTGTGGCGCCTCCGCCAACAACAACTATCCCCTGCTCGAGTGCCGACGAGACACCCAAAGTTCGATTCCTATGCAAAATTACTTGAAGTCCAAGCGTTAGATACTCAAACCACTCCAAAAAGGCTGGCTGCAAATCTTGTGCCTTGAGGGTAATGGTAACTGGCCGCCCGGTCGCCAACGATTGTGCGCGCACAGCAAAACTGGCTTTCAACGAGGTTTTCGCCGAGAATAATTCTTCACTCAATTGCAAAAATACTTTGGTAAATGCATCAGGGCTCAGCTGAACTTGATACAAATCACGAATCAACATCTGCAACATTTGCTCGAGGTCACGTGTCCCCCAATACAGCGTTTCACTCAACTGCGTGGTGTCATTTTCCTGGTGAGATACAACACTAAACTCAGTTGTGTCAGCTCCGATATCAATAATTGACTGCATGCCGGTATCCGCAAAAATTTTAGTGACTGTTGATTGATACAGCTGCGTTTTTGGCAACAATTTCCAGGAAATCCAAGGGATTTTTGGCAAGGAATCCAAAAAAAGGTCTTTTTCAACTTGAGTACTGGCTGAAGGAATAACACACCACCCAGTGTATCGGGTCAAAAATGAGGGCGCTTCGGGCAATGCCGATAAAATTGTATAAAGTAACGTTTGAGCGGCCTGCACATCTGCAACAACGCCTTTCACAACCACTGGCTTTGACCGCAAACCTTGCAGTGACTGCGAACCCATAGCTGGATTGGTGCCTGGCTGGGTGTGCTGTAGCACCACCGATGGCTGCTCGGAGCGAATCGCGCCATTGCACACCATACGCACAGTACTGCTGCCCAACTCGATACCGAACTGATGCTGCTTGACGCCAAGTTTAGCATTCAAACCATTGCCAAGAGTGCTGAAACGATTAGAGCTCATTACTATAGTATAACCAAGATTATTCGAGTGTGTTGAGCATATCAGCTCCATCTAACCACTTATCTTGAGAGAATAATGATTCTGCTTGAGCGATTACTTGGAGTGATTCTGGTTTTGAAGCATAAAATTCTTTCATGCCGGAGACACGCTCCATAACCATATCGCGTTTGAGTCCAAGTGCTTTCTCAAGTAAGACTTCTTCTAGATCTGGAATCAATTTCTCTAAGAATACAAGCGCTTCCTCCTGCATTTGTTCAGTTGGAATATTTTTTTTGTCGATAATTTTGGCAAATTCTGCGTGTTCGTCTTCAGTTAATAGCAAAACTGAGTCATTTTCTACAAAATCATCCCAAACAACTTGTTGGAGTTCATCCAAAAACTTTTCTTTTTCTGATTCCTCACCATCTTCTACACCAAGGAGGTGGAAGATGTTTTGGGCTTCAAGGGATTGGTCTGAGTCATCGTCGGTGTCATCTTTGTCGGAATCGTCAGAAACGGTAGAATCAGCGTCAACTTGAGCTGACTGGGACATCACTGGCGAACTGTTCATAGGCATATCATCAGAAGTTGAAAGTATTGAATCAGCATCCGAACTCGTATCAACTGAACTTTGAATATCTGTGAGAGTGGCCTCCTCGGTCCAAGGCGTGTGCTTCAAATGTTGTGGTGGAACGTATGCATCAACATAATCACTCATGTCGTCCATCATTGGAGTTGGTTGCACAGGAGCATCAAACTGAACTTGCTGTGTTGGCTGGATTGGTTGACTTGGTTGAGTAGGCTGAGCCGAAGCTGGTTTTGCAACTTCTTCATCAAAAACTAACTGCCAATCATCAGATTTATCAGTACTTTGAGGTTGTGACTGTGGCTGAGGAGCAGGTTGAAAAGATTGTTGTGCTACAGGGGCAGGTGCTTGCGCCATTGGTTCCATAGGCTCAACTGGTTCCATGAAATCAGCTGGCTCCATTGGATCTACATACTCAGTCGGTTGAACAGGAATTTGCCATTTTGGTGCTACATACCCAGAGTTGTCTGAAGCAGTTGGACTCGAGACAGTAGGGTTGCTTGCAAGGTTGGCAGGACTAACAGGACTAGCGGCTGGATCAACGGTAACCGGGGCAGCAGGTGCAGGTGTACTTTTTTTTTGATCATTCCAATTAAAGAAAAACATACGGCGCTCCTTTGAACTCTATTGCTATCCACTATACAGGTTTTTTGGTGGAGATAAAATACAAAGAAATAGCGAACCTAATGCCAAACTCTACTCATGTAGATCGTGCCGTATCCAAATATAAGTTTGATGCGATATACTGATGATCTGAATGTGTATCTGAACCCTAGAATCTTGCGCACAAACTGCAAAAAAACATAATGAAAAAATCCCTCTCAGCTACAATTACCGCCTGGTGCAACCACATTTTAATAGGGATAGTTCACTCAAGTGTACTCATCACCCCATTTATTTTTACCTCGGTGAACGATGAATTATTTGAGTTCAGCAAAATGCTTTTTATCTATATCTTGGTGATTATTGGAGTTGGTGCGCTTGCTATCAAAACAATTGCTCAAAAACGCTGGATTTTTGCCCGCACGGCTTTTGACATTCCAATTGGCCTGTTTCTACTTTCTCAAATTATTTCGACTATCCTTTCTATTCATCCATATACTTCAATTTGGGGATATTACTCAAGGTTTAATGGCGGACTACTATCTCTTTTTGCCTACAGTGTACTCTATTACATCACAACTCATGTGATTACAAAAAAGCACTTGCCCGCACTGCTGCTTTCACTTATGGTTGGACTTTTAGGAAGTAGTTTGTACGCGTTTCCAGAACATTTCGGGGTCTCGCCAAGCTGCGTGCTCATTACCAGTGAATTTTCGACAAATTGTTGGCAACAAGATGTGCAGCTTCGCGTGTTTGGCACATTTGGGCAACCAAACTGGCTGGCCGCGTATCAAATAACTCTTCTGCCGTTGGCATTTTTTATTGGATTAAGTGCGTTTGTACCACGAATAAAAAAATCACTTTCGCTCGTGCAATTTCCGCAGCCATTTGCTGATTTTTTACTACCAACTACTGCTATTTTTGCTTTTCTGATCACGTATCCCACACTTTTATTTACAAAATCCAGATCTGGATTTATTGGATTTGTGATTGGTATGTTATTTCTGATGATGGCACTGGTATATAGATGGATCATAGAATTTTTGAGAAATCAAAATGAACTGAGCACAAAAAAAACTACTTCCGAGCTAAAAAAATTGGCTCCTCAGTTTCTGCGTTTTTTCCCACTGGCCACATATATTGCAACAATGGGTATCTATATTTTTTTGGTGAGTTTTGCCGTTGGCATCCCCTACTCAATTCCCAAATCTGTTTTAGCACGTTTTTTTGCGCCGGCCACAGCACCAATACAAACTGAAATAGTATCTCAAAAATCACCAACGGCGGCGCAACCCACAGTCAACCGACTCGACCTTGGTGGAACTGACTCGGGCGTGATTCGCACCATAGTTTGGGAAGGCGCGATCAATGTCTGGCGCCGCTACCCGCTGTTTGGCTCGGGCGTAGAGACGTTCGCCTACAGTTATTATTTGGATCGGCCGATGGCCCACAACGACGTGTCCGAATGGGATTTTTTGTACAACAAAGCCCACAATGAGTTCCTCAATTTTCTTGCAACCACAGGCATTTTTGGACTTGGAACATATGTACTGCTATTGGCTTGGTTTGTGGTGAGAGCTGGAATTTCTGCCCTAAAATTGAATACCAATGCCACGCAATCCTCTTTACTTTTATGTTTAATCAACGGAATTATTAGCGCCAGCATCTCCAATTTTTTTGGATTTTCGACCGTACTCATCATGGTGCTGATGTACCTTTTTCTGGCGATGGCGCAGATACTTTTGGCGAAAAAATCTACAGAAAAAGTTGTGGGCGAAATCGCTCATGTGATGGCAAAAAAAACGGAGACTCAAAAACTCAACTGGCTCCAAATTAGCGGAATTGGATTTATAGCTTTTCTTACATTTCTGGGAACACTGAGCATTTTTAATCGTTGGCAGGCGGATGTCGTGTATGCACAAGGAAAAATTGCTTTTTCATCAGGAGATGCCCAGGCCGGACTCGAAGGGATTACCAAAGCGATTGTATTACAACCTCAAGAAGCACTTTTTTATGATGAACTTGCTGATAGCTACGCTCGAATTGCTGTCGCCTCACTCAATGCAGGACTGGCAACTGAAGGCGCGCAGCTGGCCCAAGCCAGTATTGATTCAAGTGCCGTTGCTTTGCAATTGAATCCAACTCACCTCACTTTTTATAAAACCAGAACTCGGATTTTTACCCTGCTGGCACAATATGATGCAAAATACCTTGCAGATTCAATTGACACACTTAATGCCGCAATTGATCGAGCACCAACAGATCCAAAATTAGTCTATTACTTGGCTCAAGCGGAATATGCACTGGGGAATTCACAAAAAGCCATCGAGCTAATCGAAACTGTCATCGCCATGAAACCAAACTATGAATCAGCACGGATGTACTTGGCTGAACTATACGAAATGAGCGGCAATTTTGAGGGTGCTAAGGCCCAGTATCGCTATGTTTTGGAATCAATCGCCCCAAACAATACGCGGGCTCAAGAGAAAATTACTCAACTCGATTTGCTTGAGTAGGATAAAATAGAGCTAGACATAAAGCCATGAAAATTTTGACCGTTCCCCATCCATCACTTCGAAAAGAATCAAAACTGATTACTGTTTTTGACAGAAAAATTCAGCAGGTTGTCAAAGACGTGAGTAAAACGCTGGCAGAAGGCCCAAAACATGCGGTGGGACTGGCTGCCCCACAGATTGATTCGCACTGGAGAATCTACGCAACCCGCCAATCCGTTATTGATCCTACCTTGCCACAGACGTTAGTTTCGATTTTTATCAACCCGCGCATCACCAAAACCAGCAAAAAACATGATTTTGGTGAAGACGCTGACGGCACTCCTCTCGAGGGATGTTTATCTATTCCGGGCATTTATGGACCAGTTCCCCGATTTGCTTGGGTTGAGGTTGAGTTTGAAAGACCTGCCATTCTTGGTGATAAAATTGATGATTCTTCGGATAAAAATGCAGTCTTAGTGAGTGACTCGGTGCGGCTCGAAGGCTTCCCCGCCCGCCTGGCGCAGCATGAAATTGATCACTTGAATGGCATTTTGTTTACAGATTACACACTGCAGTACGATTTGCCGTTGTACGAAGAAAACAGTCGCAAAAAATTGATTGAAATTGAAGACATTCGTTTTGTTGAGAGTTATTAAGGTGAATTTTTGGTTTTAGCTTTTGGAGCCTATGCAAATACAAACACCACAGCAGTCAGCCAAATCTATCTCAGCCAAACCCCGAGTAATTTTCTTTGGATCTTTTTTGGAGTACTCGGTGAAAGTGCTCAAAGCCTTACTCGAAGCTCATGTGAGCGGAAAGATTGAGTTGGTTGGTGTTGTCACTACCCCACCTATGCCTGCTGGTCGCAAACAAGAACTCAAAAAAACACCGGTTCATGAGTTTGCGTTGGGACACGGTTTAGAAGTTTTTGCGCCAGAATCGCTTCAAGGTGATTTTGATTATTTGCCTGAGTGCGAGTATTTTGTTACTGCTGGATACGGGAAGCTTTTACCAATTTCCTGGCTGACATTTCCTAAACTAGCTGCGCTCAATATTCATTTTAGTCTGTTGCCAAAATATCGCGGTGCAAACCCTGCTGAGTGGGCGTTGTTGGCTGGCGAGACGACTTCGGGCATCTCTGTCATTGAGATGTCACCAGAATTTGATACCGGTGCTGTGTTGGCAACCGTGCCAATTGCTCTAGAGCCAACTGACACTCGAGAGAGTGTGTATGAAAAATTGTATGACCTGGCCGAAAAAACCGCGGTTACTATTCTTTTGACTGATTATTCTTGGCGGATGAGCGGTGCTGAAGTAACTAATTCTTCCAACGAACAGATTAGTTTTTATTTCCCCCCTCAAGTGCAAGTTGAATCTCCTACTCCCTACGCTCGTAAATTAGCAAAAGACGATGCCTGGATTTCTGCAGAATTTTTGCAGATTGGTATGGGAATTTTTCATGGATCTGTTGATGGTGATGCATTCAGTGAACCAATTACCCAAGACATGATGAGTCCTTTTTTGTGGGAGCAGTGGCAATTTGCACAAAAAGGACAAGCTAGTGCGAAAAAAATCAGCCCTGCAGCATTTTTGGAGCGAGCTGTTCGCGCTCTTGTTGGCTTCCCATGTGTGTGGACTGAAGTTGAGACCTCAAAAGGTACAAAAAGATTGAAGATTTTTTCAGCAAAGGTAGTGAAAAGCGCACTCATGCTCGAGGAAGTCCAGCTTGAAGGTCAGCAAAAATCACAGTGGAACCAAATCAAGAATAGTATTCTGTAGCTCCATCCGTCTTACTAATCTCTTCTATAAAATGCTTTCCGAAAAAATGTTCTTTTCTTTGCGCATAATAGTAAAAAATCTGAGCTAATACTCGATCCTTACTACCTAATTTATCATAATCAATATAGTCATTTTCAAAATGTTTGATACTAATTTCACGCAAATCCTCCCAATATGTTATTAAATTATCAATAGTAAGTTTATATAATTCATAATTATTCAAAGACAGTCTTTTCAAAGCAAGAAGTAAAAATTCTTTGTTTCTTTGATTCAAATTTGGAGGGATAGAAGGTAGAAAATAAAGAAAAATGGGATCCTTTTTCAAGATACCAATTCCATCTTTATCTTTAATGTATTTATACGCCTCATCTATACTCTTAAAATTGTAAACATAAAACTCAGGAGTAAGGTATACTTGATAGGCCGGATTTATGGAGTCACACCCTTGGATGTTTGGCAATCCATACTTTTCCCCAAGAGTTGGAATCAAAATGTTTGCATAATTTACCATTTTTCCTCTTAGTACTCGTTGTTCTTCAGGGCTCAAACTTGGAGAATCATACGTTATTCCCCAATCCAGATCATGTGGAATGAGCTCGCCATTAAAAAGTTTTTTTATCATTCCTGTGGGATTAATTGCACTCCCCATAATAATAACTGAAAGATTGTCAAACTCCGGAAATTTTTTCTGAAGTTCAACTTGTAATTCAATAGCCAATCTTTGGAGCTTCTCATGTACAAAAAATTCTTTTGAAGAAAGATCAGCAATAACATCTTCAAATATGATACTATCGGCTTTTTTTGTATTTTCTATTATTTCCCGTGGGGATCTTTTTTTACCATTTTGAACTATTCGCAATTCTTCAGCTATTTTTCTCCTTCGATATAAGCGTCTGAGTTGCTCTTTGATTTCAGGGTACACTTTTGTGACACTTCCATCTATTTGCTTCTCATATTCACCTTCAGAAATAGCTTTTTCTAAAGAAAAATTTTTCACTACTGCCATGAATAATCGATATGTTTTAGTATCAGAATCTCCGTCTAATAAGGTAATTCCTTGCTCAAACGTTGAATGGCCTGGAAGATGTTGATATTGAAAATAAAGCTCTCCAGTATTAATTACAACTGGATAGCCAGTATTGATATTTTTTCTAAAGACACGATGTAAAAAGGTGTATCCACCTTCTGAAAAACTACGAGAAAGTGCATCAGGATATTTTTTTGGATAAAAATTCTTATCATTAGCTGGAGTACTTATGTCTATGGTAGTAGCTCCTGTCTTCATTGAAACTGGAGTAACATAATCGTTTTTTTCTTCATCATGCAAGGCTCTATGAGACATTGCATAATTATTACCTTCATATACTATAATATCTTTTACTTTATCTTCATGATCTGCCATAAAAATAATTGTACATCACTTACTTAAACAATGATAATTTTGAGAATTTAAATGGTAATTCCATTTAACAGTTAGAACGTACAAAGTGCTGGACTGAACTCAGTAAAAAGACAACAGAGAAAAAATTCCCAGAATTATGCTTTTTTAGGAGCTTTCCAGTGAGTAGTGGTGCCAGATTTTTTAAGGTCTCGCAACACCTTGGTGGGAACGCGCATGCGTTTCTTGACACCTTCGACTAACAAAGTCACGGTATGCAAGTTGTACTTGAATGAACGTCGTGTTCTGTTTTTTGCGTGTGATACGTTGTGACCAAAGTGAGACACAACTGGATATTTAAATGCGAATGATTTTGCCATAAGGTGGATATTGTATCATATTAACCATGAGTGAACAGGTAGAAAAAAATAAAAAAGTGAGAGACCAAATATGATAAAATGTAAAAATGCATCTATATGAATCACAAAAGCCTCAAGATAAAGAAGAAAATCCAATTGTTGTCACAAATGAAAATGTGCTGCAACTACTGAAAATTATTAGTACTGAAGGAGAATCTGGAATAGTTTATATTCCAGAAGGTATAGGTTCATTGCCTATTTCTTCTAAAGTAACCATATATGGTGATGGTGATGATGATGATCCAGAGCAAGATCAGGTATTTGTTGCAGAATATCCAAGCAATATTCCCATATGGGTTGGTGATCATTATGGTAGCTTTACAATTGTCATGCCCTTTCAACCAAAAGTTAAATTGGATAAAGGAGTTGCACAACCTATCGGCATAAAAATTGAACAAGGATATACTTCTTTTCTAGTTGACCTAACCGATAAAATACAGCAACATTCCCCAAAGCTTCATTATGACCTTTCTGATAGCAATAGTCGACATTCTAAAGGAAATGTTATAAAAATATCTAATTTAGAAGGTACTACTGTTCAAATCGATATAAGTAATAAAAAGAATACATCAAAAAATGAAACCTATATTAGCTTCCTACCTAAGTTAACGCTAAATCCACACAAACCCTTCGGTCCACAATTATCATTTTTTTTGGAAATCATGAATATTTTTTATCAAACCTTTCCCAATATAGAAGGTCAAGTAAATCAAATTGATAATAATGCTTATAAAAAAATTCTTGATAAGGTTTTAGACTATACTGCACAAAAAATAAAATCGCTCGATCAAAATGTAATTAAAAAAGCTCTCGAACAAAGCATCAACACTGACAAAGAGATTCTAGAAAATTTTCCCAATGAAGCATACAACCAATGGGTTACTGAGAAGAACAAAGAAAGAACTCAATTACTTCAAGACCCTACAGCAGAGCCAAATCATGAAACTTCTTACCCATTTGAAGATTTGGCTAAGTATGATTTTTTGTGCCAAGCTTACGTTTCAGCAGAAAGGTCAAACTATTACTCTAACATCTTATCTCGATTACTAGCTGAACAAGGACAAACACTACAAGAAAGAGTTGTTAAAATTCATTACATAAATATTGCCTCATTTCGAAAAACTGAGCATATTTCTCAATATGAATTACTAACTGCTAATCTCAAGAAAATTGCATCTGGAAGTCAGGACATATCTGATACATTTGAAGTATCTGTAGGCT
>CAZOZK010000006.1:0-18897 GCA_964584245.1 uncultured Pseudomonadales bacterium | reverse complement strand
GTTAAAATAAAGTGTAAAGAATATCTGCATTCTATGCACATAAAATAACAACTTCTTCCTTTGACTATTTTCCTCGAAAGAACTATAATAACGCCTTAACATAACACGCGCGGGTTAGTGTACGGTGCACGTGAGGCTCATAATCTCACAGGCTAGGTTCGACCCCTAGACCCGCAACATAAGAAACAAAAAAATCGCCAACAGGCGATTTTTTTATACTTACAACTTATATCTAACCTTACGTATCTTGATGTATAATTTTTGTATGATTGAAAATATCCACGAGGCACAACCAGCTGGAGTGATCAAAATAATCAAGCCAATAGATAAAGCCAGCAAAAGAAAAGAAGCAATAGAGCAAGCAATACTAGATAGTGACATAATTATTTTTGGTCCTCAGGTAATTAAAATTGATGATCCCTATTCTTCAGAATTGGTACTGCCTGAAAAATTTAAACTATTGTTTATAAATTTTAAGGGCTTGAAGCTGAAGGTTATTAGCCAGGATGACTTGATACTATGGGAATGCCATTTTGGAGTCAACGGTGCTGACCATAGAAATGTAGCTATTAAAAAAGGAATTAGTGATTTGGATACTTTCAAAATAATGTATGAGGACTTTAAAAGACTCTCTGAATTGCTTGAACAGTTTCCTGTTATGAAGCCAAATATTGTTTTTGCAGGTAGAACAAATTACGTGATGTATGATTTTTTGAAAAAAGTATTTCCAGAAGTAATTTTAGAAGATATTGCTAAACCTAGAGATTCATTAATTATAGATATTGAGAAAGAAGGATGGAGAGAGGATTACTTCGTTTTTGATACTGCTTTGTTTATTGATTTGGTGAATGAAGCAAAAAATTCAGGTGGTTTTGTAAATTTTGCTAGAAGTAGAAGAGCAAAAACGAAGATCGCTTCTTCTTAATTTAAGTAAATGTATCCTCCCATATTGCTTACATAAAGTATTATGAAACCAGTTTAAACATGTCATCACTTCTCAACTCCCTTTTTCCTTTCGCGAAAGATAGAAATATCTTGATTTTTTACCTGCTGACAATCCTAAATAGCAGCTGGTTTATTGCAGGTAACTGGATATTTTTCTGGACACGGTTTTTAACCTATGGCCAGTTAGGAATTGTTGACGCAACAGCCTTTGCGTTTGGCCTGCTCATGGAGATTCCAACTGGAGCGTTGGCAGATCTTTTGGGCAAAAAAAAGACATTGCTGGTATCAAGCATACTTTGTTTTTTGGGAGTCACGTTTTTGATTGCACCTACAAATTCTATGTGGACATTATTATTTGGATTTATGACCGCGCAAGTTGGGTGGGCTTTTTACTCAGGATCCGCCGAAGCCATGGCCTATGATTCACTCAAAGAAAATAATAACGAAAAAGGATTCGAAAAGGTCATCACCAGAAGTAATATGATCGGCATTTTTGTTACCATTATCACCACCCTGATTGGTGGCCTGATGTATATGTATTGGTTTAGGTTGCCACATTATGCTTGGGGAGCAGTCTATTTTTTTGCTGCATTGATGTGTTTGTTTTTGCGGGAGCCAAGTATTGATTCAGAAAAATTCTCACTAAAAGTCTATATCTCTTAACTATCAGCGGGCGCAAAGCAATTAGTTAAGCCTAATCTAAAACCATTGGTTATTTTGATTTTTTGTTTGACTGGATTCTACTATTTGTTTTCATATGGTTTAGTTAAGCCAGCTATTGCAACTTCATTTGGATTTTTTGCAAATGAACAAGCAGTTATTTGGGCGGTTATCGGTTTGATTTCTGCCGGAGCAGTATATTTTGTCCCCAAACTAATGAAATTACTTGAAGAGGGCACTGGATTATTGTTGCTCAATTCACTCTTAGGATTTGGATACTTAGGAGCCGCCCTACCAATTGGCTGGCTTGGATTTTTTATCCTCCTGCTGATAAACGTGGTGGGAAATGTGGCGTATCCATGGATCTCAATCGTAGTGAATCGAGAAGTTGAATCAAAATATCGTGCCACTACCTTATCCACCATTGCCCTGGTCAGCAAAATTCCCTATGTGTTCACGGCAATTATCGCGGGATTTATGATTGATAAAGGATATCTTTGGACCTTCAATTTGGTCATCGGCCTGCTCATGCTTGTGATAAGTTCATTTGTGATTTTTAGGAGAGTTTTAAATAGGACCTATTAGCTTGGCAAAATTTGATCTGTTACATTTTAGAGCACATCGACCACATCTACAAAGCTGTAACAAACTGGTGCTCCAAAATCAGCAGTAACTATTTTTTCTTCAATGGTTAAGCTAACTGGGTTATTTTCCGTTGAGACTATTATTTTTTCTCCGTTAGTTTTTGGTATTTTTTCAAAATCAAGATTAAGTATTAATTTACCATCAGGGGTTAGTCTATTCACTCCATTTCCTTGTTCAATATTTTCTATGTATTCATTTGTGAGCTCAGTATTACTCAAAACAATCAAGGCATTGCATTCTTTTGTTTCACCCCAAGCATTACCTTTATATTGGGTGAAATATCCAGAAATTGTATTAGATCTGGGCACAATTTTTTTTGGAGGTACTGTAGGGTCAGGACTTGCCGGTGGATACATATCAGGCGAAGGAAGAGGAGAGGGTGGAACAGGCGGAGAAGATTTTGTTTGAGTTACCGTTTTAGGTTGTGAATAGTTATTGATATTTTCGTCATACAGCGTTCGGACATCTACATAATGCAAAAAGATATTTATGCTAAGAAGTACAATACTAGCAAGAAAAAAAGGTTTAATAATTTCTGGTGATTTTTCTAATTTTTTTTTGATAACTTTAGGCAGTAACATTCTAGTTTATAATTATAGCAGAGGTCAGTATAAATTAATCCTGACCATTATGCTTATTCTATAATCTGCTGTAGAATTCCTGTATGAATATCTACATATCGCACCCAACAGCTTTTGATTTCCACACAGAATTGTATCAGCCGATTCGAAGTTCTAAACTCAACAGCCAACACACAATTGCGCTACCACACGAACATTCTGATGAGCAGTTTGATGCTAAGTCGTTCTTTAAGACATGTGATCTGATTATTGCCGAAGTCTCGTATCCATCCACTGGTCAAGGAATTGAGTTGGGATGGGCGGTGGCGCAAAATCTTCCAGTCATTTGTATCTATAAAAAAGGCCAAAAATTCTCAGGGGCACTCAAAGTAATTTCAAACACTTTTATTGAGTACGAAAATCAAGAGGATATGATAACTAAATTAGCGGCGGAGCTTGAGAAAAAAAACTAGTTCATTTCTTCAAGAACACTTTTCTTAAACTCTAAAAGTGACTCAGAATATATATCATCTGCAGTAACAAGTAGGTTATTGTGTCCAGCTCCTTCAACAGTAATTAGTTTCTTAGGTTCTTTTGCAGCTGTGTACAGCATTTTTGCGTTCCAATATTTTATTGTAGTATCTTTTGTTCCGTGGAAAATAAGAACGGGAGCTTCAACTTGATCGATATGCTCAATATTAGGATATTTATCAAATGGCAACACTACATACGGAAACTGCGATCTATATATACTTGCGAAAGTACTTTCGAGTACAAGACCACCTACCTTATTTTTACTTGCTAGGTGAACAGATGGACCGCCTCCTATAGATCGTCCATAGATGATGATATTCTTGGCAGGGATTTTTTCTACGCTAATGAGGTACTGATATGCTGCCTCAATATCTAATTTTGTTTGAGATACACCTGGTTTCCCCTCTGATGTTCCATATCCTGCATAGTCATAAATTAAAACAGAAAAACCTAATTCATATATTTCAGTAACTAGATCCATAGCACTAGCTATGTCCTCTCCATTACCATGACTATAGAGGACTACTAAATCTGAATTTGGATTTTTAACATATTTTGCAGAAATTAGTACGTTATTATTTGTTGTTAATTTAATAATATCTTCAGTAGAGTCCGAGTATCCAACTTGAGGCACTGGGTATATTATTTTTTCAAGAAAAAGTAAGGAAGAAATAGAAATCAAAAAATATCCAAGCAAGAAAAGAAAGAAAAGTAGAAATAAAATTCTAGTAAAGGTTTGTGACATACAATAGATATAAATCGAAATACATCAATTAGTATATACTACTTTGATTTTTAACTTTCATTGACAATCCAGCGCATTCAAGAATACAATCGGCTTTATATATATCTAGATACTTCTAGATATTTTATTCAAAAAGAAAGACTCATATGTGCGGAATTTTTGGATACATCGGCCCTAAAACAAATGCTGCACAGATTGTGCTGGAGGGTCTCAAGAGTCTTGAGTATCGCGGCTATGATAGCTGGGGTGTGGCGGTGATTCCTGAATCGCCATCCACAAATTCATCAGACCAAAACAAAATCGTACTCAAAAAAATGGTCGGCAAAATTGGCGACGGCACTGTGGCGGAACTTCCCGCAAGCACGCTGGCGTTTGGCCACACGCGGTGGGCGACTCACGGCGGAGTGACGCAGGAAAATGCGCATCCCCATCTTGACCCGAGCGAGCAGATTGCGGTCATTCACAACGGCATTTTTGAAAATTATGAAAAATTCAAGACAAAATTGCTGGACCAAGGCCATGTATTTCATTCCGAAACTGACTCAGAAGTAATCCCACATCTTATTGCGCAGTATGCCAAAAAACACACTTTTTTTGAGGCAGTCCGCGCAACGTTTTTGGAGATGGAAGGCTTGAACGCTTTTATTGCTTGCCATGTTGAGCAGCGGATGATGATTGCGGTTCGCAATGGCTCTCCGCTGGTTTTGGGATTTGGCAAAGGCGAGAATTATCTGGCGAGTGATCCAGCCGCTTTGCTGCCTCACACCAAAGAAGTCTATTTTCTTGAGGATCAAGAAATGGCGGTGGTTACTGATGACAAAATTGAAATTTTTGATTGTATCTCGGGACAGAAAAAGGAGTACAAAACTCAGCACCTCAATTGGGATATTTCACAAACCCAGAAAGGCGAGTATGCCTACTATATGTTGAAAGAAATTTACGAGCAACCACAGATTATCGCCAGTATTGCGGCGAATGCAACGACTCACACAAAAGAAATTGCTGCCACTTTGCGCGGTGCAAAGGATGTTTTCTTGATTGGATGTGGCACTGCCGCGTATGCTTGCCAGGTTGGGTATTATCTTTTTTCTAAGATTTCGGGCCTGCGAGTGAACTGGGCAGTGGGGAGTGAGTTTGGCTACAATCTCGATTTTATCTCTGCAAAAAGTGTTATTTTGGCATTGTCTCAGTCGGGTGAAACTATGGATATTCTTGAGCCGTTAAAAAAAGCTAAATCGCAGGGCGCTAAAATTATTGCCTTAGTGAATGTGCTAGGATCTTCGCTGTATCGGATGTCGGACGAAAAAATGCTGGTGGCAGCTGGCCCCGAGCGAGCCGTGGCATCGACCAAAGCATTTACTGCCAAGCTAGCGCACCTTATTTTATTGGCTTTTGCCTATGCGGATCGATTAGATGAAGGCAAACAAATACTCACGCAAGCAGCTGAGGCAACGAGAACTGTTTTGTCCGAAAAATCAGTAGAAAACGTGAAAAAACTTGCAAAAGTCCTCAAAAATAAAGAACATATCTATTGTTTGGGACGAGGAATTTCCTTTCCGCTTAGTTTGGAAACCGCGCTCAAAATCAAAGAAATTTCGTACATACACGCAGAGGGTTTGTCGACAGGTGAACTCAAGCATGGCACATTAGCTTTGATTGAAAAAGGCACGCCGTGTATTGTGTTTTTGCCGGACGATGAAACCTACAGCGCAAATTTGGCAGGCGCTATGGAGATCAAAGCTCGAGGTGGATACGTGGTGGGGATTTCTTCAAAAAAGCATGACGTTTTTGATTATTTTATTGCTGTTCCCGATGTCAAAGAAGCTACGATACTCCCAAGTGTGGTGGTGTCGCAACTTTTGGCGTATTACTTGACGCTCGAAAAAGGTTTTGATCCTGACATGCCTCGAAATTTGGCAAAAAGTGTGACGGTGAAATGAGTTTTTGACTTTCAGAAAAATAAATCCTAAAAAATTGTTCGCTCTCTGTTATAATCACCCATGGGCAAAAAAATTCATCATATTGTCGTGATTGGAAATGTCGCATCTGGAAAGAGTTCGTTAATTGATGCGCTGGCGCCAAAAATTAGCGCCTACCGAATTGAAGCCGATGAATTTTACAAAAGCAACCCATTTTTCCCGTTGGCACTAGAAGACCGCGCACGTTGGTCATTTGCGAGTGATATCTGGTTTTTGCACGAGCGAGCCAAGCTTACGCAAACAGAACTACAAACACATCAAAACCAACATACTATTGCCGATTGTGGCCTGCCGATGAGCTGGGTGTATGCGCACTCACGCCTGGAAAGTAACCACTTCACCAAAGATGAATGGGAAACCTACGTGCAGCTCTATGAACGCATTACCGGTGGTATTTCACAACCAACCCTAGTTATTGCCCTGCGCGCCAGCATTCCGGTGTTGCTAGAGCGGATTCGCCACCGTGGTCGTGCTTTCGAGTTAACCCATCATACTAAAGAATACTTACAACAGCTTGACAACAGTCTGCAAAAACAAATCGATGTGCTGAGGCAAAATCAGATTGACGTCATTGAGTTTCCAATCCCTATTAGTTCTTTTAGATTTACCGATGACGCGCTACAACAAATACTACAAAAAGTGGAGAAGGAGTAGGATGGGAGGCCTAGGATCAAAAGAAATTCTACCTATAAATGCTGAAGCATATGTTGTGAGACGTGATTCGAATGAAACCGAGTATGTTATTCCTTCTGAGTATGAAGAAGTAATTCTTCAATTACCCAAAAAACATCGAGATTTTGCTAGAGATGCAGTGGCAAGTTTACTGAAGGTACTAGAAACTCTTAAAGGAAGTCCTAGCTTTACAGCAGAAGCAGAGATGTTGCAAGCAACCCGAGCTGGAATCCTTCGATGGCTAAAGGAAGATGTAAAGGACACTAAACATGGTGTGGTTCATAGTCACTTTGTATACATGGGAGCGGTTGAGCTAAGGAACCGACAAATAGCTTTAAATAAAGAGAAAATTGCCCTAGGTGAGTATGTAGACAGTGTGGGTTATGAAGCTGTTAGCGATTCCCAGCTTATGCTGTATGCGGTATTACATGATTTAGCTGAGTCTTTGCCAAGATTTGATAAGGATGGGAAATTCCTAACTCACGCTGATAATCCTAAACTTGAAACAAGCAAAGACCATGCAAGGGCAATGGCCGTAATGATTATGATGTTCGCAGATACTTTACGCTTAACAACAGAAGAAGCACAAAAAATATCGTTTGCGATAGAGCACCACGATGATACCTATAATCACCCCTCTGAAGAAGATATGGCTTCAATTAGTGAAAAACTTTCTCCAGCTGGACGGGCATTTTTCGATGCAGATATGCTTTTAGGAGCTGCTGAGTTTGGTGAAGACGTTGTTTGGGAGAGCATTCTCAGAGGTCGAAATTTTTCCATGGGAAAATGGTATTTCCTCCGTGACTTGAGCATTAGTGAACGCAAGTCATGGGTATTTCGTACTAAGGGATATTATGATGGCATGTGTGCACTGCTGTCTGAATTTTTGGGATTTGAGCCCTACATGGCTATGACAGATGTGGGTAGAAAGCTAGGAGCAGAGCGTAAACAGGAATTTAAAGGAAAACTAATCAAATTTTATGCGCAAGAATATAATAAGGGTAATGAATTAATGGAACAATGGGAAGTGTGGAAAAATAAACAGGATGATGATGATGGAATTCCCCCTAATATTAGAATTGGTGTGATAGATTATCCCGATGCTCACCTCAAACCAGAAGATTTACAAAGAATCAAAAAATTACCATTCAGAGAAGCTATGCAGGCGCTCATAAAAATCCCTGTCCCAGAAAACATAAAACAAAAAGACAGAAATGGAAGAAAATACTTTGGCTTTTCAATTTGCGTAAATACTAGTAATGACCCATCAAATGATAAGAATGACGTTTGGTTCGATCCAAGTATTTTGCGATTTGATTCTGTAGAGGAACTCGAAAATGCGCTTGATGAAGCAATTCAGGGATATTTAGGGAATACCATATCATGATCAAAGCACATTTCATTTTTCTTATAGCATTATCAACAGCATCCAGCTTCTAATTGTATTTGGTATGTAGTTCTCAAATTTTTGGGTTCTATTTTTAGGATTAATTTAGATACTGTCACACATATAAAAGGACAAAATGCACATACTTTTTGATTTAGATTCGACATTAGTAACTATTGAGGGAATTGATTCCTTGGCAGAGATGAAAAATCTTGGCGAACACGTTAAAAAACTCACCAATCAAGCTATGAATGGTGAAATTTCAGTTGAGGATGTTTTCGAAAAGCGACTCAACCTAATCAGACCAAATAGAAAAGAGTTGGAAGCCGTTGGAGAGTTATACTTACAAAATATTGTTCCATTTGCGTCTGAAGTAATTTCTGAGCTGAAAAGAAATCACAAGGTTAGTATTGTGACGGGAGGGTACGAGACATGTGTTATGCCAGTAGCGCTGCACTTGGGAGTTGATCAAGTGTACTCAAATAAAATTATGTTAAATGAACACGATGAATACACTGGCCTAGATACATCAGTTCCATTATGGAAACGTACTGGGAAAGCCCAGGTTTTGCAAGAAATCAAAAAAAAGCATACTGAGCCCACTCTTATGATTGGTGATGGAGTAACCGATCTTGAAGCCGGAGCAGATATTTTTGTCTATTTTTCTGGCGTGGTGAAAAGAACAGCTGTAATGGAAAAAGCTGATCATGTTATTTCTGATTTGAGAGATTTGATGAAATTAGTGGCGTAATTTTTTTGAAAGTTTTTACTTTACCAGCAACTTCTTCCACTCTTCAATTGGTTTTTTGTTTTGAGTGGTTTGTGAATTTGCGGCGAGTTCTTGGTCGGTTTGGTTTAGTCCAAATTGTTCTTCGAGATTTGGGAGTTGGATAACGTATTCGCCTGGTTTTTTGAGGAGGAGTTCATCTCGGATGATGCGTTCTTTGGTTCCGGAGGCTGTTGCCTCGATCACGCTTTGGGTGCTCTGTGCGACTTTTTGCTCGAGATGCGCGACTTCGTCGCGCATCTGCCCCAACAACGCTGCAGACTGCTCCAGTTCTGTGTCAGTCTTGAGTAATGAAAGGAAAATACCAATCCCAACCACAGTAAAAAGTATGGCAACTATCGGTGAAAAAATCCATTTTGGCATAGTTTATATCCATCATACAACAGTATCGGAGGTAATTGCTGGCTGCATATCCCAAGCCTTATCTCAAGTCCTATCCCAAGTTCCACATCAAGTTTGCCACTAATCCTTCCCAACCCAAAATCCTACACATCAAGTGTGTAATTGCTTTTTAGCCGACTTTGTGATATTATAAGACGTTCTAAAAACAAAAAGCAGTATTGATACAAATGCTATCAATACTACTTTAGTAATTAAACACCATATAAAAGAATCAAAATAAAATTATATAACAACCTATATAATTCATAAAAATCAGAAAGAGCTGCATGTCAGTATTATTATCAGACGCTCACGCCCAGTTCACCAAATATCTCTCAGATAACGGTAAGGCTCACGCCACCGTCATTGCGTATGCCAAAGATATTGAGCAACTCGTCGAGTTTGCAACCAAACAAGGCATCACAACCAGTGATCAAATTACCGCGGAAAATATTGATGAGTTCAAAGAAATTCTCAAAAAACGCCGATACACCGGTAAATCTATCTCAAGAAAAATTAACTCAATTAAAGCATTTTTCCGTTATTTAGTCGGCCAACAGATTATTGCCGAAAACCCAGCAGACATCGTTTCTCACCCAAAATTTGACCAGGCTCCACCAAAAGTGTTGTCACGATTAGAGTATCGCGCGTTGCGTGATGCATGTCGTGGTGATGCTCGAATGTCGGCAATTGTCGAGATGTTGCTCCAAACTGGTATGCGTATCAGTGAGTTAGCTGCACTTGAGTTATCTGATCTTGATTTTGATCGAAATGTAGTAGGAATCCGCGCTCAAAACTCACGTGACGAGCGAAAAGTTCCTGTCAACAAAGCTGCAAAAACTGCCCTCCAAGGCTATTTGCAAACTCGTCCACGAGCACGGGAAACCGTTGTTTTCTTGACTAAAACCTGCCGACCCTTTTTGGTTCGCAACATTCGCACCGCTATCGATCGCTATTTCAAAATGGCTGGAATTAAAGGAGCAAAGGTCAACGATCTGCGCCATACCTTTATAGTTGAACAGCTCAAGGCTGGCACGCCACTCGTGTACGTTTCTCAGTTGGTTGGTCACAAACGCATCACCACTACCGAGAAATATCTCAAGTTGGTTGATACACCTGACATGAATCCGAACGTGCAAATTGAAGAGTTGTAAATTTGGCATTCTTTTGAATTGCCCAAAAGCATAGTTCAAAACCACCCCCTACTAGATCTTAGAGCCATTACAGAAAATAAATCATGTTCTTTTCGTTCCCATTTGAATATTTTGGTTTTTTTATCCTCCTCAAGTAGACATAGCTACTATTGTCGTCTAAAATAAAACCAAAATTTTCCAAATGGATCCAAAAAATAACTATAATTTATTTTTTGCAATGGCTCTATCCCAAACTCACGGTACAATAGAGGGATGAGTGTTTCAACGAATCCCACACAAAAACGCATCCTCTCGGGTATTACCCCAAGTGGCAGTGAGCTGCATATTGGCAATTATTACGGCATGGTCAAGCCGTCGCTGGCGCTTCAAGACAGTGATGAGTATCTGACCTACTATTTTATTGCTGATTTACACGCGCTGACCACCGTTCAAAACCGTGAAGTTCTCGAGAATAATATCCGAAATGTCGTGATTGATTACTTGGCGCTTGGCTTGGATCCGCAGCGCAGTGTGTTTTTCCGCCAGTCGCACGTGCCAGAGCATTCGCAGCTAGCAGTGGTTTTGGCAAATTATGTCGGCTATGGCCAGATGCAACGCATGCACGCGTTCAAGGACAAACTCCAAAAGGGCAGTGAAATTGATTCGATTAACATGGGATTATTTAACTATCCAATTTTGATGGCAGCAGATATTTTGGCTTACAAACCATACGGCGTGCCGGTTGGCGAAGATCAACGACAACACGTGGAGCTGACTCGAGATATTGCGGAACATTTTAATGCATCTCATACTGATGTTTTTCCACTCCCAGAACCTTTGATTTCCAAAGCTACGGGTAGAATTGTTGGCACCGACGGCCAGCGAAAAATGAGCAAGTCTCTGGGCAATATCATTAGTATTTTTGATGCACCAGCTGTGATTGAAAAGCAAATAATGGGCTGTTACACCGATCCAAATCGCAAAAAAGCTACCGATCCTGGTAAAGTAGAAGGCAATCCAATTTTTATCTATCATGATTTGATAAATGCTAATGTTGATGAAGTTGACGAGCTCAAACAGCGCTACCAGGCTGGCACAGTCGGCGACGTTGAAGTCAAGAAAAAGTTATTTGTTGCCCACCAAGCGTTGTTTGGCCCGATGTCCAAGCGACGAGCCGAGTTGGTCGCTAATCCAGATCAGGTTGTTGAGATTTTGGCGCAGGGTGCTGCCAAAGCACGAGCTGTTGCCCAGGTGACACTAGCAGAAGTATATAAAGTGATTGGATTGTAATTTTGTAATTAAAGATACTAAGGAGATGCCATGACAGATGCACAAATAGTAGAATCACCAGAAGAAAAATCAACGTTAAAAGCAATTATTGAATATCCAGATTTTGAAAAAATCGATATTCGAGTGGGCCAGATAATTGCAGTTGCGGAGCCAGAGTGGAGTCGAAAATTACTGGAGTTTACAGTGGATTTTGGTCCAGAAATTGGTCAAAAAACAGTATTTTCTGGCGTGAAAGCTTGGTACACACCTGCAGATTTTCAAGATAAAAAAGCTTTTTTTATCGTCAATTTAGCGCCTCGAAAAATGGGTGAGAGCGTGAGCGAAGGCATGATGCTTATGGCCGACGAATCAGAAAAGCCAGTGCCGTTTTTTGCTCCAGAAATGGTTGCGCTTGGCACCTGCGTACGCTAGTATCCATGCTATAATTTGAGGCTCAGGGACAAAAATCACGATCTAAAATTAGGATCAACAATCAGGATCGAATACTATGGACAAAAAAGTATCACCAACACAAGAAAAACAGATAGAAGAATTAAAAAAACGATTGGAAAGTTCTATGGGAAAAATGGATAAAAATGCAGGTAACTCAAACGTTCCTGGTAATGGCGCCGGCAACGGGACTGGCAAACGAAAAATTGAGATGCAGTTTAATTTGAGCACGCTTTTGAACAAAGGCTTGGTCTATATTTTGATTGCTATTTTGGTGTTGCCATTTGTATTTTCACTTTTTGCCGGAGGACGAAACGCTTCAATTTCGCTTTCTGATGTTGTGCGAGATGTCCGCGAAGAAAAAGTTGAAAAAATCGAAGTTGCAGGCAATGATCTGCATATCTTCTATATTGGCGGTGAGAAAAAAATCGCTCGAAAAGAATCTGGCCAGCAGGCTTTGCAAGTTTTGGAAGCCTCTGATCTCAATTTGAATCAAGTAAATATTCAAGTTCGAAACATTGGTTTGGGTGAAATGGCTTGGCAGCTGATTTTGAATTTTGCGCCAGTATTTTTGATGCTTGGTCTGTTGCTGTTTTTCCTTCGACAAGCTCGCGGTGGCCAAGATGGCATCATGGGAATTGGTCGAAGCAAGGCAAAAATATTTGTCAAAGGCAAGCAAGATGTGAAGTTTGCTGATGTTGGCGGCATGAATGAAGCCAAGCAAGAACTCGAGGAAATTGTCGACTTTATGAAGAATCCAAAGAAATATACCAAAGTTGGTGCCAGAACGCCAAAAGGTGTGTTGTTGGTTGGCCCTTCCGGAACTGGTAAAACGTTGCTTGCTCGCGCAGTTGCTGGTGAAGCAAATGTGCAGTTTTTGTCTATCGCAGGTTCAGAATTTATGGAAATGTTAGTTGGTGTTGGTGCTTCACGCGCTCGTGATTTGTTTGCGACTGCAAAAAAGCTTGCTCCAGCAATCATTTTTATTGATGAAATTGATGCGATTGGCCGAATTCGTGGTCACGGATCTATGGGTGGTCATGATGAGCGTGAGCAAACCCTCAACCAAATTTTGGTTGAGATGGATGGATTTACCCAAAATGATAATGTGATTGTGATGGCTGCTACTAACCGTGGCGATATGCTCGACCCAGCGTTGGTTCGCCCAGGTCGTTTTGATCGACGCGTTCAAGTTAGTTTGCCTGACTTAGAGGAGCGTAAGTTTATCTTGAACATTCATAAAAAGAAAAAACCATTTGAAAAGAGTTTGGATTGGGATAAAGTCGCGAAGCGAACTGTTGGGTTTTCAGGTGCAGATCTGGAAAATATGCTCAATGAGGCGGCGATTGCGGTCGCGCGCGAAGCGCGCGAAGAGATCACTATGGATGATATTGAAGAAGCATCTCTCAAAGTGAAAATGGGTCCAAGCAAGAAACGCTTGCAAGATGAAGAAGAGCGAAAAATGACTGCGTATCACGAAGCTGGTCATGCAATTGTGGCTCATGCTTCAAATCATGCAGATCCAGTCCATCGCATTTCTATCGTATCTCGTGGTCGAGCTTTGGGCTTTACCTTGAGTCAACCAGAAAAAGACAAATTGCAAACAACTCAATCAGAATTGATTGATGATATGGCAGTGCTTATGGGTGGTCGTGCCGCAGAAAAATTGGTCTTCAACGAGCTGACCGCTGGCGCAAGTAGTGATATTGAACGCGCAACCCGAATTGCTCGCGCAATGGTGACTGATTTTGGTATGAGCAAACTTGGTGCAATGAACTTCAGTCCTCAATTTGAGGGCAGTGATTATAGTCGTGCTACTGGTGAGCCAATGAAAATTTCAGATAAACTCCAAGAAAAAGTTGATGCTGAGATTGGTGCATTTATCACCGTGGCCGAGAAGCGAGCTATGGAACTGCTCAAAAAGCATCGCAAGCAGCTTGATTTAATTTCAGAAAAATTACTTGAAGTTGAAAGTCTTGATGGTACTCAATTTGAGGAACTCATGGGTTTCAAAAAAGTAAAATCCAAGAAATAAGCACAGTATTCATCTGCTCAGACAATCAAGATATAATCAGGGAAATAACAATCGAATCAACACGTGCAAACACCTAAAACTCAAAAAACGTTGCTTATTGTTGACGGACATGCAGTTTTATACCGGGCTTTTCACGCATTTCCAGATCTCACTGATCCTCAAGGCCGTCAAGTAAATGCGGTGTATGGATTTGCTCGCTTGGTTCTCAAAAGTATTTTAGATTTTCAACCTGAGTATGTTGCGGTAGCGTTTGATCACCATTCTCCAACCTTTCGTCACGAGCAGTTCGAGCAGTACAAGGCTCACCGCGAAGCCATGCCGGAGAGTTTGATTAGTCAGATTCCTTTGGTCAAAGAATTGGTTACAATTTTAAATATACCTCAGTACGAAGTTGCTGGCTTTGAAGCTGATGATTTAGTTGGTACGGTCACTAAGGATGCGGAGACTCAAAGCAAAAAGGGCAATGTTGATTTGGACAGAACGATTGTGCTCACCGGCGACAGCGATTTGTTGCAATTAGTCACCGATTTTACTCGAGTATTCATTCCCAAGCGTGGCGCGTTTGGCAAAGATAAGTTGTATTCAATTGATGATGTGATCGAAAAATTTGGCGTCAAACCAAGCGAAATTCCTCAACTCAAAGCGTTAACTGGTGATAGTTCAGATAATATTCCTGGTGTGGCTGGCATTGGTCCAAAAACAGCGCGCGGACTTTTTGAAAAGATTGATACTATTGATGAACTCTACGCACTTCTGGAAAAATCAGAAAAAGAGCTTGGTGTATCTGCCAAAATAGCTAATTCGCTGCGCGAAAATAAAGAGCTGGCTTACATGAGTTTGCAGCTGGCGATCATAAATAAACAGGCGCCAGTTTCTTTTGACGCTGCAGCGTGTAAACTTCGCAGTTATGATAAAGAAGCGGCAATCGCTTTTTTTGAAAAATTTGCTTTTCATTCGTTACTCAAGCTCTTACCAGAAGATGAGCTCGAAGAGGGAATTCAAGCAGCGTTGTTTTAGTGTAGGATACATTGGTACTTCAAATTTATGATAAAAAATGAATCCACAAAAAAATCGCTAAGATCATCCCCCAAAATTGCCTTGGTCCACGATTATTTGCGCGAGTACGGTGGAGCCGAGCGTGTGCTTGAAGCTTTGCACACGATGTATCCAGATGCGCCAGTATTTACCGCATTTTGTGATGAGAAAGCCTTGGGCCAGCACTGGAGAAGATTTGCAGAATGGGACATTCGCCAAACATGGATGAGTCGTATCCCTGGAATCCTTCGTTTGTACTCGCCGCTACGAATTTTGGCAGCCCGTGCGTTTTCGAGTTTAGATTTAGTAGAATTTGATGTCGTTATTTCCTCAACAAATGCCTACATGGCTAAAGCGGTTAGGGTGCCACATGGCGTGCATATTTGTTACTGTCACACTCCACCACGTTCGCTGTACGGATACTCAACCATGAGCGACTGGAAGAAAAAATGGTGGATGCGCGTGCCAGGTGAGCTGATAAATCACGTCATGCGGATTATTGATTTCAAAACCGCTCAAGATGTAGATGTGTTCATTGCCAACTCACAAGAGACTGCCAAACGAATTCAAAAATTTTACCGTCGAGAGAGCACGGTGATTTTCCCGCCGGTGCATATTGCGAGCACGTCGGGAAAAATGAGCGACTCAAAAAAGACAACTCTCTCTGAGAAATCATATGCTATTTATGTTAATCGCTTGGCTTTTGCCAAACATCCTGAATTAGCAGTTCAAGCATGCACCGAACTTGGCATGCAACTCAAAGTTGTTGGGACTGGGCCACTTTTGCCAGAGCTTCAGGCGATGGCCGGTCCAACTGTTACCTTTTTGGGCAGTGTCACAGATCAAGAGCTCCACGAGTTGTACGCGGGCGCGTCAGTTTTGTTGTATCCTGTTGAAGACGAAGATTTTGGGATTGTCCCGATCGAAGCAATGGGTCACGGTGTGCCGGTGATTGCGCATGCGTCTGGTGGTCCACTTGAGACAATTATTTCTGGAAAGACAGGTGTATTTTTTGAGGATTTGACTGTTGCAGGATTAATTGCAGCCATAAAAGAATTCAACAAACTACTCAACAAAAATGCAAATCAATTTGATCCAACAATCATCAAAAAGCAAGCACAGCAATATGACACAAGTGTCTTTGAAGAGAAAATTGAGAAACTAGTATGTGGTCAATCAAACTAGAAGGTGTTTTCTTATGCTGAAGGAATTTTCTCAAGCACAACCTGAACCACCAGAAAAATTGCAAGAAGTCCCCATTGTAAGCTATTTTGTTGATATCACAGATGCAGCTGCTCTGAATCAATTTATTGCTAAAGTTACTAGATTATCAACAAATGATCAAAAAAAACTACTGTCTATCAGTTATGGTTCAAAAACATTGTCATTATTTTTACGTCAACCTGGTTCCTTTTTTGGATCCTATGTGTATGCCGATACATCAATTGAGAAGAAACTGGGAGAGACGACAAGATGTTATCAAGAACTCTATGTATTATTATGCAAAATTGCGAATACTTTACAAAAACCGATTAGGTATACAGTAGTGACTGAAAATATAAATATGATGAATTGGATACTAAATGAAGGGCAACGTATTTTCTCTTGGAAAACTATCTAAAATATTGAAGGACAATCATTATTAGCAATTGCATCAATACCTAATTTGCAAAAAGATAATAACCTCTAGTTTTTTTAGATATCTATTACTTTAATTTGCTGGCACTGCAGCACCTGGCACTTCTGCCTTCATCTCCACAAACACCACGGTATTTGCAGACATTGGCACGAATGTTTGTAGCACTGCTGCATCGGTTGCAACACGCTCAGTTTGTCGTTGGCCATTGAGATACTCTTTGGTTATCACATAATTTCCTGGAGTAATGTTTTGGAACAACACCGGGACTTTTTCTGAGTTTCTGCCGTTTTTATCAAAGTTTGCCATGACCAGCTGGGTATGACCCTCCGGACTTTTGGTCGCCTGACCCTTGACCCATGTGCCACTGCCCAAGGTTTGAAGACGTTGATCAGAAAGGCGATCGAGCATTCGAAGGGCGTAGTATCTTGGCTTAGCTTTTGCACCAGCTTTTGGAGAGGTAATTAAACCCCAGCGGCCCCAATATTCTTTTTCAGCTGGATCATTGCCATCTTGAATCTCAAATACAAATGCACGATTGACTACTCCAATCATATTAATTGCCGCGGCCACGGTGTGCGCTGCGCCATACGAACCGTCGTATCCCGCATGATTATTACTGTCATGACCCCACTCGGTAATGTGCAGCTCCACTGTTGGTTCAAGTTGGGGATACTCGCCAAGCCATTGTCGCGCTTGGAACATATCATCATTAAACTGGGTCAGATTGTGATTGTAGCGATGCCAAGAAAAGAAATCATAGCGAAGGTTGTTTGCAATAGCATGTTTTGCTAGGGCGTCAAACCAATTTTTGTAGAGAGCAGTAATACCCGGTCCACCAAGCTTAAATGGCTTTGCACCACGAGCATTCGCCGCGCCACGAGCTGCGTACGTGTACATAGTCAAGTAATTTCTTTCTCCATAATATTTCCAGTCACCAAATAAATCAGGCTCGTTCCAGACTTCGTAGTACACATCCGAAATTCCGCGCGTGCCACTCACATGTTCAATAGTTTTTTGGATAGTTAGCTGCCAGTCCGACCAATTTTTTGGTGGTGCCACAATGTCTCCACTGCTAATCGCGGGTGGCATGTACGAAAGCGCGATGTATGGCTTGGCACCAGTTGCGGTGATGTCGTTTAAAATAACGTCAAGTTTAGAAAAATCAAAAGTAATATTTCCAGGAGTGCCTTGGACGATGTCGTAAAAATCGTAAATGTGGTCGATGCGAATGTACTCTGGTTTGAGGGCTTTGACCTGGGCGTTGATTGGTTCGATGCGCCAATCAAAAGCTTCACCGCCTTGTGCTAAGTTTCGCCATGGTCGAGGCAGAGGGCCAATGACTGCTTGTGTGTCGATGATAATTTCTGCTGGTTCACCACTGGCTTGGCCAAAAAATTCTCGGACTTTGTCGATTTGTGTGACGGCCACTAGACTTCCTGCGGCTACGATCACAATGCCGAGGGCTGCAAAGATCATACTGCGTCGGCGTTTGGCGCGGGGGTTAAATTTGTTAATTGGTCTAGTTTTGTGCGTTTGGAGTGTCGGCATGAGCTTATAATAAGATAGTACACTATTCCTAGTCATCTTCGAAACAGCAATTTTCAAATATCTGGCTTAACTAATTGCCAGAATCAAACTCAACCTTGTTTCGAACACCACCCTTGACACACTAGCACTCTTTGTTTATGATTGCTAATATATGATAGATCTCACTGCTCGCCAAGTCCGCATTCTTCGGTCGGTTATTGAGGAGTTTATTACCACGGCTGAACCTGTTGGTTCTGAAACTATTGATCGAAAATTCAACATTGGCGTATCTCCAGCAACAATTCGAAATGAGTTAGTCTACCTAACTAAGCAAGGCTATTTGAAAAAAGCTCATTCAAGTGCGGGAAGATTGCCAACGCCGCTGGCGCTCAAGCTTTATGTCAACGAATTAATGAAAGAAAAAGAGCTCTCGGTGGCTGATGAAGTGTCTACCAAAGAACGTATCTGGAATAGTCGCAACGAAAAAGAAGATTTGCTGCGTCAGGGTACAAAA
>CAZOZK010000005.1:0-19528 GCA_964584245.1 uncultured Pseudomonadales bacterium | reverse complement strand
CTTTTATCCTTACTATATTTTTAACCTTATCTTCTTCTGTGAAATCTGAATCTAGCACCATTTTTTCAATCTCTTGTTGAAGGGAAAAAATAGGAACCAAAAGATTTCTAAAAAAATTAATTAAATTTTGAATGTCTCTATTTTTGAGTAACCGAAGCATTTCAGTCTTTTTGAAACTTAGCTGACTAAAAGTAGTCAATAATTGAGTAAATGTTTCTGGATCGCAATGTTTGGCATAAAGTATTTGAAAAAAGCCGTGTTGAATTTTGCTTTCTACAATTTGATACCAACTCGATAAAGCCACTTCGCGAATAAAAAGTACTTCTTGTTCAAGTGGTCCATAAATACACCCAGTTTCAACTATCCTTGGTATGGCACTTTCACTAATAAGACAGTCTTCAAATAGATCTATCCATCCTATAATTGTACTAGCTATTAGTACTCGTTCATCATCGTTTAACAAAAATTGTACTTCACAGTCGTCTGCAGTTTTTTGAGCCTTTTCCATTAAATGGTTCAATGTTTTGTAATCTTTAGGGTTTTTCCTAGGTCGAAAAGAATCAATTGGATAACTCATAGCTGGAATTCTACCACAGGAAATAAAATACTATGGTAGAAAGTTTTGCTGGTGAACCCACCTGGAATTCTCGTCGCTCCTTGCGCTTACGCTTCTGTCGCTCCTGCGAGACGGCAAGTGAATTATTGAATTAAGTTATTATATTGCCTTTACGAACCAACGCCTCAATTCCAAGAGTGAGACTCAGAGCCACAAAAAAATCCGCTTCTGCGGATTTTTTTATGCCTGTGACCCCACGCGGAATCGAACCGCGCTTCCCAGGATGAGAACCTGGTGTCCTAGCCGATAGACGATGGGGCCAATTTGCAGCGTTGCTGCTGGTTGGTGTCAAATTTTAAAGGTGCGAGTGTAGAATTTAAAGAATATTTAAAGAATTCTTAAAGTCTAACGCTAGATATTATAGCGTATTTGTTTTATTCTGCTATCGGCATGCACTTTTCTACTCCCATGATGCAGCAGTACGCTGCACTCAAAAAAACCTATCCTGATTGTATTTTGCTGTTTCGGCTGGGGGATTTCTATGAGTTGTTTATGGATGATGCCAAACTGGGCGCGCAGCTGCTCGATATCACCTTAACGGCGAGGCCACGGGGCAAAGATGGCGATATTCCCATGGCTGGCGTGCCATTTCATGCGCTAGACAATTATCTGCACAAACTTACCCAAGCTGGTCACAAAGTTGCCATTTGCGAGCAAACCACCGTGCCCGATGGCAAAAGCCTGGTTGAGCGCGATGTAGTGCGCATAATCACGCCGGGGACTGTGGTAACTGACTCCGCGCTGTCTCCCAAAGAACACAACTATATTCTGTGTGTTTATCTTGATGAGTCAAGTCAACCAAACAGCCAAAACTGGGCAGTTGGTTTAGCGGATATCACCACCGGCACGCTCAAAATTGCGGATAGTGCGACTTTGGCAAAGAAAGATACTATAAAAAATGCTACCACTCTTGCCCTCGAACCTTTTCTTACAGATATTATCTCCACCTATCAGCCAAAAGAAGTTGTAATTCCACCGCAGAATGAAAATGAGAATCAAGTAGCGGCCATCACTAAGCTCTGCAAAAAATATGGCGTGCTTCCGTTTGAATTTTCTCAATGGCAAGAAACCACTATTGCTGCACCAAAAATCCTCAAAAAACAATTTGGCACAAAGGCCACTAGTGAAATGAGTACGAATTCTCAGGTTGTTGCCGTTCTGCTGCTGCGCTATGTGGAAATTATGCAAAAAACGGCGGTGACGCATATCACCCAAACCCAACCGCTTATCACTGCCCAGACAATGCAGTTGGATAGATCAACAATCATCAATTTGGAGTTGCTTGAGACGTTGTACGAAGGCAAAACCATTGGCTCGCTGATTCATATCATTGATCACACCAAAACCAGCATGGGTGCTCGATTATTGCGAGATTGGATTTTGCAACCGCTCACCGATCTGGACTCAATTTCGCAGCGCCACGCCGCCGTGGAGTGGTTTACCCAAAATCAAGCCCAGTTAGCTCAGGTTCGCGAGCACTTGGCCCAAGTTCGAGATATTGAACGACTGACTGCCCGCCTCACCCTCAAACAAGGTTCTCCCAAGGATTGTATTGGACTGGCACAATCGCTCGAGGCTTTGACTCAACTGAGCATGCCAAAGCAAAAAACACTGCCTCCCCTGCTCAAGAAACTTTTTACCACGCTTGATTCGGCGCAGCTCGTCCAGTTACACCAAACTATCCGCAAATATCTAGTTATCGATCCCCCGTTTGATCCCAAAGAGGGCGGACTTATCAACCCCGGCATTCTGCCAAAAATTGATGAGCTGCGTACAATAATCGACACCAACCGCGACTGGATGGCCCAGTTTGAGCTGGCGCAAAAGAAACTCACCAACATTACCTCGCTCAAGGTTCGCTTCAACAAAGTCTTTGGCTTTTATATTGAAATTAGCAAATCGTATTTGGATAAAGTGCCCAAAGAGTACATTCGCCGCCAAACTTTGGTAAATGGAGAGCGATTTATCACCCAAGAAATGAAAGAGCGCGAGGATATTATTCTCACCGCCCAAGAGACCATTCAAACTTTGGAGTATGAGCAGTATCTCAAACTGCTCGAAATTATTGGCTCGCACCTTGTGCAACTCCATGCAGCTTCGCGCGCGTTGGCTGCCCTGGATTGTTTACAGGGATTTGCCCATGTGGCGTTGGCTGCAAACTACGCTAAACCAACCATGTCCCTCGATCGTGTTATTGATCTCAAAAAAAGTCGCCATCCAGTGGTTGAGACTTTGCTGGATAGTCACGCGTTTGTGCCAAACGATATTGTACTTTCAAGCTCGCAGTGCCAAGTTCTGCTGCTGACCGGACCAAATATGGCGGGTAAATCAGTGCTTATGCGCCAAGTAGCGCTCATTACGCTACTCGCACAGATTGGTAGTTTTGTACCTGCCCAAGCTGCAACTATTGGCATTGTTGATCATATTTTTGTGCGAAGCGGCGCTTCGGACATGATTAGCGATGGCCTGTCTACCTTTATGGTGGAGATGACCGAGACCGCCCTGATTCTCCAAAAAGCCACGCACGAAAGTCTGGTGATTATGGATGAAATTGGCCGCGGAACTAGCACCTACGACGGCATCAGCATTGCGTGGGCGATCGCGGAATTTTTGGTTGATCTTGGACCCGCCCGCCCGCTTACTTTGTTCGCTACACACTACCACGAGCTGCAGGAACTTGCCCACACCTATCCCCAGCAAATCCAAAATGCCCACATGGCAGTCAGTCGTTTTGAGGATGCACCTATCTTTTTGTACCAGCTGCAGTCTGGCGCGGCTGAACACAGCTTTGGCATTGATGTGGCAACCTTGGCTGGCGTTGATGAAAAAGTGACGGCCCGAGCCAAACAATTACTCACTACTTTTGAGCAGGAAACGGCGCAGAATATGGTGTTGAAAAATCAGGCGATTTCTAATGATGATAGTAAAAGTAATAAAGTTAGAAAAAAGGTCGTCGCTCCGCAGAATCTTGAATTAGATACACGAGCACAATCTATTATTGCTACGCTAGATTCAATCGCCCTTGAACAAACCACACCACTAGAGGCGTTGAATGTATTGGCAAAACTAAAGAAAATCTCTTAAAGCGAAATTTGTTCCAACAATGCTGTATCAGAAATTGTCGTCACAAACACATATTCTTGGGTAAACATAATTCTGCGAGATTGACCAGGATTTGCTGGCTTTATCTCTAAAAAGGTCTCAAACGCTGGCACATCGCTGCCTTCCACCAACCATCTATCATTGGCTGGATTTAATTTTCGCGCGGTATCATTTTCTAGCACCATGACTTTTCTCTCGACAAATAAGGAACCTATCACTTTTTGCTCGGCTTGATTAGCCTGCGTAACCAGCCAGCCATCATAGCCAAACATCATTTCTTCCCCACCCGTAATAGCATAAAAAGTTACGCCTGCGGGCGCTTTGAGAATAAATGAATCGGTGGTTAGATAGCTGCGCGAGGTATCAGTTCGAGAATCAACCCAGATAGCTACATTGTGAGCAACTTGCTTGGTAAAAATGTTGGAATTTCCTAGTGGATAGATGATATGCAGCAACTCACCAGTATTGCCACCGTCCGCAAGCCCTGCTTCATATGATTTCATCAGATAGCGAATCCCCAAAGATTCAACTGGCTTAATGTCATAGACAACTTTGCCAATTGGCGTTGCGAGCGCTTCCACCGCACTTACTATTTTGACTTGATTTGCCAAACTAAGACCTTGTGAATCGCGATGTGTTGCTCGTGAAACGAGCGTGCCATACACTACAAAAAAACTGAGTAACACGACGCGCTGCGACTTAGTAAACGTGTGCATAAACACATACGATCCTGCTACCAAGAAAACAGGAATCAGCAACAGAAAATAATATTCAGGAGTTGATTCACGATACAAACTATAAATGATAGCTATACCACCAAGCCAGCCGGCAGTAATCAACACAAAATTCCAACTTTTTTCTTGCATTTGTTTGGCAAAAAATGCCCCGGTTGCCGCTAACCCAGACAACACTAACACCCAAAAAGGACTGGAGCCAAAAAATACTTTGCCAAATGTTTCTAAAATAACAAATACTTTATGTGGAAATCGTGCAAAACTGCCAAAATCCGAAACCTTATCTTTATTACCAACCATATCGAGCAGCCCGCGAAGATTTTGCCAGTCATGGCGATAATCAAATAGAACAGTTGGCACCACACTAGCAAGCAATCCAACGATAGCTAGAACGGCTGCTGCTACCGAGACAAACCACTGTGTGTCAATCTTAGTCAATCTGCGCACAATCAGCCCTGCAATCACAAATCCCACCAACAATAATCCAGAAAAATGTGCTTGGTATCCCAAGAAAGTCCCAGCAGATAGCAAAACCATATCAACAAACCAAAGCTGTTTCTTCTTGAGCAGCGGGAAAAAACTCAAAGCCGCAGCCAACACCATAATGTTAGGGTTCCAGACAATTCTATCCAGCGAAACCAAAAATGGTGAAAATCCCCACAAGATAACGGGAATAACTGCCTGTGATTTTTCTAAATATCGCAACGAAAGTCCCACAATAGCCACCCCAGTCAGAAATGATAAAAACAGCGCAGTATACGCAATTGCATACGGCATATCCATGCCAAGACTGAGCGCCGCGGTTACATAATAGATGAGCGGACCGGTAAACATACTCGCCGGACCGGTTCGTGGACCAATTAACGTTGGATTGCCCGCCGCAATTTCGTCTGCTGCCTGAGCAATCTGCACTTGATCAAAAGAAAACGGCGTATTGAGAATATTGAAGCCACGCAGGCATAGTCCACCCACTAAACTACCAACAAAAAGTGCAATATATATGAGAGTTGTGCGCTTCACTTGAAGAGTATACCAATATGTACTACTATGCACTATACACAAATTTTTTGATTCTTCTTGCGACACACGTACGACACACCTACAAAAAAATGCCAGAAATAACTATTAAACAACTGCCAACCCATGTCATCTCGCTTATTGCGGCGGGTGAAATTGCTGAACGGCCCAGTGGAGTCATCAAAGAACTCATCGAAAATAGTTTGGATGCAAAGGCTACCCAAATTGAAATTACTCTAGAAGATGCTGGCCTTAAAAAAATCACTGTCGCGGATAACGGCCATGGCATGACGAGCGCTGATCTGCCACTGAGTGTGGTCAGCCACGCGACAAGTAAAATTTCCAAAGCTGAGGATCTGGATTCAATTCATAGTTACGGTTTTCGCGGTGAGGCGTTGGCGAGCATTGCCAAAGTCAGTCAAGTGACCATTATGAGTCGGCATCAAGATGAGCCAATGGCGTACACCTTTAGTCATCAAACTCAGCGCACTAGTCCCAGCAAAATTGGCATGAATATTGGCACCGTGGTGGATGTGAAGGATTTGTTTGCCCAAATTCCCGCGCGCAAAAAATTTATTAGCTCGAGCACCACTGAGCTGCGCCATATTCTAGAAATCGTTGAAACTACTGCGCTCGCAAATCCTCATGTTGGTTTTACTCTGTATCACAATCAAAAAAAACTTCTGCATTTTCCTGCAAACCAGTCGCTCAAGGATCGATTTTTGCAAGTCATTGGCTGGGACCTCGAAGAGCATCTACTACCCATTTCGGATTCTGGTGATGTGTTGTCGATTTCTGGATTTATTGGTAACCCAGTGCAATCAAGACCAAATACGAATTCCCAATGGCTGTTTGTAAATGGCAGACCAGTTTCTCACCCGCAACTGCAAAAAACTATAAAACAAGCATATCAGTCGGCACTGCCACCAGAAAAATTTCCCTTGTTTGTGCTAGATTTGCAGCTGGATCCCCATTTGTTCGACATCAATCGCCATCCCAAAAAAGAAACCGTCGCCTTTATGGATGAGCAGTTAGTGCAAGATTTGGTGCGAAAGAGTGTGTCGCAAAAAGTCAGCACCGTACCAAATACTTTTGTGACGTATGGCAGTTTGACTATGAAGGAGCCGAGTGTGGGAGATACAAGTTTTGGGCAAAAAAATGTAGCAGAAATGCCAAACAATCAAAAAGCACACCGTGGCCATTTCCCGGCAGAAAATTTTATTAGTCGAAAATTAAAATCACTGCTACATCCAATTTCGCAGGCCACTACACAAAGCTCTCCACAACATGAATCTCCTGTCTTACAAATTGATAACACCTATTTAGTCACCGAGCATGAAAATCAACTGGTTTTGATTGATCAACACGCCGCGCATGAGCGCATTTTGTTTGAGTCCTTTCGCAAACTCTACACAAATGAGCAAGCCAAAGAGCCAACTCAGTTACAGCCGCCAATTTCGTGTAATTTGACTGTTGCTCAGGCACACTTGATTGAAGAACACGGCGATACATTAGAAAAAATTGGATTTCTTGGACATTTTTTGGGTGAGCAAACATATGCCGTTACCGCGGTACCAAAAGTTATCCCCATTGAGCAGACAAAACGCATTTTGCTCGATGTATTAGATGACCTTGCTGCTGGCGAACCGGTCTCGTTGGTAGATACTGTGGCCCACAGAACTATTGCCTATTTGGCATGCAGAAGCGCGGTGATGGCTGGCGATCCACTTGAAGAAAAAGAGCGCATTGAGTTGATAACCCAATTATTCAAAACCCCAAATTACCAAACCTGTCCACACGGCCGACCAACGGTGATAGTGTTCGACAAATCAAAATTGGAAAAACTGTTTGGCAGAGTGTAAATATAACTAGAATCAAGAAATCATTGTTTATTTGCCAAAATCAAAGTAAAGGAACTAGATACCCCTGGTGATTTAAACACAAAAACTGCTTTATTTGCAAATTGATCTGTCATGGTAAAAATTGATCCGATCTCATCAAACGAAACTTCACGCACTTCAATACCTACAAATTGGTAAACCCCATTATTTTTGCCAGTTATTTCGATAGATTCTCCCAAAGTGAGATCTGCAAAATCTGAGTACAGCACCGAATTTGATCCAATCAAAAAGACCATCGGACCAGCCGATTGATGCAACAATGATGAGTTTTGATAATGGTAGATTTGATCGCTAAAAATCCAACGAATATCGCGCCAGTTAGAAAGTGGTGTTAGCAAAACTGAATCAATCGTGTCAGAACTACTTGTCAGTGTATTGAGTGAAGATCCAAAACCAATTCTCTGCGGCACAACACCGATTTCATCTGAAATTACTAGTGGAGTGGCTCGAGCAGAAATGGGGTTGTTGAGCACCACACTACTCATGCTAATACCAATCCCCAGACCAAGACCCATGAGAATGACATAATATTGCTTGGAAACAAATGAAGTAGCACGCAATAGTTTTGAGACGAGATGTGATAGCAGCCACTTTCTCAGATGAAATTTAGAAGGAAAAGTAGGAATTCTTGGCAACTCAAATCGAATGGTTAAATCTCCTTCATCCGAATTTTTTATAGATACAAACATACTCATAGTATATCTTAAAGATGCTACTATAGAAAGTTTGGCGCGCATGTATATAATGAAGCATGAGCCGATTGCACTCCACGCACGTCAGACGAACTTTTTTGATGAGTGGATTGGTGGCGCTGGCAGTTTGTGGTGGATTGATTGCGGGTTGGTTTGCCAGAGGAGTGTATCGAAATGATCCGCTATTTTTTTCACCATTTATTGAGCAGTACACTGGACCGAAAGAGAAACCGCTGCAAAAATATAGTTTTGATGAGTTATCCAAAAAAGAAATAAAACCGGGACAGATTACTATTTTGTCCGAATTTTCAGACTCTGCTGAGTTTACAGCCTACGAATTTTCATATGAGGCAACTGGCGGCACAATCACTGGCCAGCTCAACATCCCCCAAATTGTGACAGAAAATAAAACTGCTGTACCAGCAATTATTATGTTGCGCGGTTACTATCCACTTGAGTCGTACACTACTGGTGGCGGCACCAGAAATGGTGCGGCTGCACTCGCAAAAGCTGGTTATATTACAGTGGCACCAGATTTCTTAGGCTACGGCGGCAGTGACCCAGAATTTGAAAATTCATGGGAGGCTCGCTTCGCTCGCCCCCTCCAGGTCATCGAACTACTTTCTATACTTGAAACCAACGGCATTCCTGTTTTAGATACACAATCTGCCCCGAGCCAAAGTTCGGCTGCCGGAAACGGCAAACAAAGTGTAGTTATTCCGACTGAGATTGGCTTATGGGGACACAGCAATGGCGGATACATCGCACTATCTGTGTTACAAATTTTGGCACGTGATATTCCCACCACACTCTGGGCGCCCGTGACCGCGCCATTTCCTTACTCAGTTCTCTACTATGGACTCGAACAACCTGACGAAGGCAAAGACCAGCGCAAATGGCTCTCGATTCTTGAGGAGGACTATGACGTATTTGATTTTACTATTTCAAAACATATGGACCGTTTGACTGGATCAATTCAACTTCACCATGGCATCATCGACCCAACTGCTCCAATCGTGTGGAGTGATGCGTTTAGCGATTCAGTTACTGTTGAAAATGAGAGACGAGTGGAAGACGCTAAAGTTGCAGAACAAGAACTTGAGAACGTGGCTACAGAAGCCGCAAAGTCGGAATCTGTACTCCCACCATTACCTCCTATCAAATTATCCTACTTCCGCTACCCCAACACCGACCACAACATGCAGCCCAGTTGGAATACCGTAATGCAACGGGATATTGAGTTTTTTGGGAGGGAGTTTAGCAAATAAACGGTTTACAAAATGAGATCATAGTGTATTATTCGATGGTATGACAGAGATAACAACCAGATTATTTGAAAGAATATCTAATGATACAAATATTTTTTGGAATGAAATTTCTATTGTCATCGCTGCCTTAAAAAATAATGAATTACTAGTTAATGGTGAGAGTACAATTGATAAACTTCATGAATACATACTTAAACTCAAAAATGAATTAGCATTACTTGGATGTGTGATAACCTACGAATCCATTGCCACAATTACAAATAAAAATATGCCTAGTTCATTGTACTTTGAACCAAGGTCAAATATCATCCAGTTAAGACTACACCCTAATCTAGAGATTGAGGATCAAACAGATACAAAAAATATTTTACTTCTCCAAGAATTATTTCGTCAAAGATTTATAGCATTAAAAATACTTAAATCTGCTGGTTTAACTACCTTTACAGCAAGATATGGGAAATTACCAAATCAAGAAGTATTCAATGATGTAAAAAATCAGGTCATGCCTGAAGTTAAAACTCACCTCGAAGCAATCGAATTCCCGCTCTAATCGCATCCCTCTCCTCCTTCCTTTAGCCAACGCATCCCGCTATACTTACAAGCACTATGTCGCTTGAACTTATTGCTATTCTGATTATTATTCCTGCTGGATTTGCAGTGCTCTACTTTTTGCTCTCAAAACAAATGCAAACCAAAACGCAGACAGATGCAGATCTAGAGTCTGTCGTGCACAAGGTTTTTGGCATGAGTATTGGCAAAATTACTGAGCAGAGCAAACAAGCGCTTGAGGGTGAAAAAGAAGTCATCAAAAATGACCTCAACAACAAGCAACAAAGTATCGAAAAATTGGTCAGGCAGCTACAAGATGATCTCGCTAGACGCCAAGATGAAATTCGCGAACTCGAGCGAGACCGCACCAAAAAATTCAGTGAAATCACTACCGCTATTGATGAGCACCGCAAACTAACCGACGAACTCAAGGTTTCAACCCATCAACTTGCAACCGTGCTTTCAAATAATCAGCAACGCGGCGAATGGGGTGAGCGAATCATTGAAGACCTGCTTAAGGCCAACGGCCTCATGGAGGGCATTCATTACTCCCGCCAGTCAAAATTGACCAACACTGCGCTTCGCCCAGATATTACCCTGCTCTTGCCAGATAATAGAACTGTCCCGGTGGATGTCAAATTCCCCTACGCCGAAATCCAAAAAATGGCCCTGACCGAAAATAAAGAAGCCAAGCAGGCTCACTTGAAGCAATTTGCGATTGATCTTAAAACAAAAATCAAGAAGGTGGCCGAGGATATCGACCCTGCCCACGAGACCTTGGATTACGCGATTATGTTTCTGCCAAACGAGATGGTTTTTTCGTTTATCAACCAAAAATTTCCAGATTTGGTGGATGAGGCTATTTCGAAGCGCGTGCTCATTGTTTCCCCTTTTACCTTTTTGATTGTGGCTCGCACCGTTATGGAAAGTTACCGCAACTTTATGATTGGCGACCAGCTCAAAGAAGTGGTCAAGTATATTGATGAATTCGTAACTGAGTGGGATAAATTCAAGGGCAAGTTTGAGAAATATGGACGCTCACTAGACACGTTGCACGCCGATTATGCCGAGATTACTGGTACGCGAATCCGCCAGATGGAACGCCGCATCGAAAATGTGCGCAGTGTCCAGCAAGGTAGCTTGATTAAAGCCAGCACGGTGGCAGAACTGCCTGACGTTAAAGAAAAAATTGGGCTTTAAAATTGTAGAGCCTACTATTCAACTATAATTCCCCCTACATAAAGGGGACCTTTATAAGGCTGAGTATAATATCCATACATTTTCAATACTGATGCTGGATCATCTTCACCTTCATACTCGGGTATGTTATGAATATAAGTAAGATATGCAAACAAATCTGCATCACTTATAACATCTACTTGTATTTCATTCTGTCCTTGTGCCAAAAAATCTAAAATTTGTGGAGCAATTTTACTTGGTACTAAATCATTTCTACATAGATACTCTAATAACCCAACTTTATTATCACTTAGTCTTACAAATCCTTCAGAAGTCATAGCATCTCCTTCCTTTTATTGCTACTATACTAACATAGTATGTTCTACCCGCAACAAACAGCTTCGACTTCATCAACTGTGCCATCTATTGCTAAACCACTCGCGCAATCTCGTTTGAAAAATTCTAAACCACCAAAGAGTGGATTTACAAATAGATTCGCGCGTGAAATTTCATTTGGTAAAAAAACTATTAAGTCTGCTGATGTGTTAAGTGCCGGTAAAGTCTTAAATGCCACCACACTTTTGAATCTCTTCAAGCTATATCAACAAAAACTTCCCACCTTTGGAATTGGCACATTTTTTAGTATCGCTCTCTATATTTTTCTCTCGCTGGTGCATCCAGTTCAAGTTCAAAATTTGCTGTTTGCAAACTCTTACATGCCATTGCTTGCGTTGGTATTTTTAGCCAGCCTTTTCTGTTTATCATTTTTGTTTTTGCACACAAGAAGAGGATTATTTGCCAGTATTGCGTTGACACTTTTGGTATGGATACAAATTACTGGAGATGTTTCGGTTTGGCTTGTAGCACCACTACTCATAGGATGGCTCTTGATCTGTGAGGTGGTATCTATTTTTATTCTTAAATATAAGTAATGACTTTTTAGGTTTCTTTTTAGTTTTTTTATTTGGGAATTTTACTTCATTCATAATTTGATGCAGTGAAACATCTGGATCTAAAGACTTTTTCTCTATATAAAAACTATGACAATTTAATAAAAATGCATCAATTTCTTGTTGTGATTGGCGAAAAAATACTTTAAGTACAATATGAGAACCAAAAGCTAATTCTAAAATCTCGAGTGTTTCTTCATGATCGGGAAAACTAACTTCTTTTTTGTATCCGGCACGATTTTCACTACGTATTCGCAAATATTCGAATACATACATAGTTAGAGTTACATTCGTTCCTTTTCGATTAATAACTGGCAAAAACTCGCCCATAGTAAAAATCATACACCTTACGGATTGCTAACCAATACATACTTATTACGTATGCCAGCAGCCGATCACATAAAAAAATCACAAATGCTATAATCATTTCAAGCACATGCCAAACAAAACCTATCACCTCACTACCGCAATTCCCTATGTCAATGCCAGGCCACACTTGGGCCATGTACTCGAGTGGTTTCAGGCGGATACCATTGCGCGCTATCAGCGATTGCTGGGCAAAGAGGTTTCGTTTACTTCGGGAGCAGATGAAAATAGCTTGAAAAACGTGCAGTCAGCAGAAAAAGTTGGCATGGAAACACAGCCATTTTTAGATAAGTACTCAAAAATTTTTGAAGATGCCTATGCTGAGTTTGGCATTTCTCTCACCGGTTTTCGCCGTGGCAGTGATGAAAAATTGCATTGGCCAGGCGTGCAAAAGCTCTGGGAACTCTGCAATGCCAGTGACGACATCTATAAAAAAAGATATTCAGGTTTGTACTGTGTGGGGTGCGAGAGTTTTTATACAGAAGGTGATTTAGTTGATGGCCATTGTCCAGAACATCCAAACACGGTCCCAGAATTAATTGAAGAAGAAAATTATTTTTTCAGACTCTCGAAATATCAAGACAAAATCCGCGAGTTAATAACTTCAAATGAGCTGCTGATTGTTTCAGACCAGTTTCGCAACGAGATGCTCGGTTTTATTGACCAAGGTCTTGAGGACTTTAGTGTTAGTCGATCGATTGAACGCGCCCGCGGCGTTGGCGTGCCGGTTCCTGGCGACAAAACTCAAAATATGTACGTCTGGTTTGATGCCCTTACTCTCTACATGACCGCAATTGGCTGGGGATATGATGAGAAGAATTGGGAAAAATTTTGGCCAGCTGATCTTCATGTTATCGGCAAAGGTATTAATCGGTTTCACTCGGTCTACTGGATCGGTATGCTACTCTCTGCAGGACTCACACTACCAAAAATAATTTCCGTACATGGATATATTACGACCAATGGGCAGAAGATGAGTAAATCGCTGGGAAATGTGATTGATCCATACGAGGCAGTGGCAAAATATGGTCTAGAGCCAATCCGCTACTATTTACTCAAAGCGATTCCAACGCATAGTGATGGAGATTTTACGCATGAGCGCTTCCGCGATGTCTACACAGCCGATCTTGCCAATGCAATTGGAAATGTCTGTTCACGCGTAGCTGCGTTAGTGGCCAAAGCAACCCAACTTGAACCTAAGTACGAAGAGCACATAGCACAAGTGCAACAAACCCACTTGAGTAAAGTTGCTAATCCAGCGAATGCTTTTACTGTAGATTTTGCCAAAGCGCTTGAGGAAATTCGTATTTCTGATGCTCTTTCACAGGTTATTGAGCAAGTTACGGCATTAGATAGATTTTTGAGCGAGACAAAGCCATGGACACTTGAGGGAGATGAGCAGATTGCTATTTTGCTCAAAGCAATTGAGCAAATTTTGACATTTGCGTATCATCTACAACCATTTTTGCCCAAAACTTCTCAAACTATCTTGGATCATTTCTTGGCACCATCAATTTCTAAATTTGCACCGTTGTTCCCCAGATTAGAGCTGTAGGCTTTAAGATCATACAAAGGCCGCTATGCACATATTCGATACCCACTGCCACTATAATTTAGAGCCATTGTCTAGCGATTGGCAAACCCATTGGCGCATTGCCCAAGAGCACGGCGTTATTGGCAGTGTTGTGGTTGGCACAGAGGTGGAAACTAGTAAATTGGCCTTAGAGATCGCTGCGCAGAGTGACGAAAAACTTTTTGCTGCCATTGGAATTCATCCCTGTTTTTGGCAAGGCCATGACAAAGCAGATGCCACTGTGGTATCTGAAGACTATATTACACAAGAAATTTACGCGCTCAGCAAGTTGCTAACCCACCATAATGCCAGCCAGCTTGTCGCAATTGGTGAGATTGGCCTCGATTACTTTCGCATCAGAACCCATCCACAATTTGAACAGCTGCGTGAAAACCAGCTAGTAGCTTTTAGACAACAGTTGGAGCTCGTATCAAATCCTTCATATACTCTACAGGATAAGCCAGTAATCTTACACGTGCGTGACATTGCTCAAGTAGACTCACAACAAACATCACAAACAGAACTTTCAGCGTATCAAGACATCTTGGAAGTCACCAAAGAGTTTCCTGGTCTTAAATATATTTTGCATTGTGTTTCAGGCCCTTCAAGCTATGTGACCGAAATGATTGCTCGAGGCGCATACGTGAGTTTTGCTGGCAATGTAACGTATCCATCAGCACAAGTACTGAGAGATTTGGCACCACTCATCCCCAAAAATAGAGTACTTGTCGAAACAGATGCCCCGTTCTTGGCACCACAAGCCTATCGAGGCCAGAAATGTGAACCATACATGATCGAGGCCACCGGGAAATTTGTCTGTGAATTATTCGATGTATCACCCGAAACAATCTTAGAAAATACGAGCCAGTGTTTCAATATCACTACTATACCTGGTACAATACTCGCATGATCCGAAAATATTTCTTGCGCCACCCGATTCGAACTAAACGAGCTCTTGAAATACTCCCTGGTTTTGTCTCTTGGTCACTGATTTTATTTCCATTTTGGGGATCGTTTGTGGTACCAACATTGGTCGCTTATTATGTGATTACATTTGCAGTCTATTGGCTCTACCGCTCGCTGACGCTCGCGGTCCTCTCCGTCATGGCTCACTTCAAAGTCCGTGCAGCTAGTGCCTTCGACTGGCTCGCCGACATCAAAGCTCGATTTCCAACCAAATGGAACTCACTCCATCACCTCATCATCGTCCCAACCTACAAGGAACCAATTTCTACACTCGAACGAACACTCACCGCGCTCAGCAAACAATCGTATCCGCTCAAAAACATGCACATCATGGTTTCATTTGAAGTCCGTGAGGGAGCCGCAGCCAAAGAAAAAGCCGCAGCACTGGAAGCAAAATTTAAACATACCTTTGGCAATCTCATGACCACGTTTCACCCTGACATCCAAGGCGAAATTAAAGGGAAATCCTCAAATACTTGCTGGGGTGCAAAACAAGCCAAAACCATTTTGGTTGATGAGCAAAAAATCCCCATCGAAAATATTACTATAACCAGTGAAGACGCCGACGCGCTGTTCCACCACCATTATTTTAGTGCTATCGCCTACGAATTTTTGACCACCACCAAGCCTTACAACACCATCTGGCAGGGCGGTATCGTTTTCTACAACAACATCTGGAAAGTACCAGCGCCGGTGCGCGTACTGGCCTCAATTTTCTCTGTGACCCAGCTTTATATCCTCATGCGCAAAGATCGCTTGGTAAACTTTTCGACCTACACCACCACGCTCAAACACGTCCACGACATTGGCTATTGGGATACCGATGTGATTCCAGAAGACTATCGCCTTTTTTTCAAATCCTATTTTGCCAAAGATGGCAATTTTGAGGTTCAGCCAATTTTCTTGCCTATTTTTTCTGATGCTGCTGAAGCTGATGGCACCTGGAACACACTCAAAAATCAGTACGAACAACTCAAGCGTTGGGCCTGGGGTGTCAGTGATGATGCCTATATTATTCGCCAGTATGTGCTCGCTCAAAAAATTCCTTTTTGGGATAAAACAATTCGCATTTCAAAAGTAATTGAGGACCATTTTTTGTGGCCTGTTAACTGGTTTGCTATTACTGTTTCTGCAATTTTGCCACCTTTGCTCAACGAGAATTTTAGTCGAACCGTTTTGGGCAAAACACTCCCACAAGTCACCTCGCTACTGCTCACACTGTCGCTCGTATCTATGGTTGCCATTTTTGTTGTTGATGCCATAAATCGACCACCACGCCCAAACAAATACAATCCACTCTCATATATTTTGCAACCACTTGAGTTTTTGCTCCTCCCAATTGTTGGATTTTTCTTCTCAGCTTTGCCAGGAATTGATGCTCACACAAGACTTATGCTCGGAAAATACATTGAGTATAAAGTGACCGAAAAGGTCTAACCAAAGTCTAACTCTAGCGTCAGGCAGATTTTTGTTGCATACTAAACTATGCGCGAGAACTCAAACCAAGTTGTGACCAAATTCCTCCACCCAATCGCACAAGTGCTCTGGAAGTTTCCGCTGTTTAAATTGTTTTGCAAAACCTGTCTTAAAATTGATACATCGCTTGATCGCGAAATTCCGTTATTAGTTTTGCTACTTATAGTGGTAGTGTTACGCATCCCCAACTTTTTTGAACCCTACTGGTATGGTGACGAAGCAATTTACTTGACTATTGGCAATGCATTATCTGAAGGTAGCCGTTTGTATGCAGATATTGTTGACCACAAAACACCGCTGATTTATTTCTTGGCCATGGTCCCCAATCAATTTTGGTTTAGAGTCTTGTTACTCGGTTGGATGATTATAGCCACTACCGCTTTTTATACATTTGCGCTTCGTTTGTTTAAAAAAGTCTGGCCAGCTTGCCTGTCCACGCTCATTTTTGTAATTCTCACCACATTGCCATGGTTTGAAGGAAATATCCCCAATGGTGAATTATTTGTGATGGGCTTTATTTTATTTGCAGGGTCACTCCTTTCGCGGACAAGTTATTTTTCTGCGCTGGTAGATTCCTCATCAAAAAACAACCAAGCAAAACAACTCTCCCACAACTGGCTAATCTATTTCTTTGCCGGTATTTTATTTGGATTAGCAATCCTGACCAAAGTTCCAGCACTTTTTGACGTTGCTGCATTTTTAGCAATTGGTTGGTTTTCTATCACCAATAAAATCTCTCTTACCGCATTGTCAACCAAAGCAAAACGCACCTTTTTTGCCACCCAATTTCTAGCTGTATTTGCCATAACTTTCGCAGTGATTCTCAGTATTGGCGCATCAATTCTCTATTTTTACTCGCGCGGCACACTTCAGGCATATCTCAACTTTGGGTTACTGTATAACTTCCACTACGTCCAAACTTGGGTGCCACAATTTAATTATGCTTGGCTACAAATCGCGTACACGTTGCCGGTAAAGCTTTCACTCACAGTCTTTGTGTTGATTTTACTCACACTGTTGCGTGAACTGTTTAAACCAAGAACTCAATTTATTCTGAGCTGGTTTGTGTTGGCACTGTTTGCATCATTATTATCCAACCGACCCTATCCCCATTACTTTTTGCAAGTAGTTCCACCACTGGCATTACTGCTTGGAGAATTACTAATCAATGCAAAAAAATTGCTACAAAAATCCAGTACAAAAATCACTACCTACACGGCAATCATCAGTTCGCTTTTTATGATTGGAGTATTCATTGGTGTATTAACGACGTTAGAAGTTGGTTTGTATCCAACCATGAAGTATTACCAGCGAACAATCTCATATCTAACTGGTTCAATGTCTCAAAATGCCTACAATGAAAGTTTCAGTGGACGCATGAAAGACAACTATCATGCAGCAGAAATTATTATGAATAGTGACGATCCCTATTTATTCATTTGGGGCACAAATCCTGAGCTCTATGCACTTGCCAAAAAAATCCCTACCGGTCGATTCACGGTGAGTTTCCATATCAAAGATCTCAAAGTCTATGATGAAACAATGCAAGCAGTTTTAGCTCAGAAACCACACTTTATTGTAGTGATGAAAAATGAAAGTGAACCACTTATTGGCCTGCAAGACCTACTCACCCAAGAATACATTCTCAATACAAACTTTCACGACTTTGAGTTGTGGAAAAAACAAACAACACACGCTCTATAGCGTATAATGGCGACCATGGCAGAATTTCAGTCTAGAATACAATGGAGATGGAGTATTCCAAAAGAATTAAAAACTCCGTTGGGCAGTATTTACTTGATCACCATGATCAGTATGCTCTTGTCTCTAAGTGGCTACTTTCGACTCCAGCCCGTTATCCCTTTGTTTTACACACTGCCGACGCCAGCACAGCAACTGGTAGCAAAAGAGTGGATTTTTCTGTTTCCTGGGTTGCTGCTATTCATCAGCGCACTGCACACCACTATTTCGTATAAACTACAAAAAGAACATACCTTGCTACTACAGCTATTTACTTGGACTTCTGTGGGGATTGTTCTCACGCTCGTACTCAGTCAAATTAGAATTTTAATGCTCGTTACGTAAATACACATCAAAAAAATATGGCAGCATTTTTTCTTGCAACACTACTCGCCTTAGGAATCAGCCCGGTGATTATTCACTGGTACAAAAAAAATAATTGGGTTGAGGATCCTGCAAAACAAACCCACATTAAAAAAACTCATAAAACCGCTGTTCCCAGAGGTGGAGGCGTTATTATTTTTCTGACAATTTTGATTTCTTCACTTTTTTTACTACAAGTTGACCAAGCACTCATTGGGATTCTACTCGGCGCATTTGTACTCGCGGTAACCGGATTTTTTGATGACTTGTATGACATTCATCCCGCATGGAGACTCGGAGCTGGGCTAGCAGCTGCATTAATTGTGGTACTTTCGGGCATTGGCATTGGCTACATTACCAATCCATTTGGACCAGGAGTTATTCATCTGGATACCTGGAAAATTAGTTACTCATTTTTTGGTTTGCTTGGTGCTCGGGAAATATGGGTCATCGCCGATCTTTTTGCCGTCATTTTTATCATCTGGAACATGAATATTGTGAACTGGTCTAAAGGTGTTGATGGCCAACTGCCAGGATTTGTCAGCGTCGCCGCGCTCATCATTGGCTTCTTATCTTTTCAATTTATTGATGATCCTACACAATTTAACACCGCACATCTGAGTTTTATCGTTTCTGGTGCATACGCAGGATACCTTTTCTGGAACTGGTATCCCCAAAAAACTATGCCTGGGTATGGTGGCGGCTCACTAGCTGGATATTTTTTGGCAGTGCTCGCCATATTATCCGGCGCAAAAGTGGCAACTACCCTCATGGTGCTAGCATTGCCAACCGCAGACGCCATTTTTACTATTGCGCGCAGACTCAAAGCAGGAAAATCACCAATCTGGGGCGATCGGGGGCATCTACACCACAAATTGCTTGACGTGCTTGGCTGGGGCAGACGTAGAATCGCCGTATTTTACTGGTTCACCAGTGCATTTTTGGGCATCCTCTCACTCTACTTAAATACCGCTGGCAAAATTATTACTGTGCTATGTGTGTTTGCTATTGTGTTTAGTTTTTTGATTTGGGCAAA
>CAZOZK010000004.1:0-19983 GCA_964584245.1 uncultured Pseudomonadales bacterium | reverse complement strand
AATAGCCCAGTCGCTTCCATCAGGATTTTTTTGATTTTCGTACAGAATATGATCAATTTGCTCCAATATAGCATTAGAGAAATTAGAAGGAGTTGCTTGTGAGTTGGAATTGCCATTTTTTTCTGGAATTACCAAAATTGGGTGGCCAATTAACCAGTGTTCAGCTGAACTATTTTGGTCGAGTGGTGGTTTGGCCAGTTCATTCAGTCCAAAAAACTCGTTTGTTTGGTAGATTTTAGTATCAAAACCAGACACAGGTGCAATAGAATGCTTCATTTTGGCGTGTTGCTGCAGTAGTTGAGGTGTGAGGGCGTAGGAAGTGAATTGATGAAAGCAAGCAGGATATGTTTTGTTTTGGCCTTGTGGAGTTGGCTTATTACTGGCGTGAGCAGTTTTGACAAACGCATTTATAAATACATAGTTTTCTGGATTGTCCCCAGGATATGCTTCATCTAGCTTACCTCTTGGACTAAACAAGATTAAAACTGCACCAATGGGAACATTTGGATTTGTTAAAAATTGCTCGAGTGCTCTTGATGCCCAAGCTTCTAGTTTTGCTCTACCAGACTTCATGCCCTGATCAACTAAACTCTCCATCTTGCGCACAAAATCATCACAAATTTCTGTTGCTTTTTTACTATACGCATCATGTAAACCATATAATCCCCATTCCTTATATTCTTTTCTGGGAAAGGTTCCTGCATACTCGTCAAAAAATGTTTTGATGTCAACGCGTAGCTGTTCGAGGATTTGATTGAGTCCAAATGCTCGAACATCAAAATAGGGCAGGGAATCCCAGATTCTAAATTTATCTTGACTGGTATCTTGTTTTTTTAGTGAATCAAAATACTTTTGAACCTGTTCTACTTGCTTTAATTCAAGTTTTTTAAACTGCACTGCAGCCCAGTGCAAGAAATTTTCAGGTTTTGTTATATTTTGACCAAGATATTCGCGGCTGGCTTTTATTTCAGCTGATTCATCTCGAGTGTGCACAAAAAACTCCTCTTGTATGAGGAGCGTCGGGGGGAAAGAATTAGCAGTTTAGTAAAATATTACAAACGTACTAATTGCCCGATGCTCGTCGGTAGCTCAAAGTGCCAGTGTGCTAAGTTGCTCACTAACGTTCAAACTCTAGGCCTTTTGCCTAGGATTGAACCACTTTTGAGTTTGTCTGAAGATCGGACTTGAGGGAATGGTGTTGTTCGCTTTTTTTGATGATCTAAACCAGCAAGAAATATGAATAGCACTTCCCAATTACCGTTGCGGCACAGCGCTGGAGTTTCACCAGACTTCCACAGACAGATTTGTATTAACCTAGTTGATTTATAGGGGAGATAGGGGAAGTTGTCAAGGGAAAAATTTTGAAATAATAGTGAATATTCATTCTTAATATATCTTAATTAAATTTGGTAAAACAAAGAATGATTAGACTTCAAAAAATGTATGAAAAATGGTACAATAACATAGATTATGTTTGCTGATGAAGAAAAAAAACCAAGAATATTCACTGATAAAGATCCAGTCCTTAGAACTGATGCGGAAAAGTTGGTTGAGGGGGTTCTTCCTTTTGAGGATAATTATTCTCAACCTGATCCTAAGCCTGTTATTCCACCTGTACCTGAAAAGCCAAAAAATTTTGATGCAGATATCAATGATTACGAGCAGAAGTATAAGAAAGAACTAGAGGATTATAAAAAAAGACTTCTTGCATTACCCAACGCTGCTGCTATTTCAGGTGATGTATCTAAATTACTATCACAATTTAGAACAATTGCTCAAATTGAAGCAGAATTATCTAATACTGAAAAATACATCCAGGGGTTCATTATTTGGGTGGGAAGCCCGTTGCTAACATCCTCAAACTCAGCTAACGTTCAACGTTCCACCAACTTGGAAATTCAATTCAGCTCAGCTATATCTTCACTTAGAGATTTTATTTTAGCCAAAAGAAAAGAAGCCTTCCCTGAATTTGTTTTATATTCTTACAATAACGACACTAAATTTTCATCAATAGCTACTGATTTAATTAAGTACTCAGCTCAAACACCACCTACTTTTACTAAAACAGACTTAGATGGAATTGAAAACAGAATGAGTGAAATAACAGGTTATTTATGTAATAAGATAGGCCCGGAGCCTCATCCTGAATGGCAAGTTGAACTGATTAGAAATAGATATTTAAAGAATTTTTTGGAAACGCTTACTCAGTTACGAGCAAAATTGAAAGACCATGAAGTTGCCGCGTCAAACGTTGATCAAACTAAATCATTAGAAAAATCAAAAGAAAGATTTGAAGCTCTATATCGAGAACTCACCATTGCCCAATCCTTTGAATATATGGGAACAAATAATGACCTAAAAAAGTATTATGACCAATTTGCAGCTTTATTGCAAAATTTCAGAGATTCTAAAATGAATATAAGAGATATAGCTCAGTATAAAGAGAGAAGTACTGATTTACTCATTAATAAAATAGTCTATTTTGTATTTAAACAAAAATATCTTTTCATTATTGAAGGAAGAACATGGCCACAGGAGTTTGATGATAAGGTCGTATCATTGATGGGAGAAATATTAGGTCAGAATGTTGGTCATGGTATTAAAACCTTGGAGGGTAGTGTGGGTAGAGATGCTACTTTCCAGGAAATTCATAGATATTTTATTAAACTAGACGGTAGAAAAAGAAATGATACCGATGTTGAGAAAATTGTAGCTTATTTTAATTTAATGAAAGTAATAACACATGATAAATATGTCAATCTTAGCTGGGGTACTCATGCAGATACAGTTGTGGGTGGTAGTCCAGATGGAGTCATAAGGAATTATCCAGTTCCGACAGAGAAAAATTTTGATGTAAAAAACGTTCTTGATGGCTTTATCAACGATACCTTTTCTTATGGTGAGTACAACATTAATATGGAGTTAAGACCAAGAGTCGTTGTTGGCGAAAATGGTTTGGGCTTTGATAAAGCTACTGGACATTTTTACACTGTCGCTCAACCAAAAAGGGAAGGATATACCGCGTTTAACCCTGATACAGCACCTAACAAGATTGAGTTTACAGAAACAGCTAGAGGGTGGCTTTTGCGTTGGTTCTCACGATGGGCGAAAGGATGGAAGGAAGGTGAGGTACCTGGCATTACTACTAAAAACTTTCATCAAACCACCTTTGATGTGCTTGTAGCTGCAATGGAAGAATTACATGTTAAATTTCCAAAAACTAAGGAGAAGATTAGAATTGAAGATGTTGCCAATACCTTTAGATGGTGGGTGCTTGTTAGTTATCATCAATCAGTTTACGCTACTTCAAGTGCTGAGGGATCTGACATACCTTTTTACCTTAAAAATGCAATTTTGTACTTTATGCAATATTATGCAGAAGATTTAGCACATTGGAATGCAAGACTTTTCCTTAAGATGCATGGTACTAATTTTCTTGATTATACTAACCCTAGTCAAAACACATCAGATGTACTGGCTGGGCAATTACCGCCAGGCCAAAGGCCAAGTGGTAATGTTTTCTCTGGTCTGAGACGTATGATAGATCCACTTGACAAAGTGGAGGCGGCAAAAAATGCATTACGTAAGAATGAAGATGGATTACTTATTAAAGATAAACCAAAAAAAGATCGCCATTACTATTCGAAGTTAATGGCCAAACGTAAATCTGGAAAAGAACTAACTCGCATTGAGCAAACTTGGCTAGATTGTTATGTAGAATATGGATTTGGTGATTATGCTTTTCTTTTTGAACCATTATTTATTGCCGATGTTTATGGTGATAACATTGAAATGTCTTTTAAGAGTCCTTTAGCTTCACTATATCCATCTGACTTTAAAAATGATCCTTCTGGTAAAACACCTTTAAGATACCTAGATGAGAATGGTGAACCAGCTTATATAGTATCGATAGAAGATATTAGGTCTCAAGGATATTATGTGGAGATACCTGGAAAACGAAATGCGCAAGGGCAACCTCTGGTACAATACATTCCGCCTGAAATAATTTGGGAGGTAGCATTTAAAGGGGGAGTAAACTATCCAACTAAACTAGCTTCTACAATTGGAAACCTATCTGGAAATGTTACCTGGCTATTGAATTTTTATAAAACTCCAAATTTTTATGCAAAATTAATGGATGAAACTGGGGTTACAGACTGGCTAAATGAGTTAAAGAATAAAGTAAGGTATTGTTTACCAAACTTGCCAGGTGAAGCTTTTGCATATGCAACAGGGCTTATGCAAAAAAAAGACCCAGCTGCACAATTTTATAAAACTGAGGACATGCTTTTACATAAATATATAGTTAAATTTATCCATGATGTTATTCAAGATAAAGTGGCTAATGATATCAGTAAAGGTAAAAAATCAGTTAATTGGACTGAGGTTAAGAATCTTTTGAAAAGTTTAGTAGGAGGTGTTGGTCTCACAGCGAGAGATGGTGCGGCAATTTATACTGCATTAACTGCTGCATATGGAACCGCAACGAGCATAGACCATTGGATTTCAGAATTCGAGAAAGCTGCAGAAGCAAATATGCTTAGAAATCCAGTAAAGTGATGATTCTATATAATTTGATTCACTTAGTACTATAATTCAAATTTTGTTGTACTTGTGAGTCCTACAAGTTAAACTTAAACACACAAAATCCTAACAATAATTCACCTGAATTAAAATGATCTAGCTCCAACCTTTGGAGGTACGTAAGCTTGCGGTTGCTGTGGCTGAGTATTTGTAGTTTGCCCAGTATTGGTTGCAGCAGCATTGTTTGCACCAGCAGTAGGTGTCACTGGTAGAGTGAATGGTTGATTTGGATTGTATTGAGGTCCGTACATATTCTGTCTCAAACGTTGTAGTTGTGAACCAATAATATTCTTCCCGGTTTTAACAACTATGTTCTGGTTATTACCCATACCACTATATGCAGACTCCAAGATCTTTCTTTGTGCCAATTGTGTTACTTCTTCTTTTGTTAAGTTATATGTACTCTTAATTAATCCCGGAGCCAGTCTAGCCAAAGGAGGTGTTACAGCGCCATACAGAGCACCTCTTCCTGCACCTTTCTTAACTCCCTGAAGGATCTCTCCATATTTACCTCTAATTGCTTTATTACCACCTCCAATTATTGCTCCCCCCACGCCTCCAGCTGCAGCTCCTACGCCCATAGCAGCTCCAGTCCCAATAGCCTTGGCACCAGCTCCTCCGTATCGTTTCCAGCCAGCGCCAACAGATTCACTGAGTGCTTTGCCGTATGGGCCAAAGACGCCGTCTCCAGCGCCGAGTGCTTTCTTTACCTCTTCAACAATAGTTGGAATGATTAATATCATGCCAATACCTATCATGTTACTTACTGCAGCAGCAGATCCATTACCACCCAAGTAGGGAGGAACAAACCCACCAGTTTGACCTCTATTAATATTTTCAGTGAGACTTTCAAATAGCAATAAAACGAAAAGAACTGTTGGAAAGGCTGCTAAGTTACCAATAAGCCCCTTAATCCAGGCAGAAAAATTATTTTTACCTGGAATTGCGCCAAGCATGAGGGCAATTGGGGCAGTTACTATACTTAAGATGATACCAATGTAGGTTTTTAGTAACAAGAAAAAAAGTGTAAAAAGTCGTATTGCAATTGCTATAGCAAACACAAGTGAACCACCAAGTCCTACAGTTCCCGCAAAAATGTCTGTAAGAAAGTTTTGACCGAACACACTATGTACTAATTCAATGATTGATCCATTTAATGTGCTAACTCCTTGAGTCATTAAATTGCCACCGAGTACGAATAAATTTCCAGACATATATCTTCCACTATTCGTATTTTCAAACAATGCTAGTAACAAGTACATAGAGAGATACATAAGATCAATAAGTAATCCAGCAATTGCAAATGAAAAGGTTACCGCCAAAAGTGAAATTATGATTTGAGGAATTGCTTGTTGAACCGTAACGACAGTTTGTCCACCGAGTTTTTGGCGGAACATAATCATGAATCCAATGACAACAAACAGTATAACGAAGAAAAGGTAAGCTAAGTTTCTCATACGTACCCAGGTATCAAGGATGGGGAGCAAAGAAGAAAAGCCAAGTCCGCCAAACTGGGCATACGCTGGTTGTGCTATATTCACCCCTGCTGACTTAAGAACATACGCAACATATTGCTGTGACGATGCAGGTGGATTTTCATACATGAAGCCGATTGCTTTTCCAAGTCCAGGGATGATCCCGCTCGATGCCACTTCATCTTCTGCAACACCTTGAAAACAGCTAACAAGTATACAATACCATGAGCCCATATGGGTAACTGTAGAATCATTAATAAAACCTCCTAGATTGATATCACCTTTGTCGCTTTGATTAACAGCTTTTTTAAAATCTTCAATTTCCCTAACTCCAGTCGGCTCATCCCCGGGGTCAGCACGTCTGCCAGGTCTGGCAGCACCAGGTGGGGTATCACTAATGCCGGTTGAAGCACCAGGGGGTGTTTCAGCAAACTGCGCCAGTGCAACATTCACAGTGCCAAGAGTTTTAGAAAAAAGGGGAACAGTAACGAAAGCGACTACAGCGAACACAAATACCAGAGCAATTGCGGAGGAAAAGATTCTGTGGGCAGGTGTTCGATTCATAGTAGTATTACCAATACGCTACCAGCATATTTTACCTTGATTACCTCATGTACACAAGCGGTTATATGTAGTATCACTAGTAGTACAAGAAAGTAGTAAAAAGTATGAAAAAACAGGTCGTTACACATCTGTTCCGCATTGATTCTTTTGGATGCGCTGTGATACAAAACACACTATGATAAATGCAGATTCATTAACCGAGATTGGGAACCTTGTTCGCCAGGCAAAAAACAGTATTATTTTCCTGCGATCTAAGCCTAGTTCGGATCAAGTGTTAACTGCATTGGCGTTGGCAACGAGTTTGACTCAAATAGGTCAGCATGTTGAGTTGGCTTGTTCTGATTTAGGAATTTTGGAAGCAGGAAAATTGAGTGGGGAGCATGGAGTAGCTGGTGGTGGGTCAGATTTTTCTGATAACACAGCGCCAATTGCGCAGAGCGATCTTGAGCTTATTAAACAAAAAATTGGCAATCGAAATTTAACCGTGAGTTTTCCATATAACGAGCAGTCGGTGGACAGTGTGAGCTATCATATTAGTGATGATGGAGATAAATTTTATTTGGTCATCAAACCGCAGAGTGGAGCACAGCCTTTGGTGGCTGATCAAGTTGAGTTTGATTACTCGGGCGTAGAGGCCGATGTCATTTTTACCATTGGTGTGCACGATTGGGAGCAGCTGGAGTATCTGTACGAAGCGCATCAACTGTTGATCCGTAATGCGCCGGTTGTTTCGCTGCACAGTGTTGAGTCTGAGCTGACGCCTTTTAATTTGGACACGAGTTCATTTGGATCTATGAGTGAAGCCTTGGTCTGGTTCTTTGAAGGGCTACAGTTGAGTCCCACTGCGCAGGGTGCGACATATTTGTTGAGAGGTATTGAGATGGCGACTGATTCCTTTCGCTCATTGGCTACAACGGCCGACACTTTTGAGTCGGTTGCAAAGTTGATGAGGATGGGCGCCCGAAGGGCGCCCAAATCCAAGCAAAACATGCAAATTTCACCCAATACACAAATGGCCCAACAATTTAAAACACAGTTCCAAGCTAGCTCAGTGAATCCAGTTATCAAGCCTGAGACCATATCAACTACTTCAAACACTAAAGCATCTATCAAAAAATCACAACCCAAAAACAATGTAGATTTACAGATGCCAAGTAGATCGAGAGTTTAAAAAATCTCGCTTCTTCCAATTTCTCTCAAAAGAACTTGAAACTATTCTCTAGCACCTGGATAATTATTCCTAAGCGTAGTTTCATTCAAGAAGTCATAATATGTTTTGACCTGACCCGGGAAGAATTTGTTGGTACAGAATTGGTTTGATCCTGGTTTTTCGTCTGAATACTGCTCCAAGAAATCAAGATATGCATTTGCATTTTCTCTATCTGTGTCAATGCCTGCTGCATGGGTTGTATGCACTGGATTCTTTTCATATCTTCCATTTGCCACAGTCCCTACGAATGATGCAACCTGTGCTTTAAGATCTAATGGTTCTTGTGAAGTAATACCAAACGCATATGCATTTCTAAATTGATCTGCACTAAATCCTGATTCCTCACCCCAAATTGCCATAGCAAAACGAGGGCTTACTCCTGCCTCTTGAGCTTTTTCCACAACGTATTCGCAAGCAGTCATTGTCCCTGCGTCATCCCATTGTCCGTCAGAGTTAACTGGATTTTGTAGCAGTGCCCCAGGGAAAGTACAGGCGGCAAATGAGTAGAGTTTCTCACAAAATTCTTTCGCATTTCCAAACGGTAGATCATCTGGATTTTTCCAATTAGGAATATAGTGGAAATTACTGCCAAGATACTCCGTGAGTGACAATATATTTTCTCCCTCTGGAGTAATTGCATATGAACCATATTTATCACTACTCACAAAGGCATTACAAGCTGGATTCCTACTGCTTGCAAAATGTATGGCTGTTTCACCAGCAGTCATGCTTCCACTTCCATCCACACATTGAGCAACTCCAACTAACTCTAAATTAGCAGTGGCCAATCTTGTCGGATTTTTGATCGGGCCACCCTGACATGTTCCTTTGATCAATTCCTCGATCGTTTGACATGAATTCATGTACTCCCAATCCTCACTATCAAGCGCCAATAACGATTTTTGCATAGATATGTAAAATTCACCCAGTAATCCACCGTGAATTCTAGGCATGACATTTCCAGGAGAAATCGCGTGTTTTACTGCCAACTCAATTGTGTTACATGTGCGAGGATTTCCGGTTGCTTGGGATTCTTCACTTTCCTCTGTCTGCTCGTCTTCTGTAGTTCCTAGCTCAGTTGTTCTCCCATTTATATTGGCTGCGCCAGGTTCCACACAGTTAACAGGGTTTCCCAGCTCAACAATGGTTTTACCTTGCACGATCGTTTCTTGAATTTTTTGTCCAAGTCCATCGATAGCAAAGAACTTGCTGACACTTCTTTCTGCATTTTCATTAATTGGATTTGGTTTCATCGACTCAATCATTTTTTTCTTTTGATTGGTAGACAAAAATCTTCCTGCAAGTGCGTCTTCAGTTGCTCCAAGATAATAACCTTGGGGGACTACTAGATAGCTTTTAATTTTGATTTTGTTTTCTTCATTTGTCTCTGTAAATGCTGCGGCTAGTTCATTGCTTTTACGTGCTTTTGCTTGACTCAAAAATGAAAATGGACCTGGATCACCTTCTGTGCCACTTGGGAATGATTGTGAAATTCCAGATTTTTGAGCATCTTCGTACAGATCATTTTCACCAGAGAAGATTTGGCCATCAGAGCCTTCTGTTATCTCTCCAGAAGAAAAAATCTCTAAAATTTCTTGATAGGGGAGCTCGTCCGGGCCAACTGCACACTCTTCAAACTTTGGATCAGTAAGCAACATTTTAAATTCCTTCTGATTAATTTTGCCAGGCATGTATTCACTAATTCCAACCTGGGCAAGGCTAGTTAGTTCGTCGGTCGAAGCGGTTTCTGGAATAAATAATTTTTCATCCAAATAGGGAGCTTTAACCAAAGATTGCGGACGCAAATAGGTGTTTACATACTCGATTAGAGCCTGGACTCCAGGGAGCTTGCAGTACGGGGATTTTTCCGCCTCACACAAAATAGGCATGTTTGATGTATCAGTATAAATATTTTCTGCAGTAATTAGCGTTCTATAATTTTCCTCGAGTAAATCTTGCTGCTCTTTGCTCAAAATAGTATTTCTGGTTATATCTAGCGCATCTGCATAGTAGATATCACTGTTGATATCTTTATTTGTGCCGATGTCGGGAATCTTGAAGGTAAAGACGCGTACGTCGTGTTTTGTAAACTGGCCAGCATCGTTTTTACGCATGAAGCGGAAAGGATTTAGATCACTCACCTCACCTTCTGGATTCTTTTGTTCAATACTCATGACTAAAAACCCTAAACGATATGCTTTTGACATAAAAAGCGGAACTTTGCTGAGAGCTGTACGGAAGTTTTTTTCATTGACGCTAACTTGTTCATTTGCTTTTGGCTGGATTGCTTCACAAACTTTTTTGCGCGCTTTTTCACGATCCATACCTTGGATAGTACTCATTTGGGTGTTTATGCGATTGTTCATTTCTTGGAAAAGCGCAAACAGTTCAAATTCTGCATCTGCAACCTTAATTGTTGAGTTAAGCGCACACGCATCAGGATTCTCGAGTTTATTACACATAGTTCTGACCGTATCGAGCGTTTTGGATTGCTGTACACATTGTTCAATCAAACCCAATGAGCGATACACGATTGCTTCTTCCATTTTTTTACTGGAATTTGGTAACACATTTTCAGCTTCTTTCCTAAATCCAAACAAAGTTTCGAGTGAGTTTACGACTGTGAGGTCAAAATCTCCATCTAACCGCCAGCCAGGTACTTTTGCATCAGTAAAATTGACATCATAGCTGATTTCAGTTTCCAAAATGTCATTCGGGAAGACTTGGCTATATAGACTTGGATCTTGTATCGCATTGACTACAGCATTAATACTAATTTCTGGCGACAAACATTGTGCCTGATAGCCTTGCTGATTTAATTGTGAGATGAGTGCTTGCTTTTTTTCGTCTTCATTTCCAAACTCTTCATACAGCGCAGGAATTGGGTAGAGGTAATACGGATCTTTATTGGTACTCGAGCAGTTTTCGATTGGAACTTTTGATTTTGTGAAGGTGTAGACTTCGGCCTCTCCACTAGAATTTTTTGCTTGATCTCCGGTAATAAACAGCAACCAATCTCCATCTTCGTTACACACATTGCGAATAAGTGGAGTGACTGCTATGGCACCTGTTTCTGCTGCACGGGTTTCAATAAATTCGACCACTTTTTTAAGGTCAGCATCTGGAGCATTATCATCTCTATTAGCAGGAGACAAACTAAACTCAGTCATGTAAAAATTACTACCAAGCTTTAGTAATTCCTCATACCCTTGTTTGTGGGTTTCAGTTGCAGCGGGATCACAACTATCTTTTGTTTGTCCTTGGCAGCCATATGAGTTAGAAAAATAGACTTGGGCACCGGTGTAGTTTTGTTGGATATTTGGATCTGTAAGTTTTAGTAAATCCACAGCACGGTTTGGATGATAAAAGTCGAGGGCTGCAGGGCCAATTCCTCCAGATCTACCCGCCAATAAATTACGTACATTTTGAAATCCTGTAGCAAATACGTCAAGGTCCTTACATTCAGTTTCATTATTGATTTCATTTCCCCAAACTATTGCAACTCCATCGCCAAATTCATCTCGTACGGCTTCAACTGTTGCCTTGCCATTGCTAATTCCTGCAGGTGCACAGACAAGATTGATACGAACAATTGGTATAAAACCCACAGCCTTAACTTTGTCAGCCAACTTTTTGATTTGATCACGTGAGTTAGTCACCTCTATCATGAGAGTGACTGGGAATTTTTCTGGACTTTTAACTTTTTGTGACAAAAAGTCCATGATCTCGACTTGAGCAGTAATATCTCCTTGACCCAGATGCGTGCCAATTACTTGTGCATGTGCAAAGCGGGGTGAGAATAGGGAAAAAAATCCAAAGCTAAGTAAGGTTGCAAAAATAAATGTTAGTCTGGACAGATTACGTAACATGAGAGTCTATTATACCAAGAAAGTAACGGGAGCAGAACAACAGTTAGGGGCTAACAGGAGCTGCCTGCATACCAGGCTCCCACATTTTACTTGGATCAGGAATAATAAACTCGGTGAAGTTGACTCCAGTGAATGACGAAATTAGATTGAGTATCAAAAATGCAGATAGTGCAACGATTATGCCGACCACCGCGTAAGTCATAGAACCTCTCGCTTCTTCCATTCCTTTTGAGTTTCCACCTGAGACCATGATTTTGATTGATGAGATCATAAAAATGAAAAAGGCAATTATGCCAATAAATGTGATAGCGATACTAAGTACATTTGCAAGTAAACACTGAAGGCCTTGGATTGTTGCAACGGTATTTTCCCCAGTTGGATCAGTATATGCGCATACGCCATCTGTCCAAGCTTGTGGGCCATTCATAGCAAGAGCTTGACTAGTTGGTAGTACTAAACTAAAAAAAGAAAAATTCATAACCAAAAAGCCAATTGCTATAATCTTTGGTATATATTTTCTGATTTTATCTAACATTACAGTAATTCTTTTAATGATTTATCTTCTGCCTGATTTCCATCAAGTATTGTGGTATTGGAGTTGATATTTAGGTTTTTAAATACATCGGCAAAACTCTCGAATCCCAAAAACTGAATTATTACCATAAAAACCGCGTAGGAGGAAGCAACTATGATTAGTCCTACAACTGCTGCTAACATTTTTCCGCGGGCTTGATCAATTTTCCCCTTGTCGCCGCCAGATGTAATCCATTCAAAAGATCCGGAAATCAAATAGAAAAAAACTAACAGAATCGAAATAAACATGACCAAACTCAATAGGGCATTGAAAAGCTGAGTGATATCAGTAGCGTACCCAGTTGGCAGAGTAAACATATCACCAAGTATACCATTTCCTTGCGTTTGTGAACGAGTGCTAGTTGTGACTACTTCACCACTTGGTGTGGCGACGGTTGTGGTTAGGTACAAAGTTGAATCTTCAGTAGTCGTGATAACTTGACCTTTTCTTGTATCAGTAGTTGTTTTGATGCCGGAAGCTTGTGCAGTAGTAACAGGCAAAAAGAGAAATGCCATGAATACAGCACATACTATTAGAATTGAGTACTTATTATTTAATGACTTCATACGATCATAGTATATCATTTTATCTCATAAGAGTAAAACTATGGGTTGTGAAAGGGTTTGAAAGATAACAAAAAAGCCCATGAAGTTTCAACTTCATGGGCTTTTCTTAAATACAAAATATAATTATTGAGCTGATTGAATACCTTGCAAAGTGAGTGCTTCTTGAATACTTCCAAATCCAAGGAAGTTAAGAACCACGATGAAAATTGCGTATGAAGCAGCTAAGATAATAAGACCGACAACTGCAGCTGTAATCTTATTTCGTGCTGATTCAGTTTTACCTTTGTCACCACCTGAGCTAATCCATTCGATGCCACCGTAGATTAGGTAGAAAAACACCATGAGAGCTGCGATGACCATAACAAAGTTAAGCACTGATTGAAGTAAACCACCCAAATCAGTTGCATATCCAGTTGGAGTTTTGAAATCACCTTTAATCAATGACTGTGTTTTTGCAGATGCTGTTGTAGCAGCAGCTTGAAAAGCTGCACCAGCTGCGAGTGTAGCAGCGAGATATTTTTGTGAAAGTTTGTTCATAATCATTCCTTTTTATACTTCTTATTTATTTTATCACTTTTTTTCAAAATTAAAAACTGGTTAATTTGTTGTTGTGGTATTAGTACTTCTTCTTCTTCTTAGAAGTTCAACAAGACTTTCAGCAGCTGATTTTTGATCTTCATCTAGCACAGGAGGTACATATGGTACAAACTCACCTGTTTTTGTATTGGTTTTACCAGCTTGTATTGAGGTACCTCTTGACCTTGAAGTACTCAAAATATTCAACCCCAAGAAGTTTTGGACTACCATAAACATCACAATGCTTGCAGATAGTACTATGATTCCAATAACAGATTGAGTAATTTTATCTCGGCCTTTTTGGATTTTTCCTTGATCTCCGCCAGAGCTAATCCACTCAATGGCACCCCAAATAAAATAAAATAACACCATAAGTGCCGCAACAACCATAACTGCACTAAATATTGATGATAAATACGCTCCAAAAGTGGTAGCTGAACCAGAAAGTTCCGCAGTGGTTGCTTGCTCGGTCAAATTTATGGTGACAGCTGCAGTGTCAGCTGGCTGGGCGGTAGTTGTAAGTGCTCTTAAAGATTGTTCCAATTGTGACATAATGTGTGCCTTTTAGTTTAAAAACTCAAGTTCAAAATATCAAATGTGTCTGCAAAGAATAATTGGTTAATAAAGGTCACAATAACAAATGATCCTGCCAATAATATCATTCCTATGACAGCTTGCACAATACGGTCTCGACCTTTTTGGATTTTGCTTTGGTCGCCGCCGGCTAGAATCCACTCAAGGGATCCCCAGATAAAGTACAAAACAACCATAAGTCCGCCAATTGAGATGACCAATTGCCATACTCGGATGAAATATGAAGCAAAAAGGGTGCCATCTTGAGCTGCAGTTGCGTCTGCTTTTGCGCCACCCATGCCTGCACTGAGTGCTGGATTGGTGATTTGTGCAGCAGTTGATTGTGCAAACAAGAATAGGGCAGTGAGCTGGGTAGCTGTAATGGTAAGGACTTTTTTGAGTAGTTTCATAGTGTATTTATTTTATGTTACTTTGTAGTTATCGTAATGAATATCTTTTTTATTTAAGGTTGGGCTGGAGTTTCAAAAAATATCTCCTTAACTTGTGCTGAAGGATTTAAGATGTTGATACCTATAACAGTACCAATTGCGCTTACCACTGAGTAGGCAATTATAATAATGATAAGGCCAAGTACACCTTGTACCATTTGGTCTCGAGATTTTTGGATTTTACCTGCGTCACCACCAGCTGTCACCCAAGTGAAACTTGCCAGCATAAAGTAGATAACAAAGAAGACACCGCCGACGATGGTGAGACCTCCAATTATCCGTGAGGCGATCATTTCGAAGTTGGTTAAGGCATCAGTGCCCTGAGATGAGTCACTGCCGCCGAGTAGTCCGTTCAGTGCTGGATCTTTGACGCTGTATTCAGTGAACTGTAATCCACCAGCTTCTACTAATTGAGGTTGAAACGGCTGTAAAACTCCATTTACGTTTGATGCACCAGAAAAATATACTCCAAGTAATATGAAGGCTACTAGTAGGCTTATTTTCTTGATTGATGACATGAGCTGATTCATAGTGGTTATGGTCTTGCTGGTGTTGAAACTCCTGGTACTGCATCTAACCCAAATACTGAGCGCAACTGATCTGCTGGGCTGAGTAGTTTCAGGCCAAGCACTGTCCCAATTGTTCCAATTACAGAATATGCTCCAACAATAACGATCATGCCAAGTGCCCCTTGTACCATTTGGTCACGAGCTTTAGAAATTTTGCTTTGGTCACCCCCAGCAGTTACCCACGAAAATGTGCCAAGAACAAAGTAGAGCAAAAAGAAAAATGATGATAGTGTGGTAAGTCCACCGATTACTCGCGATAAAAATACTTCTAGGTTGGTTAGAGCCTCGTCTGTACCATCTGCTGGGTTTACATCATTGAATAAGCCTTGGTTTGAAAGGCCTTCAACACCTGGACCAAAATTGGCAGAAGCGAGGGGAGTTGTTAGCAGGGAAACACTTGCAAATAGTGCTAAAAAAAGGAATAGAAAAGGTGTTTTCATTGTATTATGGGTTACCAAATGGTTGTGGTGCCGGTATTTCTACTGGTACTATTCGGGCAGGCACACCAGGAACTGGATCACTAGGAGTCACTAATGTTGGATTTAAGAAGTAACCTGCTTCTCCAAAAAGTATTAATCCAATAACTGCTACTAATGTATACGCAACTGCAATAATAATCAGACCAATTACACTATTTGTGATTTTTTCACGTACTTTGGCGTGAGCACCAGAGTCACCTTGAGAAGATATGTACTCGAATCCAGCTAAAATGAAGTTTAGCAAAACCCAAAGTCCAGCGATTACGGTGCCAAGCTGTAACAAATTTGAGAGAAATACCAATATACCAATTTCACCATTGCTGCCAAAACGATTTACCCCAGGTGGTTTAGTAATTGTGCCAAAGGCTCCAGCGAGAAAAGGGGTGGATTTTCTGACACACATCCTTTTGACAGTTTTTAGATTAGTAGTTACCGATATGAGAATCTTATTTATAGTGTGTTGCATAATACAGTGTATATCGTGATTTATATCTGTAATCTCTGTTTTGATAGTATATCACTTTTTTGCTTTTAAGGCAGGATTATCGTAGTTGAAGTATCTATTCCAGTCACAAAAAGAGCAATTTGTACAATCCAGTAGGCACAAAACATAACAATTACACCGTACATTGCGTTTGTAAGAATTTCCCTGGCACGGTCTTTCCCTTTAGTTGTATCACTAATATATTGGAATCCTGCAAAGATAAACAAAAATAGCAAGAATAAGCCAGAAAGTGCAACTAGATTTTGGATGATTAAGTTGATGAGATCTGCTGGTGTTTTAAATAAACTTTGGACAGTTGTGGTTTCGCCAATACCCACAGTATAGCAGTCGGCAAGATTTAGTCCGCCTTCGGCTGTATTGCAGCCGGCGTGTACTATCCCTGGTGAGATTTTAGAAACCACCAAAGATAGAAAAAATGAGACTGGGATAAAAAAACGTTTTACTGATCGTTTTATTACTTTATGTGTAACTGGATATCTCATACATGGTATTATAATCGGTAATAGCAAACCAAGCAATGAAGTAATAGTGAAAACATCGCAAACTAATTTTCCATCGGATTCTGGTAAAGATTCCCCGATTGTTCCATCCCACATTGAGCAGGCTTTGATCGCTGATTTAAAACAAGGCTTACCTCAAGCAGTTGAACAATGGTTTAAGTTGTTTAAGTCACCAGTTACAGCATATATAGGTTCAAAAATTGATAATCCAAAAGATCGCGACGAGCTAGTCCAAGAAGTCTTTGTGCATAGTTTGCAGCAGTTGCCGCTGTTTCGTGGTCATAGTTCTTTATGGACATGGATGTGCAGTATCGCTCGGCATGAAGTTGCTGATTACTATCGAAAACGCTACGCAAAAAAGGCTTTAAAAACATTACCACTCATGGATTGGCTGGTGATTGAATCTGCTGGAGATGCGAGTGATGTTGCAGAAATAGTGCGTGAGACTCTCAAGAAAATGACTCCGAAGTATCGCGATCTGTTGCTGAGTAAGTATTTTGATGAGCAATCAATTAAACAGTTAGCATTGGCGAATGATCGATCCGAAAAAGCAGTTGAATCCGATCTTTTTAGAGCGCGACGTGAGTTTAAAGAACTGTGGGCTGTTGCGATTGGGTAATTTGGTTGCAAACTGAATGTCAAAACAGCAAGAATATGACCTATGAAAAAAAGTGAAAGTGATTTTTTAAAAGCCCTCCAAGCTCAAGCAGCAAAGCAGTCTTTGGTGCATACAAAGCGTATTCTCCCCGAGCAATTAGACGTTTTTACTTCATTTATTGGCAAGTATTCTTGGCAAGTTATGCTCGTTAGCTCTGGGTTAGTGGCAGTTATTTTGGAGATGCTATGACGGCACAATTGGCAAAATCTGAGCAATTATCTAGCACAAAACAATCATATCCATATTTTTTTGCTTCACTGATTTATTCAATTGGGCAAATTACTTTGGGATTGTTGTTGCATCCGTATCAAACCATGCAACTGTTGGTGCAGGAAAAAGTCTTTGTGTTGATGAGTTTATTGCCAACTGTATTATTGGGATTAGTGACAGTGCTGTGGAGATATCTCTTTGTACCTTTGGTACGAGTAGTATTTTCATGCACAACCGCAGGATTTTTTGGATGCGATTACATTGATTTCGCCTCAAATTGGCTCACCTTCTTTATAGTTTTTTGGCAATTACTGCTGCTATATCTTTTTTTCCGCTTTTGGTGGTTATATCGTGATTGATTTTTCTCCAAGGCACACTGAGTTTGCGTGATTATTCTTTTTTTTGCGACTAATACCGTATGCAAACTAAAAATATGTTGGATAGTGTCATCATCGTCGATGAAAATGATCATCCAGCTGGCACCATGGACAAGTATGAAGCCCATAGACATGGTGCGACTTTGCATCGAGCAATCTCAATTTATATTTTTCGAAATTCCGGAACTCAACGAGAACCAAAGTGGGAAGTGTTGTTGCAAAAACGCAGTCCACAGAAAATTGTTGGCGGAAATATGTGGGCAAATACTGCCTGTGGCAATGTTCGCCCAGGAGAGAGTTATCGCGAGTGTGCCTATAGACGATTGCGCGAAGAGCTTGGGTTTACCTCTGGCGTAATTGAGGCTACTCATTTGGAAGCTACCTATAAATTTATGTATGCAGTCCGTTGCAACGAAGAATTTTCCGAGCGTGAAATGGATCAGGTTTTTGTGGGTATTGTTGATTCGCATGCCAATGCAACTGATAAAAAATCTGACGTAACTTTTTCTGCAAATCCTCGTGAAGTAATTGAGACAAAGTGGGTTGCTTTTGATGAGATCACCCACGCTGCAAAAAAAGAAGATTGGTTGGCAGATGCAAACGCGCCAATTATTTGGAATGAGAACATGACCATGGCTCCATGGTTTGTGTGGATGCTGCGAGATGAAGAATTGTTATCAATTATTTTTTCAGTATTAAAAGAAAAGAGTGAAAAATAGAGTATGTCGATTTCATTAGAGGATGCTAGACAAATTAATGGTATCACCGTTGTATTTCACAATTCGAAAAATCCAGGAACAGAGTTTTTACTTCCAAAGATTCTCAAAGATGATGATGGTAGAAAAGTTGAACAAGTTTTACGTGCTGTACAAACTCGCGATGATTTGCTTTTACACAGTGACCAACAATTTCCCATGGGTGCTTTGCAAGATGCAGAGTTAGGTATGCTTGGGGGAGCAGTGGAAGAGGGTGAAAAGCTTGTTGATGCCCTAATACGAGAAATAGTTGAGGAAATTAAAGAAGCATTAAGATCATTGCCAGTGAGTGAAGAAGTTACTATTTTTAAATTTATTGTGGATATGTATTTAATAAAAATAATTGATGAAATAAAAAAACTAGAACCAGCTCAGTTTATTCATTTTGATACCCTTAGAGTTGCTCAGTGGAGAAAAAAAGAAACACCACTCAACAATGTAGAAGTAGATATAGAAAACTTTGAGTTACGCGGAATCATTTCTATCACTGCTGTACTTTTCGATATATCAAGAATTCCTGGTTTGCAGGAACTGCTGCAAGCAATTGGATTTGAATATATAGATCCACTTAACCAACAAAAATTAGCAACAGTTAGACCATATGGACAGGTTATCTTGCCGCTACTTGCTCAAGATTTGGCAAAACAAGCAGTCCAACCACATTTTTTAGATTTCCAAGAACAACACATGACAGCTGCTTCGTAATTAAAACTTTATCAATAATAAAATTATAAATTACTCAAGAAAATTATGTCAAATCTCATTTTTATCAAACTCGGCGGCTCAATCATCACCAATAAAGAAGTGCCAATGGTAGTGCGAAAACAAGTATTGCACCGCCTGGTAGATGAAATTGCAGCAGCTGCTCTCAAGACAGGTGATCGCTATGTGGTTGGGCACGGCCAAGGCAGTTTTGCCCACGCGCCAGCTATGCGTTACAGAACCATGGAGGGGTTTGTATCAGAAGATAGCAAGATCGGTATGGCTATTACCCAGGACAGCGCGGCCCAGCTCAATCGAATTGTGGTTAATGCATTTTTGACTAAGGATATTCCAGCGGTCAGCTACTACATGAGCAATGCACTTGTGACTGAAAATGATAAGCCAACTGCATACTCCGCTGGTGTATTCTTGGAGTATTTAAACAAAGGTCTTTTCCCAATTTCTGGGGGAGATGTTTTGGTCGATTCACAGCGTGGCTGCACTATTTGGTCGACCGAAAAAGTCTTGGCCTATTTGATTGGTGTTGCCCAAGAGGCAGGTTATGGCGTGTCACGAATTGTGCATGTTACAGAAGTGCCTGGTGTGTTTGATGCAGATCAAAATGTGATTCCAGTTATCAATAGTAACAACTCAGATGAGGTGCATAAATTGATGGGTCAAACCAAAGGTTTTGATGTGACCGGTGGCATGTGGCACAAGATAGATGAGTCGATGCAGCTTGCAGAAAAAGGGGTTGAAAGTGTGATACTATCGGGTATGGTTCCACA
>CAZOZK010000003.1:0-23691 GCA_964584245.1 uncultured Pseudomonadales bacterium | reverse complement strand
CGAAACGGAAGAAGAATTTCAGGCAACTGTTGATTTAGCCAAAGAAATAAAGTGGAAAGTTGGGTTTGTGGCAATTTATTCACCACGCCCAGGCACGGCGTCGTGGCGAATGTATCCAGATGATATTCCTCATACTGTCAAGAAAAAACGCTGGGAAATTTTGGACCAAATAATCAACAAAGACAATTTGGATGATCGACCACATGTTATTTAACTATGTTGACGAGCAATTACGTGCACATCCAGCTGCAGTGCGCTGTGCTTTTTCGATTGTCGGGCTCACCGCAACTGGCAAAACTGATTTGGCGTTGGCCTTGGCGGACTATGTGTTGCAACAATCGTCTCATCGCTCTCGTTTTAAGCGGGTGGACATTATTTCTGCGGATTCAAGGCAAGTTTTTAAAGCAATTCCGCTGGTGAGTGGGGCCGATGTGCCCAGCAATTTTGTGAGTGAACAGGTTTCGCAACTCCCCTACCCTTTTTACTTTTCGCAAGATATTCATGTGCACGGCATCGGTATTTTGGATACAACGCAGGACTGGTCCGTGTCCCATTTTCAGAATTTTGCCCAACAGATTATGGAATATTCATGGGCCAACCGTGGGCTAGTGCTGCTGGTTGGTGGCACAGGGTTGTATCACGCACATGTATTCAATGAAGAGATGAAATTGCAGTCTGGTCCAAATGTAGATTTGCGAAAACAAGTTGAGCATCTTTCGGTGGATGAGCTGACTCTCCTCGTCAAAGAGAAAAATTTTGCCAGGTGGCAGAATATGAACGAGTCTGATCGCGCCAATCCACGGCGATTGATTCGTGTGCTGGAGTCGGGTGATGCAGATGGTCAAAATGGTGGTGGAAGTGGAGAAAAAAATCTAATCCAAAAAGTGAAACCTGATATCTACAAAAGTATTCTGGTGCAGAAAGATTTTGAAGAAATATCCCAAAAAATAGCTCAGCGCGTGCACAAACGTATTGAACTTGGTGCGATTCAAGAGGTGCAGGAGTTGGTGGCTGTGTTGGCAGATGAAAGTGATTTTGATTCGGCAGTTTCCAAACCTAGTCTACTAACCGCTACTGGAGTCCGAGAAATCCAACAGTACTTGAATGAAAAAATGGATTTAGACCAAGCCACCCAGGCATGGATTGCGCGGGAAATTAAATATGCCAAGCAACAATTGACTTGGTGGAAATCGCATCCTGTGGATTTTGTAGTTGAAAATTGATTTTTGTATCCTCAAATCATGTCATAATCAGTATCTCTGTTATAATACCCCTACTCAACCGGGCTATGGCCCTTCTGGTTTTCCAGATGGGAGGAAAGTCCGGACAGCAGAACACAGGGTGCTAACCGAAAGGTTGGGATTTGACGAACATGGTGGGTTTCCCATCATGAGCGGACAAGCCAGTTAGAGCAACAGAAACGAGCTGGGTGGCGCCAGATGAAACGACCAAGCTTCAGGGTCTGAATGTGGCCTTTGGGCTGCAACTCAGGGCAATCCTCCCCGCTGCAATTGGCGATCTTCACCGTATTGGATGTGTTCCCAATGGGGCGCGTTCTTCGGAATGCACATCAGGGTGATAGTGTCCCAAGCATAGATAGATCATAGCCCATGATGGAGCCTGCGTAGCTACATCTGGACAGAATCCGGCTTACAGGTTGAGTAAAACGCGCTATAATGTTGAAACGCAAGGTTTGCGTTGTTTTGCTATTGCAGTACTAACTGTTATAAAAGGAATATTATGGTAAGCACTTGGCTAGAAAAATTATCGGCTGTTATTATGCAATCATTGAGTGATGTGACTGGGTTTCTACCTCAAGTAATTGCAGCCTTCATGATTCTCATCGTAGGTGCTGCCTTTGCTCGTATGATTAAAAGGGTTGTGGTGCGATTGCTTGAAGCAGTCAAGGTATCTAAAATTGTCGAAAAAACTCCGATTGAACATTTCTTAAAAAATGCTGATTTAACAAACAAAATTGAATCAGTACTTGGAAGTATTGTGTATTGGTTAGTTATGTTAGTAGTGTTGCAAACTGGCGCAGCGGTGCTTGGTTTGTCTCCTCTGACAGATATTTTGAACCGAATTTTGTTGTACATCCCAAATATTATCTCCGCTATCTTGATTTTGTTTTTTGGAGTGCTTATGGCCGGAGTTGTTGAGAGTTTGGTCAAAGGATCTATCAAGACAATTGATGGCAAAAGTGCTCGATTACTTGGTAAAGTTGCCAGTTACTTGGTAGTCACTATTTCATCATTGGCTGCAATTTCTGAGCTTGGTATTGCAAAAGACTTTATTATCATCTTGTTTATTGGTTTCGTGTCCATGATTTCACTAGGATTTGGACTCGCACTCGGTTTGGGTGGCAAAAGTCTAGTTGAAAAAGTACTCAACCACTGGTACGACCAAACAATCGAAGAAATTAAAGACTAATTAGCTGTATGACTACTATTCAAGCTTTCCTTTTAGCGCTTGTGCAGGGTTTAACTGAGTTTCTACCCGTATCTAGTTCCGGCCACCTAGTTCTGGCTGAAAAAATTCTTGGTGTAAGTGGTGATTCTTTTACTTTTATCCTTGTTGTCCACGTTGCATCTGCTTTGGCCATTTTGCTTTTTTTCTCCAAGACTTTGGTAGGGCTCACAAAAAAATTGTGGTTGCCTGTTTTGATCGGTACCATTCCAGCAGTTGTTGCTGGTGTGCTTTTTAAGGATGCATTGGAGTCACTTTTTGCTGGCGAATCTTTGATTGCATTAGGATTTTTGATCACTGCAATTGGAAATGCTGGCATACACTTTATTCTGAAATCTCAGGTGAAAAAAGAGTTGAGTGGCGCTGATCATGCTAAAACTGCTTCTGAAGCATATGAACATGAGCCGCTCAAGGTGACCTGGTGGCAAGCAATAGTGGTAGGTATTGCGCAAGCAATTGCTATTATCCCAAGTATTTCTAGGTCAGGGGCAACTGTTTTTGCTGGGTTGGTCGTAGGCCTTTCAAGAAAAACTGCGTTTGAATTTTCATTTTTACTTGCCTTGCCAGCCATTGGCGGCGCGACCCTACTTCATCTAGTTGATGAACTGAGTGCAACTGGTGGTTTGCCTGCAGACATATTTGCATTACCAAACTTGATTGGATTCTTTGTCTCCTTTATCGTGAGTTACCTGAGTTTGGGCTTGCTCAAATTCATGATGAAAGAAGCCAAATTCTGGTGGTTCGTCGTGTACTGTCTGCTCATAGCAGTAGTGAGTGTATTTATTTAATCTCTGTACTGCATGGCCTCAATGAGATGGTTTTTTGTGATGTCAGTACTCCCTTCTAGATCTGCAATAGTTCTGGCTACTTTTAGTAAAGAAAATGTGGCACGCATCGATAGAGATAATTGAGTATGAATATGCTCAACCTCTTGTTTTATTTCCGGATTTTGATCGAGAAATGCAAGAATATACTGGTGAGATACCTGCGCATTGGTTGAAAATAGTTCATTTTTATATCTAAGTGACTGAATTTCTCTAGCTTTGATGACCGCAGTTTGTATCTCTTTTGAAGTTGATCCTGAGTGCTTTTTTATGTGTTCGAATGGTGTTTGTGTGACGAATACATGCAGATCAATTCTGTCGCGGATTGGTCCAGATATCTTTGCATGATATCTCTTTTGGTCAATGGGTGTGCATTTGCAGGAATGCTTGGAATCTCCAAAATAGCCGCACGGGCAAGGATTGGTTGCCGCAACTAAGGTAAATTGCGCGGGATATTTTACTGATCCTGAAGCACGCTTAAGTTGTATGTACCCCTCACTCAATGGCTGGCGTAAAACTTCGGTAACGCTGCGCGGAAATTCACTGATTTCATCCAAAAAAAGCACACCATGGTGGGCTAGGGATATTTCTCCAGGCAAGAGTTGTGCCGTTCCACCAATTAACCCCACGAAGCTTGTGGTATGGTGTGGCTCACGAAATGGTCGGACCGTGTGCATTTGGGGATGCGTGGTGACCAATGAATGGAGCGTGGTAACTTCCAGCTGCTCCTCTTGGTTGAGGGGAGGCAAAATCCCTACAAGGGATTTTGCCATCAATGATTTCCCTGCTCCTGGTGGACCAGTTAGTAAAAGATGATGACCCCCAGCGGCTGCAATCATAAGCGCTCGTTTTGCAACTTCATTCCCAGAAATTTCTGACATATCGATTCTTGTTTTATGTCGAATTTGGCTTGGCGCGGTGAGATTTTTAGCTTCTAATGAGCAAACATCTGGAAGTAGTCCCCTTCTACCCAATTCAATAAGCGTTTGGAGTGAATCAACTGGCCGCAATCGTATGTCAGTAATGCTCTGCAAAATGTAGGACTGCGAAGCAGGAAAGACTAGATCAGTGAATCCAAGTTTTTTGGCTGCCAGCGCCAGGGGCAATATCCCTTTGACCGGCCGTATACTCCCATCCAAAGATAATTCACCAATGTAAGCAATTTTGTTGTTTGAGGGTTGAAGGTTGGTAACGCCATTTCGCTCCAATAATCCAACAGAAATTGCTAGTTCGAGACCCGCGCTTGTCTTGGGAACATCGGCAGGGGCAAGATTAACTAACGTTTTTCGGTGGCGAAGTTCAATTGAAGCGTGCTCAAAAGCCGCGAGTAGTCGCTCTTTGGTTTCGCCCAACGCCTTGTTTGGCAATCCAATAATATGCAGCTGTGGGATGCCTTTGACAATATCAACTTCAACCGTGATAAGGGTTGGCTGCAATCCAAGGATACTAAGTGTCTGGACGCGTGAGATGGCATGTGTGGGCATGGCATCATAGTACAGATACTTGATGACACCAACATGACATGAGGGATAGCTCTAGAAATTATCGAGGCAGCAGTTGCTCCACCAATCGATTACAGTATCCCCATTCGTTGTCGTACCAGCTGATGACTTTGACCATGGTGCCGCCAACTACGTTGGTCAGTGAAAGATCAACAATTGAGGACTCGCTTCGGCCGACAATATCAGAAGAAACGATTGGGTCGTTTGTCACAGCCAAAATGCCTTTCCAGCGGTCTTGTTGGGATGCAGCAATAAAAGTGGCGTTTACTTCTTCGATGGTGGTTGGTTTTTCAACAACAAATACCATGTCAGACAAAGATCCTGTGGTGGTGGGAACGCGAACTGCGAGCCCGTCAAACAACCCTTTTAGTTCAGGAATTACTCGAGTAGTTGCCTTCGCGGCGCCGGTGCTAGTTGGGATAATATTTGCCGCTGCAGTGCGCGCTCGGCGCAAGTCAGAGTGAGAATTATCTTGAGTGTTTTGATCGTCGGTGTAGGAGTGAATAGTGGTCAGCATGGCCTGTTTGACACCAAATGTGCTGTGCATAATTGCGGCAACTGGCGCCACGCAGTTTGTGGTGCATGATTCGTTGCTGTTGATTGAGCCATCAGTCAAATTCAAATCTTTGACACCAATAACTGAGGATTCAACATCATCACCTTTGGCAGGCGCACTAATCAAGACATTTTTTGCGCCACCTTGCAGATGCAAACTAGCTTTTTCTTTTGATACAAATACTCCTGTGGATTCGATAACGGTTTCTACACCATGTGCTCCCCAAGGCATTTTTGCTGGATCACGTTGTGCTGTCACCGTGATGACACGATCTCCAATAGTGAGGGTGCCCAAAACCGGATTTTCGTCGGTGGCAGATTTTGCATCTTGAGTGCGAACAGCAGTAATTTTTTCTGAGAAAACACCATAATTTGTGTCGTACTTGATGAGATGTGCCCAGTCCTCAATTTCCATAGAACCAGAAGTATTAATGACTTTTAGATCCAAAGAATCACGGTGGTGTAGCCACCAGACGCGAAAGGTTGTTCTGCCGATACGGCCAAATCCGTTAATACCAAAGTTTCTTGAGGTCATGTGGTCCTTGTAGGTTGTGAGGCGCGCGCGAAGCGCGCGCCTCACTCATTTTATGCTAATTCAGTTACTACTTTATTGCTGATGAGCGTACCAATATCTTCGCCAAGCACAGCTCTCTTGAGGTTATCCCCCTCAAACAGTTTAAATACCATGACAGGCATATCATTTTCAGATGACATCGCAAATGCTGCGGTATCCATAACATCGATATGTGGATTCTCAATTGCTTCTTTGAAGGTTAAAGTTCTAAAACGCTTCGCGTCTGGGAATTTTGCTGGGTCACGATCATAGACACCATTTACCTTGGTTGCCTTCATCAGCACATCACACTTTAATTCCAGCGCATGGAGTGAAGACCCGGTATCTGTTGTGACATAAGGTACTCCAGTTCCTGCTCCCAAAATAACCACGCGACCTTTTTCCATATGGCGGATAGCTTTGCGACGAATAAAGTTTTCTGCAACGGCTGGCATTTGGAGAGCACTTTGCAAACGAGTCGGCACGCCAACTTTTTCGAGTGCATCTTGCAACGCCAATCCATTCATGACGGTTGCTAACATACCCATGTAGTCAGCTGTAGCTCGGTCAATACCATTTTTTGAGCCTGACATACCACGAAAGATATTTCCGCCACCAATAACCACTGCGATCTCAACATTAAGCGCATAAATATCTTTAATATGATTTGCAACATCGAGTGCTGCTTGAGGGTCAATTCCGTAGTCTCTGTCTCCCATCATTGATTCGCCGCCTACCTTGAGGAGAACTCGTTTAAATCGTGCTGCCATGGTGCCTTTCTGTTTGTTTCTTTATGTCTTGTTACTTAGTTTGAGTCAAATTATGTTTATAGAGGCAGTTTAGCTCTAAGTCGTAAAAGTTTCCAGCGTATATTTTCAACCAATCGAAATAGTCCGTAAAATCGTGAATCAACGACTAGATCATATGTTCCAAGTGTTTCGTGCAACACGCCGTTGTATCCTTTTTTGAATTTATGAAATCCATACCAAGGGTGTTTTTTGTCTGGATCAGGACCAAGTGATCCCCACATATCTAATTTGGTGCAGCCGACTGATTTACCAAATCGAATCATCTCCCACATCATAAGATTACTTGCCATAACATCTCGGTGGATTCGCAGTGAAGCACCGTATGGATAATATAAAACCCCGTTGAACACAAACATTACCCAAGTAACGAGCGTTTCATCATTGTAGGTGGCGTGGAAAATGCGCAACATGCCAGATTGGCCGAGCGTTTCCCACATGGTTCTAAAATATGCTGGGCCGTGAGCGTAGAAACCTTGTCTTTGTGTTGTTTCTTCAAGAATTTTGATGTACTGCTCCATGCCCTCTTTTGAAGTGTCTTCAAAAATACGCACGCCTTTTTTGTAAGCAAGATTGACGTTGTAGCGGGTTTTGCTTTCTAGATTTGCAAACAGTTCATCCTCAGGTTTATCTAAATCAAGAATATAGGTGTATTTGGTAAACAGTGGTCTGCCAGGCTTAGCATTGTTTTTGAGGAGAAAATCAGCAATGGTGTGGTGTGCCGAAACAGTCGCGACTGGTTCAGAAACATTTGGTTCAAGTTTTACGAACAAGGCTTTGTGGTCTTTACCGATTTGAGTTAGCGCAGCTAATTGCTCTTCGTCTGGCATGAAACCTTTTGGAACATAGCCTGCAGTTTTGCCTGTATGTGGAATCTCATGAAACGTTGCTTGAATGCCGCGTTTTAAAATTCCCTTTTCAAAAAAACCGATTCGTTCAACTTGGAGTCCTGTTTTAGCGCGGAATGTCCCCCACTCCCAGGATTGCAAAGGATGATCCACAACCTTATTGTAGAGTTCTTTTTCTTCTTCGCGGACGGCTCGAATTATCATCAGAGTAGTATACCTTTATTTACTCAATAATTCATAGGATATTTTGGCACCATAGTTTACTTTGCGTTCTAACTATCCAAAAAAGAGTCAATATCGATGTCACCGCTAAGTATGCTGTCGAGGGTGTCTTCATCAACTACAACACGGCGTGCGTTACTCGGTTGAGAGGATCTTTTTGCTGATGAATCAAACGAAGATCCAAGAGATCTATTGCTGTAGGATTGTTCAGATCCGTAGCCGTTGTAAGATGAGTTGCCAAAATTGCGTTGTCCATACGAGTTGCCAGAATTTCTGCCATCACTGCCATTTTCACCAACAGAAATGCGTTCGAGCAAGGCAGGTGGAATATCATGTAAAAATCGACTTTGAGTACTATAGGTTCGTGTGCCGTACTGCCAGCGTTGTGCGGCGTATGAAAGATACAATTTTTCTTTAGCCCGGGTGATGCCCACGTAGCACAATCGGCGTTCTTCTTCTATTTGCGTTTTTTCGAGCAGCGCCCGACTGTGTGGCAAAATTCCCTCTTCCATACCGACCATGAAGACTACTGAGTATTCCAACCCTTTTGCGGAGTGCAAACTCATCAGCGTCAGGGCTTCTGGTTGTTGATGCGGCTTGGAATCTATCATATAACTATCCTGAACCAAGGCAATATTCTCGAGGAAACTGGTCAAATCAGGAAACTGTGCTGCCACGTTGAACAACTCTTGAATGTTTTCTAACTTAGCCCGGTCCTCTTCGTCGTGGGCATCAAATCGATCTGCATACTCGCTGGCAGTTAAAATTTCTTTGAGCAGTTCGTGAGTAGTAAGTTTTGTGAGTTTGGCGCCGACTTCACCGGCTTCTCCATTTTCTTCTTTTTCTTTTGATGCCAGGTATTTTTCTTTCCATTTTAAGAATGAAGCATAGCGGCGTTTTCCCAATCCTTCTGCACGCTTGATGCTCACCGTGTCTTCAGGATTCACCAAACAGCGAATAAAACTCAACACATCTTTGATTTCTTTGCGATCATAAAATTTAAACCCACCAACGATTTGGTACGGCACGCCAGCTTTGAGACACGCCTCTTCAAACGCGCGCGACTGGGCGTTGGTGCGGTATAAAATCACTATATCTTTGTAGGAATATTTTGGGACCAGTTCATGTTTAATTGTCTCGATAATGTGGGCAGCCTCGGTGTCACCACTGCTGGCTTCAATCAAGGTAATTTGTTGATCATCGGCTTTATCCGTCCACAGTTTGAGTACTGGATGTTCGGTCGTTTTCGAGATAATTTGTGTAGCAGCATCCAAAATGGTTTGGGTTGAGCGATAATTCTGTTCAAGTTTGTACTCGCTAATATTGGCAAAATCATCTTTGAGTCGCAGCATATTTCGATAGTCAGCTCCGCGCCAAGCGTAAATACTTTGCGAAAAATCTCCTACCACAAAAATATTTTCTTGAGGCGCACTGAGCAAACGAGTAAGTTGATACTGCACTGTATTTGTGTCCTGATACTCGTCAATCAAAATATACTCAAATTGAGTTTGGAAACGAGTTCGCACAGATTCATTTTCTTGTAACAGCGTGACCATTTTGACCAGCAAATCATCAAAATCGAGCGACTGATTTTTGACCAGAGCTTGATTGTAATATTTGTACAAGGTTGCCACGGTTTCTTGATAACTGTTTTGAGCAATATCCGCCAGCTGTTGTGGCGTGAGCAACTCATTTTTCGCCTCAGAAATTTTTGCTTTTACACCTTTTGGGTTGTGAATTTTGGGATCGAATCCATGTTGTTTGTAAATATCTTTGAGCAGAGAAAGTTGATCATCGCTATCGTAAATGGTGAAATTTGGATCTAGTCCAAGCGCCATGCCGTATCGACGCAAAATCCGCGCGCTGATGCTATGAAACGTGCCAGAGTACGGCAAAATTTGACCGGTTAAGGTTCGTATTCTCTCTTTCATCTCCCCTGCTGCTTTGTTGGTAAATGTCACCAACAATAGCGATTCACTGGGTACGTTGTGTTCTTGAATTAACCACGCCACGCGGGTGGTCAGCACCCGAGTTTTTCCGGATCCAGCTCCAGCTAGCACAAGTGCGGGACCATCTTTATGAGTGGCCGCTTTGAGTTGTTCTGGGTTGAGGCTTTCGAGAAAATCAGACACGAATGACACTATAGCATGGCTTCGGGTTTGGGTGGTATAGTGAGTTCATGCATTATTTTATTGCCAACTGGAAGTCAAATAAAACACTTTTGGAGATACACGAATGGCTCGAAGCATTTGAGTTGCAACTGAGCACGCGCAAGTATTCAGACCAAACTCGTGTGGTGTTGGCCGTACCGTTTCCTTTTTTGATTGAGGCTGCAGCGTGGTTAAAAATGTGGCAGGAAAAGTATTCATCGGGTCTGGTGCCGGTGCAGATTGAGTTGGCTGCGCAAGATGTGAGTCAGTTCCCTGCGGGCAGTTACACTGGGGCAGTGAATGCGCTTCAATTGCAAGGACTTGGGGTGAAGTACGTCATTATGGGACACTCAGAACGACGTCGCTATTTCCATGAATCTTCTCGAGAAATCGCCGCAAAAGTAGTGCAAACGTTGGCCGCCCAAATGACGCCAATTATTTGTGTTGATGAGCAGTATATCGAAGAGCAAGCTATTGAATTAAAACTTGAAGTGCAGTTTTCTGATATGCAAAAGTGCCTGGTGACCTACGAGGAATTGGCCGCAATCGGGACCGGCCAAAACACTTCACCACAGGATTATGCAAAAGCCAAAGAACAGATTTTACAAGCTTTTGGAGATGTTGTGGTGATGTACGGTGGTAGTGTGAATAGCCAAAACATTCGTGAATATGTTGGAAGTTTTGATGGTGGTGATGTAACTCCTGGAACTCAATCTGCAGATGGCGTTTTGGTTGGCACAGCTAGCCTAGATGTTCTTGATTTTATTGCGGTTCTGGATAGAGCGCAGAATTAATTTAGCTAGAATTTATAACATCGAGCTTTTGACCACAAATATTCTGGTGGTTTTTGTCTCGTAAAGAAGCTCAACAAAAGTACTGGGATTGTCGGAATTCCAAATGGGATTTACTCTAAATTGCTGTCGTTCATATGGTCCGACCACGATGTGGGTTATGCCATATTTTTGTAGATTTACCGGATTTACACTGGCACCTTCATAGATATTTCTCGTGAGCATTTCTTGTTCTTGATAGCTATATCCATGCGTCCACACCCAGCCAGGATAGGTCAGCACAGCTTGGCGACCGGTCAGCGTAAATAACCAATGAGTGTGCCAATTTCCGGTCAGCCAAATACTCTCTTTTGGCGTATTTTTTTTGACCCACTGCGCTAATTCCAGATCTTGTGTACTGGCTAGCTGTTGTTTGTGCAGATCATGTCGAAGTATGCGATACAGATCAAGACTGCCACTTGCTACGGCAAGCATTGCCAAGAATACTCCAATAACAAAAGCTACTTTTACTCTTAGTATGTATTTTTTCTGTCTGGCTTGTTGGCTGATGAGTTGGGCTATGCTGGTCGCCGCCAATCCACAAAATCCAATATATGCCCAAATAAGTAATTTTGTGTTATCCCAAATGCTTGGCTGAAATGAAACTAGATTGGCGGCAATAAACAGCACCCAAAATGGCAATGTTTCTAGCGCTAGTTTCTCTTTGCGAAGCATGCCAAGCGAAAGTGCCGCCAGTGGCAAGACCACACCCCAGTTTAGTAGTGAAAAAACAATCCAGTTCATAGAAAAATCTGAAGCCATCCAGCCGATTCTTATTGATGTTGCTGATGACCCGATAGTGGTATTTGTAAATTCCGTAAACACCTGTAAATAAATGAGTTGCGGCAACGCAATAACTGTCGTAATGCCGGCAATCAGCATCCAGCCAAGCAATTTTTTAAGTTGTTTTTGTACCAGCGAAACAATTGCCCAGCAACTCAAGATACAAAAGACGGCAATAAATGAATGCGTGTGAATCAGCGGGAGAAAACCAAACAATACTCCAGCAGCCATAAGTTGCCACCACGACTTCTCAAAACGTTTAATGTTCTGTTCGCTCCTCCACCATCTCAAAATAAGTGTCAGTCCAATCAATGCAACGGCTACTCCCAAACTAAATGCACGTTGGGGAATGATCATGCCGTGAATCACATTAATTGCCACTACGCTAAATTTTTCATGGTAGGTATATGATTGGGAAGTTTGGGCCAGAAAAGTGTACCAAGGGAGTTCTGCTTGCTGCCAAACAACTGAAATATCTTTGAGTGCATACACAAATCCCAATCCTCCTGAAAAGAAGAAAAACGTGGTTGCCAGCATGGCTTTTGAGTCAGACTTTAGCAAGATTCTAAACCACCACACCAGCGCGAATAACAGAAAAATACTACTCAAAAAACTGGGCATTACCATGGCAGGAATAAGCCCAACGCCCAAACGAATCAGCACTGCCGAAACTGCGTTGATCATAAATGGATAGCGAAATGGCTCACCAATCACCAGCGGACTGGCTATGTTGATTCCTCTTTGCGCAATGGCATTGGTCATGGTCAAATGTGCTGCCCAGTCCGCCCAAATAATTGGATGTCCAGCGACTAAATTGCCCGTAGCATCAATGAAAAGCGCTTTGCTCCAAAACAGTACAAAAAATGAAATCCAGCACAAAAAAAATACGCGTAGTGGGGTTATTTCTGGCATTAGTTACTCAAAATGTATCGTGATTTTCACTACAATTTACTCTACTCGGCCGTACGTTTTACTGATCCAACCCGGTACAGAATTAAATTGAATTTTGATCCAATCCGCCGTGGTTACATTCAAGTATTGATATGACTGGCCAACTTTTGCAAATCCCAATTCTCTAGATGCAGCGCTCGAACTTTCGCGAACGCGTACCACTTCTTCCCCATTTTGAATAAATCCGGTTGGCAAAATAGTCACTTTTTTTCCAGTGAAAGTTGCACTGCCACTCGCGCCCGCACCACTACCCGTTACCGGCGTTTTTTGAGCAGTACGAATTGCTGACGAAGTTGCAGTTTCTGAAGTGGTGGTAGTATCAGTTGCATTAGCCGTATCGGCATTTGTATCCCCAGTACTACTTACCGCTGCCCCATCCCCCGCATCAAACGTGTCCGCAGTGCGAGCCATTTTGACTAAGACCGAAAGCCGGTGGCCGGGCACTAAATTCAAAGTGTGATTTTGATCATCATACGAAGGCAAAGTGAGGGCGATAGATTGTTTACCAGCGGTCAAGTCGGTCCGGACCAGCGGGGCGAAATCCATGTCGCCATCATTAATCCTCACAATTGCACCATCAGGAATACTTGAAATAGCCAGCTCGGTTTGTTGGCGATTGCTGAGTCGCTCTAGCTCATACACAACCCCTCCACTCAGCTCAGGTCGAGTGCCAGGATTCCAGACCACAGCGGTCAATAATCCGCCAGTTAATCGGATTGGCAGTTCGTACGGCACAAGACTCGCATCATCGGGTTGAATTTTGAGTGTGTACACGCCTGGTTTCAAATCATTTTGTTTAAATGGAGTTTCGGAAAGATAGGTGCCATCCAAATAGATTGTTGCGGGAACGTCAGAAACGGTTACCTGCAAGCCAGCGTACTTGCGCTTGTCGAGCTGCGGAATGCATCCCGCAAAAACACTCGCCACGCCCACAATGAGCAGCGCTAAAATAATTTTTTTGAGAGTCAGAACTGTAGTCATTGTCTCTATACTACCATCACCTGTTACTTTTTGAGGAGGGCGATGTCCAAAACAGCATCCATGTGTTCAACAGGAATAAAGGTGATGGCTTTTTTGACTGATTCTGGGATATCTACTAGATCTCGGGCATTGTCTTTTGGAATCAACACGGTGGTGCTGCCAGCTCGGTGCGCCGCGATTGATTTTTCCTTGAGGCCACCGATGCGCAACACGCGTCCTCGTAGCGTCACTTCACCAGTCATGGCAACTTCTTTTTTGACGGCTCGATTGGTAAATGCAGATACGATCGCGGTTGTCATAGTGATACCAGCCGATGGACCATCTTTTGGCACCGCTCCCTCTGGTACGTGGACGTGCACGTCGGTTTTTGCCAGGACTTTTTCGTCGATTCCTAGCTTTTTGGCGTTTGATTTGACATAGGTCAGCGCGGCTTGGGCAGATTCCTTCATAACATCACCCAATTTTCCAGTGAGCTGGATAATGCCTTTGCCAGGGCTCAGTGCGACCTCAATAAACAGGACATCTCCCCCGACACTGGTCCAGGCTAGGCCCGTTGCCAAGCCAACCACATCTTCTTGTTCGGTGAGTGTTTCGTCATACATTTCTGGGCCGAGCAGACTAATCACTTTTTGGGGTGATAAGCTGTAAGATTTTGCTGCTTTTTTCTCATCTTTCTTCTCTTCTCCCTTTTCCCCTGAATCTACCAAAATTTCCCGAGCAGTTTTGCGCAGCAACGTGTGCAAATTGCGCTCTAGGCTACGGACACCAGCTTCTCTAGTATATCGACTAATCACAAATGCCAGTGTTTCATCTGGAACTGCAATCTTATACGGAAGCAATCCATTATTTTTGATCGCTTTCTTGAGTAAATAGTGTTTAGCAATCGCCTCTTTTTCTTCTTGCGTGTATCCCGTGTACTCAATAATCTCGAGTCTATCGCGCAGCGCAGGGGGAATTGTATCGAGTGTGTTGGCAGTAGTAATGAATAATGCTTGAGATAAATCAAAAGGTACATCTATATAGTGGTCCTCAAATCCATGATTTTGCTCTGGATCGAGTGCTTCAAGTAGTGCTGCAGATGGGTCGCCCCTGAAATCGTTGCCTATTTTGTCAATTTCGTCGAGCATAAAGACTGGATTCATGCTTTTGGCTTGCTTCATACCGGCCACGATTCTGCCTGGCATGGCGCCAACGTAGGTTCGGCGGTGGCCGCGAATTTCTGCCTCATCACGAATGCCTCCCAGAGAGACTTTGACAAACTCACGCCCGAGCGCTTCTGCTACACTTTTGCCAATACTAGTTTTACCTACACCTGGAGGTCCGACAAAACACAGAATAGTTGGTAAGTATTGATCTTTCTTGAAGTGATCTGGATCCTTTTTACCCGCTTTTCTTGTATTCCCAGTTTTTTCGTTTTTTTCTGATTTTTCAGTATTTTCTTGCTTTGCCTGCTCCTGATTGAGCTGCAGCACCGCAATGTACTCGAGGATTCGGTCTTTTACCTTTGGTAAACCATAATGATTCTTTTCTAAAATAGTCTGCGCCTTACTCAAGTTAAAGTTGCCTTTGCTATACACTCCCCAAGGCAACTCAAACATGGTGTCGAGCCAACTGCGAATATAGCCGCCCTCAGGATTGTTCATCGAGAGTTGTTTGAGTTTTTTGAGCTCTTTTGCAATTTTATCCTTGATAGTTTTTGGCGCTTTGAGCTTTTTGAGCTGTGCTTCGTACTCATTTGCTGTCTCTTCTTCGTCATCAATGTCGCCTAATTCCTTCTGAATAGTGCGCAGTCGTTCCCGAAGCACGCTTTCGCGCATGTGTTTATCGAATTTGGCCTGTGTTTTGTGTGCCACGTCCTTTTCTATCTCCAAAACCTTCATTTCTTGTGATAACTGCTCAATAATGAGCTTAATTCTCTCTTTTACATCGAGGGTTTCGAGGATTAATTGCTTTTTAGGAGTCTTCGCAGTCAAAGAACTAGCAATTTGGTCGGCCATTTCACTCTCATTAACCCCACTCATCAACTTCATGAAGTTTAAAAACTCCACAGTTTTGCCACTATGGACCGCTTTTCGGAATACTTTCTGTAGATGCGTCGCCAATGCGGTCAATTCTTCATCTTTTTCAAACACATCTTCTAGTTTTACCACTTGAGCCACGAAATTTGGCTGGGTTTTGATATATCGGATGATTTTTACCCGGCCAACACCCTTAACCAGCGCATTCACATAGCCATCTCCCTTGAGTGTTCGGTCCACCATGGCCAACGTTCCCACGGTGTATAGGTCACTGGGCTTTGGATTTTCGAGATTTTCTTTCTTTTGACTTACCAATACTACTAAGTTACGGGTTCGGATTGAAGATTTGATTGCGGTGATTGATTGTTGTCTGCCAAAAGTTAATACAGACTCGGTACTGGGAAATAAAATGCCATCACGCACTGGAATCACTGGTAGGACGAGTTGATTGGTTGGCAGAAGTGTTTGAATTTCTTGGGATGAGTCGGTTTTTGATTCAGTATCTGAGTCCGCCTTCACATTTTTTGCTTGACCTGACTCACCAACGCTCACTTTTGCAGTTGCCTTGGTATCGTCTGGCTGCTGCTCACTTTTTTTATCTGGTAGATTTGATTTTTTGTCGTCTTCTATCATTGAATTAGCATTCTAAATCTTTGTCTGCTAAAAATCAATGCTGATCTGAAGTTATTGGGACGTGGCACCTGATTGGGATTGATGTATAGGCCCTTTTTGATAGTTGGTCATTTTAGCACTCATGTGTCGAGACTGCTAATGGCATTAAAAGTAAAAATGAATATATTTGATGTATTTTGATATACAAATGTGTCAATTTGGTGGGTGTGCTTGGAATCGAACCAAGGACCTCAGTCTTATCAGGACTGCGCTCTAACCATCTGAGCTACACACCCAAGAATAATGGTGCGGTGTTGACTGCACACAGTATCCGCTGTGAAGAACGTTATTTTATCATAATCTTGCCAACTGTGTAGGTAACAGTTGCACATAGATAATTGTGCTGCCAGCTGTAGAATTAATTATGACTTTTTTGCCCAGTCATCACACTGATAAAGTTCCCTTACAAGATCATTGCGGTATAGTCGGCATTTTTTCCGCAGTAGATGCGCCATTATTTTCTACTGCCTACCAAGCATTGCTCACGCTCCAAACTCGCGGCTACGATGGCGCTGGTTTTTGGGCGATTGATAGTGCTGGCAAAGAATATCAATTCAAAGGCCAGGGAAAAATTCGAGAGGTGCTCGGTGGGCTGGTTGATACGTATAAAAAGACGCCATTTCGGATGATTCTTATGCAAACCAGGTATGGTACTTCTGGTGAGCAGAGCTTTGAAAATGTCCAACCGCTGCGAATGGTACATCAAAAGAGTCAAGAAGTGTTTAGTGTGGCTCACAATGGTCAGTTTTCTACCCATCCTGGGGATGAAGCGTCTGGACTAAGTGATACAGTGCTTTTTGCACACAAACTGGGGGTAAAACCGCAGACTAGTTGGGATGCACGTATTTCGAGTGCATTGCTTCGCCAAAAAGGTGCGTTTAGTTTGCTGATTGCTACTGCGCAGACGCTCTATGCATGCCGTGATACGTTGGGGATTCGTCCGCTGGTGTATGGTCGGTTGAGTCAAGCAAAACCGTATCAATGGATTGTGGCATCTGAAACAAGTAGTATTGCGATTCTGGGGGCAAATCATATCAAGGAAGTGCTTCCTGGCGAAATCATTAAATTTACTGAGTCAGGAGTAAGAAAAATCAAGAAGCCGTCGCTTACAACACCTAAAGCACTGTGTATTTTTGAAAATGTGTATCTTATGGATGAAATTTCTCGAGCGCATCTTCCCACCAAGCATCCCAAGGACTTGCGAAATAGTCCAAATGTTAATCAAGTTCACTTTCGATCTGGCCAAATTCTGGCTCGAGAGGCCCCTCTCACCAGAAAAGAGGTTGATATGGTAATTGGTGTGCCTGGCACCGGGATTTCTGGTGGCCAAGGGTTTGCCAACATTCTTAAATTGTCGTATGTGCAGGCGATTAGTGATAAAGAGACTTCGATCACCGAGCAGCGGACTTTTATGACAGCTGATATTGACCAGATTACCCAAAAAGTGCTTGCTCATTTTGACATTGCCAAAGATATTGTGCGTGGCAAGCGGCTTTGTCTGGTTGATGACTCGCTGGTTCGGGGCAATATTACTACTAGTTTGATTCGATTACTCAAAAAACAGTATGGTGCCAAGGCGATTCATGTGCGGATTCTCTGTCCACCCATAGATAAGCCGTGTCATTTGGGGATAAATACGCGTAATCCTGCCGAGTTGATTGTGCACAATTATGGCGGAGACCTTGAAAAAGTGCGAAAGCATATCGGCGCGGCGTCACTTGTGTATATTTCGCCGGAAGGGCTTAAAGAAGCAATTACCAATAATCCTCAGGCAAAGGGTTTTTGTTTGGGATGTATGTTGGGCCACGTTCCCCCGCTTACTAAAGATGGTAAGAGGCAATAATTTCGAAAAATGGCAATAAAAAAACCCAGATACTGGGTTTTTTAACTGTTGCTAGCCAGATTTTGGGATAATAATCCACAAAATCTGAAATTTCAAGTTAAAAAGTAAGAAAAAACTCATATTTTCTGACCTAGTCAGAGTGATAGAAAGACCGTGCCTAGATATGGGAATCATAGGACTTCACACTTTATTTCAAAATTGTTACCAATTTTGGGAGAAAGGGGGTCGTGATACCCCCAACCCATCTCCTTAGAAAGGAGGTGATCCATCCGCACCTTCCAGTACGGATACCTTGTTACGACTTAGTCCTCATCGCCGACCTCACCGTAGAAGGGCCGGTCTCTTGCGAGTTCCGGTCACCCGCTTCGGGCGCTGCCGACTTTGCTGGCTTGACGGGCAGTGTGTACAAGGAGCGAGAACGTATTCACCGCAACCTGCTGATTTGCGATTACTACCGATTCCGACTTCATGAGGGCGAATTGCAGCCCTCAATCCGGACTGAGACGCCGTTTATAGGATTGGCTCTGCCTTACGGCTTTGCAACCTGTTGTCGGCGCCATTGTAGGATGTGTGTAGCCCCAGATGTAAGGGACATGCTGACTTGACATCATCCTCTCCTTCCTCCCCGATATGATCGAGGCAGTTTCCTGTGATACGTGTAACACAGGACAAGGGTTGCGCTCGTTACCTCACTTAAGAGGACGTCTCACGACACGAGCTGACGACAGCCATGCATCACCTGTCTCGCCACTAAGTGCTTTTCTTTCGAAAAGGACATAGGCGGATGTCAAACCTGGGTAAGGTTTTTCGCTTTGTATCGAATTAAACCACATGCTCCACCGGTTGTGCGCTCCCCCGTCAATTCCTTTGAGTTTTAACCTTGCGGTCGTACTCCCCAGGCGCCTTGCTTAACGCGTTAGCTTACGCCACTCCCCCCGAAGGGAAAACAGCTAGCAAGGAGTGTTTACGGCTGGGACTACAGGGGTCTCTAATCCCTTTTGCTACCCCAGCTTTCGTCCATGAGTGTCAGTTATGTCTTAGCAGCCTGCCTTCGCGATTGGCGTTCCTCTCAATATCTACGGATTTCACCCCTCCACTGAGAATTCCAGCTGCCTCAAACAAACTCAAGTTTTCCAGTTTTTCTTGCTTGTCCGAAGTTGAGCCTCGGGCTTAAACAAGAAACATAAAAAACAACCGACGGTACGCTTTACGCCCAGTAAATCCGGATAACGCTTGCACCCCACGTATTACCGAGGCTTCTGGCACGTGGTTAGCAGGTGCTTTCTAGCAGGGTACTGTCAAATTTCATCCCCTGCCACAGTGGTTTACACTCCTAAGAGCGTCATCCCACACGCGGTGTCGCTGCGTCAGACTTTCGTCCATTGCGCAATATTCCCGGTTGCTGCCACCCGTAGGTGTAGGTTCCGTGTCTCAGTAACCTTGTGGCCGATCATGCTCTCACATCGGCTAGCCGTCATAGTCTTGGTGAGCCATTACCTCACCAACTAACTGATAGCGCGCAGGCTCCTCCAATAGCGACTTGCGTCTTTGATCTTGCGACCATATGCGGTATTACCCCTCCTTTCGGAGGGCTATCCCCCACTTTTGGGTAGATTCCTACGTGTTACTCACCCGTCTGCCACTGCTCATTGCTGAGCCGTTCGACTTGCATGCCTAAGGCACACCGCCAGCGTTCATCCTGAGCCAGGATCAAACTCTCAAAAAAAGTTTGAGTATTAGCTCATTTGTTATCCTTAAAAAAATTCAAAGAAATTGTACGGTTTCCTATCACTCTGATTATCTCAGAATGATATGAGTTGTATGTTTGTCGTGCGCGTTCTAACACACGAACAAACGTTTTCTTACTCTTTACTTGTTAATGTTCGGTTCCTGCACTTGTGTGCCCACAAAAAAACTGATTTTGTCTACTGTGAGCAGACAAAACTCAACAAAATAGAAAAAGTGTAGAGCACTCTTTCAAGTTTGTTTCAATGTATATGTGTAGAAAGATGAGTATTCGGTTAAGAACTCGATCTTTTGTTAGGAAGAATGTTTATTATAGCAAGGATTAGGACAGGGTCAAGAGGGTGATGTTGGGGTTGTGGGATTCTGGATGCCTTTAGTGGGGATTTTACTGGATTACTCCCCCACCAAGACAGATGTATCCGTCTTTATTCTTGAGATACAACACAGCAGATTGGCCGGCGGCAATGCCAGCAATGGCGGTTTCTAGCTGAATTGTGAGGTGTTTATTTTCTTTAGTTACGTGTTTAACCGGCTCAAGTTTGCCCGTGTGGCGAATTCTGACAAAGAGATTTGCATCCTCAAAAATATCTTCACTAGTGTTTTCATCAATAATATGGAGGTCATCAACTAGTATGGTATCCGTGGTGGTGTCATGGCCAAACCCGACTACCAGCTGGTTTTTTTCTTGATTTTTGCGAATTACGTAGAATGGTGGAATATTTTCTTTGGAGATTTTTTCGCCAGAGGCAAGCGTGTGCATCGATTTGTTGAAAATAGTAAATCCATGGCGTTGGCCCACAGTGTAAAACCAAAGTCCGTTGTGTTTGCCAATGACTGTGCCCTCTTTTGTGACGACATCGCCAGGATTTTCGCCCAACCGCTCGCGCAAAAAATCGTGCACATTGATATCGCCAATAAAACAAATGCCGACTGAGTCTTTTTTAGTGGCAACATGAAGTTTGCGTGTTGTTGCTTCTTGGCGGACTCGATCTTTGGTTATGTCCTGTAGCGGAAATAGCGTGTGTTCAAGCTGTTGTGTAGTAATTGGGTACAGAAAATAGGTTTGATCTTTATGAGTGTCAGCCGGAATAGCGAGGTGAGCTTTGTCATTTTCATGAATGATTCGAGCGTAATGCCCAGTCGCCACAAAATCAAATCCTTGTGCCATTGCCCAGTCATAAAATAAGCCAAATTTGATTTCTTTGTTGCATAGTACATCTGGATTTGGGGTTAAGCCGGCCGCGTAATCCTGGAAAAAAAGTTCGACCACTTTTTCTTTGTAGGTGGTTTTGAAGTCTAACACTTGAAATGGAATGTTGAGTTCGAGTGCGACTGTGAGCGCATCTTTGCGATCTTGATCGGTTCTGCAGCCTGGAGCTCTCCAACACTCCATGTACACCCCAGTTACGTCATAGCCTTGCTCGATGAGCAAGTGCGCGCACAGCGAGGAGTCAACCCCACCGGACATGCCAAGAGCAACCTTTGGTTTGGTAGTTGTTTTGGTTGATGGTTTTGTGGCTTGATTATCTGCTAGCTGAAAAGTATTCACACACTATTATACCAAGCAGATACAATCTTGTATCTGGTAAGGTCCATTTGCAGTTCGCTTGATGTGAAAAGTGGTAGCCGGGATGCCCATTTGTTTGCTCAAGTCGCGCACCAACCCGCGAATATAGGTGCGTTTGCTGGTGGTGGCTGTGTGGGTAGTAAGGAGAAATGGTGTTTGTTCTTTTTGTGGGAGATTTTGGATCAATTCGTTCCACTTGAACAGAATTTCTTCTTGGCGAAAATCATTTGTGAGTTTAGGGATTACTTTGTTGAGCTGCGTGATGATCTGTTCGATCGGGATTTCTTGAGTTTCTAGATGCTCGAGAAAATGGATTGTAATTTCTTGAGTGTGGGTGAGTTTGGTTACATTTTGCTCGACTGCTTCTTTATCTTTTGCCATATCAAAATATGATTGCCCGTCTATTCTCTTGGCGCTGAAAGCTGGAACTAGTTGGGTCTGCTCTCCAATAAATTGTGGCAAAAGGCGTACAATTTTTGTATCCAGATTTTTGCGTTGAACTTTCATCTCACAATTTTCTGTGATCAATCCCAAAAGATCATGGGTATCGGTACTTACTCCCCAAAGTACCTGGAATTGATACGTTTTTCTCCAGCTAGCAAGTTCTTGCTTTTTAAATCGATCTTTATCAGTCAAGATTACTATTACTCCTTCAGCCATGGGATCAAGCGTGCCGGTGTGTGTGGCTTTAGTTTGAGATTTCTCCCCCACTTTCTGCGCAAGCAAGTGCGTTGATGAACCAAGCGGCTGGTAGATTGGGAGGAGCATGCTTAATCTGAGAGAATAATATATTTCTGTAGATCAAAAATTAACTGTGTAGCAATCTCAAGTACTTGCTCAGGAGTTGTTCCAGTAATAGCAATTTTTGCTATAGGTTTATTACCGTTTTTTGCTAATCCAACTTTGTCTCCAACTTTACTTACATTTTTAAAAAAGAAGATAGTATCATTTGTTTTTTCCTTGAAATCAAAAGATTTTAAAACTCCTTCCCTAAATGAATAGAGGTATATTGCGCCAACGGCTCTTTTTATTTGGAATTTATGTTTAATTTTTTGCCCTAAAGCTGTATCTATGCTAGTTTTATAAAAATCTATATCAGTTGCTTTTTGAATTAGCTCACCACGTAATCCTCCATGTCTTCCAGCAATCTCAACAACTTTGCATTCTAAGCTATTGTTATCAAAGAATACTTCAGTATGAGTTGTTATGTTAATTGGTTTTATAGACTTGATTGCAGCAGTGATCGTGTTGAGGATAATTTCAACATTATGCTTGCTTGTTATTGGAGGTGTCACTCTGATTGCTAAGTGATGGTCATCAATATTTAAGTCTGATGCTAATACATATTGGAAGATTGGTGTGTGTGATATGTCTGATGCTGTAACAAATGAATCTACTGAATATTCTTTTCCAGTTAAAATTGTTTCTGCAATTAAAATACTTTTTTTAAAAGGTGTGTAATTTTTATAATGATAATTATGTTCTTTTAAATCCTTAAGATCAGTATATGAAGAATAAGTATGAAAAGCATTTACTAATTCTTTTCTTGTATGAATTTTATTTACAAATTTTGAAGTACATTCTGCTGCAGGTTTTAATATAAATGGGAAAGGTAGTGAATTAAATGTTAATGGGTTTTCAACGATAAATCCATTTGCATGTGGAACACTCTGTTGTCTAAAACATTGTTTCATAACCCACTTGTTTCTCAAACAATCTATATGTTGAAACGAAGTATGGTTTAGTTTAAAAAAATCTTGAAGTAGAATGCAGAGTTCAACATATTTTTCTTCACTCGTAAACACTGCGTCGTACGTGTTAGCTTTGATCAAATCAGTGATAGTATCAAAATCAGTAAATTCGTTTGTAACATAGATTTGATTGAATGGTAGTTTTTTGTAATTTTTATCGACACTATTAAAAGTTAGCAAATCAAAAGAATGATCCTTCAAGGATGAATTAATACTTGTAATATTTGGGTTTGAAGAAATCAATAATAATTTAGACATAAAATAGTTAGTTCGAATTATCAAGTAAATCTAGCAATAACTGTTCTGCAATATTAATCCCAGTTTCTCGAAAGTATCCTGTAAATTGTGGGCTTCGATTTGCTTCAATCAATGTATAACCTGATTTAGTTTTTGCGACATCCAATCCTATGAAATCATAAGGTATGATTTTTTGAATTTTTTGGCAAAAAATGAGTAAGTCATTATTTATAGTTTCAAATCCATAAATATGCGGTCTACTATTTTCTGTGGTAGATTCTTTTAAAGATACATATGGAATAATCTGTTTTTTTGTGTAATACACTCTGTATTCTTTTTCAATTTCTATCTTTTCTTGAACAATATATGCATCTGTATCATTTATT
>CAZOZK010000002.1:0-34955 GCA_964584245.1 uncultured Pseudomonadales bacterium | reverse complement strand
TTTGTCTTAGTATGTTCCAAAACCATATTTCTTGAGTGTGATATATTTCCAAAATTTGTTTGAATAATAGTAACTTTGGTTAATTTAGATAATTTTCTTACTATCTCAGAGTACATCAATACTAATTTAAATAAACCAACCGAATCGTAAGTAGTTACAATAATAATTTTTTTTGGATAGACTGACTGACTGCCCACCATTTCAAGAATTCTCTCAAAATGTTCTCTTCTTGAGGCACAGACACCAACAGTAAGGTTTTGCGCAACTTTCATATAATAGCTCATTATATGATTAAGTGATACAAAAAAATACACTCGTTTCTTTAGTAAACGGTGTTAGAATTCAGATCAGATGAAAAAGAAAGTTATTGTCTTTGTTCTAGCAAAATTTGCACAAGATGGTGTATCCACCTATGTCAAAAATCAAGCACATATTCTAAAAAGAAATAACATACAATCAGTCATTGTTGGCTTTTCTGGTCATTTATCAAAAACATATTTTTCTGATTCAAATGTAGTTGAAATTAAAAATACGAGTAGCCATAAATTCCTTCAATTTTTTTTACTGCTACTTACTTGCAAACAAATACTTACTAGGTATAAAAATGACAATTTAATTTTTCATTTGCAGATTGTGCCAGCTGCTATCCCGATTCTGTTTCTAAATCTTATATTCAAATTTAAAATCATATACACATTTCACGGCTCGGAACTTTTAGAAAGAAAGTCATTAAAATCACCAAGTCAACAAAATTTTATTTTCATTTTCAAAACATATCTTCTGCATTACTTTCAGATTTTGATCATTAAAAAAGCAACAAAAATTATTGCATTGAGCGAATACTCAAAAAAAATCATTGCAACTAATTTTCCTATCAAACTTGTAAAAAAAACAATTGTAATTCCCGGATTTCTAATCTCAAAAAACAAAAAACAAACTGTATTCAAAAATAATGCTAAAAAAAGCATTACACTATTAAATATTGGTCGAGCTGAACCTAGAAAAGGCCTACCAATCCTTCTAAAAGCCCTTTCAATATTAAAAAAGAAAGATATCGATTTTACTTGCTACATTGCTAGCCCAGTTGATTTTCTGATTTGGTACAAAGAGGTTTTAATAACATATGAAGATGAAAAATTATTCAAGAATGTTCATTTCATACATACTATTGATGATAAAGAAAAAGATATTTTGTTTTCAGAATCTGATTTGTTCATCATGCCTTCACAAGATCTAGAAACATTTGGCTATACTACTATAGAAGCCCTATCATATGGCTTACCTGTTATAGGTAGTAACTCTGGAGCAACGCTAGAAATCCTAAAAAAGATAAGCAAGAATTTGCTTTTTGAAAATAAATCTCATATCTCATTAGCAAATAAAATCTTGTGGTACATTTCTCTGGATGAAAAAGAAAAAATATCTCTTCGACAAAAATGCCTCGATATTTTTAGTAAAAAATATACCGGAAAAATGTACGAATCAAAAATACTTAACTTATACGACATTAATTTGATACAGTAGCACTTATTCAGCTGCTGGTGCTGCTAGAAAATAATTTTGCCCATATACACATTGCCTGGCCTAATTTTACAAAATAATTTTTTGTTGTGATTTTTGCACTATCACTTAGTGTATTTAAATCCCAATTATCACTAGTACCAATTACTTTTCCAATTTCCAGATAACACTCAACAATTGTGTTTCCTTTCAAGGAAATAGCATCCACTCTCTGCCAAAACACCTCATTCACCGTAATCCCCGCCGCCTCCTTCTGCAGATTCACAAAGGGATCCGAAGCCTTGCGGTGCTCGACCATCGGCGCGCCGTTCACCACACCCAGTCCCAAGTGATCCATGATTTTTTTGGCAAAAATGCCGGCCCAAATATCATCAAAACGATCAAAACCCCATTTTTCGCCAAACGCATTCTCGCCCATCAGTGGAAAATACATCAGCGGCAGCAACTGCGCGCGAAAGGCAAAGTTCATCGAACAAAGCGGAAAATACGCGCCATTGGGGATTATCTGCAAAAAATGCTCGGCAAACTCGGCGCGGAACTGCAAGGTCTGCAGATGAGTCGGCGCATCATGATCCAACACATTCGTCCACACCCCATGACTGAGCATGACTGGCTGCTCAACACGGTTCAGATACGGCATGCCGCGAGTGTACAAATGCCGCGCGTCAGGATTGGTATTCGTCCAGCGCGCCGGCGTTCGCAACTGCAAATTCGCCACATGCAAATCCACCCAGTTGTGACCTGGCACCGGATAGCAATCATCATCTAAAGTCAGAATGTACTCGACACCCAGCCCAAACGCCTTCAAAAATCCATAGTTACGAATTGCCGAGACCTTGCGGGGAATAATCCAACTGTTTTTGCCCAAATCCGCATCAATTTCTTTCCACGAGTAGTGATACTGCGCCGCACCAATTTTGGGCACGCGCACAGATTTTTTGGGACGATCCTCGCACACAATAAGCACCACATCTGGTCGATCAAACTGCTCTTGCCAATCCTGCAAAAAATCCAGCTCACGAATAGTCGGGATGACAATGGCAATTTGAGGTTTTGCTGGTTTTGCAGATTTCATTGGTGATTTTTTTGATGAAATTTTTGGCATGATTAATTGGATACACTACAAAGTCTAGGATAAAAACAGCGCATCACCTGATCTGATTCTAACATCTAACTAGTCCAGTGCAACTGTCCTGAGTTCGCACTTACAAGCTAAACCTCCCAATCCCCACTTTCCTGCTTGCATCAAGCACAGGCAATGCTGTATTCTTTGTTCATATCTGGTTTTTAGAGATTTTTTAACTATGTCATTTGATAGCATACCTACAAATTCACAATCAAACACTAACAATTTTGGTGGCGCACAAGGTGTGTCAGCTGGTGATTCAAACGTTTTCACCACTAATTACTCCCCCGCAATGAATGGCGCTATGGGAACTGATGGTATGGATTCCGGCACAGGTTCTGCGGATTCTTCGATGACTCCAAACACTCCAATCAAACGAAAAAGCAAACTCCCTTTGAAGATGATCTTCAGTATTGTTTTCTTGTTTATGCTCGTTATCGGCGGTGGCGCAGGCTACTACCTCACCCAAGTTAATCAAGATGTCAGAAATCAGGCTGCGGGAGGGTCTTACGGTGGAGGCAGTCCTTGTACAAGAGATGACGAATGTTCCCTAGATCTTGTCTGTAGAAGTGAATCGGGTGGCCCAGATAATAAGAGATGTTTACCAGCTATCCTTCCTCCACTATGTACTGAAAACGCCACCCGCTGTACTAATGAAGTTACTGAAGTGTGCAAGACTATCGAAGGTAGACTGAGATGGCAAATAACAGACAAAGGATGCGGTAATAAAGCTGGAAAAACCATTTGTAATGAGGCACACAATGCAAAAGCTACAGCATGGAATCCTGCAACCCGAAAATGCACTTTAAATCCTAAAGGAGTCAAGCCTGAATAAGTAATTATCTAACTACATTCAAATCTAAAATAAATGAAAAAAAACTCAGCACTAACACAAATCAAAAAAGCACTTCTATTTATGGTGTTTTTTGTGGTTTCTCTAGCTGCATTCTCATTTGTAAATTCAAGTAAAATTATGGAAGTAAGTGCACAGGGCCTAACACAAACACCCAGCAGCCTTACCCCCAGCAACTGTACACCAATTGAATATGGAGAAGGCGAAGTGATCCCACCTCTTGAGTACCAAAGATTGTGGTGGGCAGAGTGTCAATGTGTAACTACCTGTGAAGTTAACGGTACTGCAGCAGACTGTTATAACTTATGTAAAACTGGAGACTATGTCAACCAGAATAATGTATGTTGTTCAGTGACAAAATTTGCAAGTACAGTAAACTTCAGAGAAACAACGATCAGCATGATGAGTAAAGACTTATGTAAGAGTGTCCCAACAAGTGATACAGTAGCTATGGAAGTATATCCCGCGTTATGCACAAATAGTAATAATCTCGTTTGCTGTTCTGCAACTTTAGATGCTGTTAATGGCACAGTTTTCTCTCCGATGAGATCACTTATTCCAGCTTCAGCTTGTACCCAAATAGGAGGTTCAATCACAACCGGTCCAACTGATAGAGGCGATCAGGCTTGCAGAGATTCTGGAGATGGACCATCTACCATTTGTTGTGCAATACCAGTTATTGACAAAGGTAATGTAGCATCATACAATCTCAGCGTTTTAACCCCTGGAGCTTGTTCAATTGCTGGTGGTACAGCAGGTACCGTACCTACAACTGTTACAAGTCCTGCAGCTTGCCCAACTATTAATACTTCTGCACTTCCCGTTTGTTGTGCAACTACTTTTCAAAATGAAACTAGTTATCGATTTACTCCTGGGAACTTATGCCAAGGGAACTCAAGCACAGGAGCTACGGCAAATGTTGTAGCAAATTCACAATGCGGTCCAGCAACTACAACTGTCTGTTGTCTCACTGGATCAGCTTTAGATCCAAGTCGATCATTGAAAACTCCAGCTGAATGTGAAGCAGCAAATGGGATTGCTGGAACAGTTACTACCAGTACACTATCTGATGCGGTCTGTCCAACACCTGAAACTCCAATATGCTGTTATGATAGAAATTCGGGTGCAACCTCATGGACTACTCGAAGTCGTTGTGTAGAGAAAACCACTAATGTTGTTAAATCAGGTACTATTACAAACACCCAAGAAAAGTGTAGCGCTTTAAGTGGAGAAAAATGTTGTAGATATGGTTCTAATCAATTTACATGGACTAAAGGAATGACTTGTATTGAAGAATATCGTGGAATGATTGATACATCGAAAAAAACAGAGGCATTATGTGCTTCAACTACAAAAATCACCTGTAAAACTATCGGTGTTAATGGCTGTCTGAATGGAAAACTCTGTGTACTAGCTGACGTTACAAACTCTAGAGCTGCATCAGGAAGTTCATGCTCTACAGATATAGTAACACCACCAGGACAATGCGTACCTTTGTACACTGCTTGCGGTACTGAGCGCGGATCTGGATATTCTGACTCATGTTGTGGAAATGGCGTCTGCCAAGGCCCTTCTGGTCAACGAATCTGCCAAGATGCTGGTGCTCCTGAAGACTCTTTCTGTACAGGTGGCGGTACTTGTTCAGCTTACTACGGTTTCAAGTGCGATACTCTCCATACTTCCCCAACTTCAAAAGGTGAACTAGTTTGTGAGAAAAATGGACAACTCTTTACTGAAGCACAACGTGCACAAGCATTAGCCTATGCTGGCCAATGTGGTCAACTCGACAAAGTCTGTGTAGGCGGTAATAATCCTGGCACACTCTGTGGTGAGTTCCAAATCATCAACCAGAGTTGTTCTAACCCAACTCCACCTCCAGTCAATCCTACACCGACCCCTACCCCTCCACCTGTGATCATATCCTGTAACTCAACTTGTACCACTGATGCACAGTGCCAAGCTGCTGACTCAAGATTCACTTGTTACACTGGTTCAACTGGAGCTAAAAACTGTAGACTAAACTCAAATCCAACCAGTGCTATCTGTCAGCCTGCTTCTGGTCCAATGTGTCTATCTATTAGAATGAATAACATTACGAGACCAACCAACACGATTCAAGATCCAACACTTGGAGACTCCGTCAGTCTCACTTGTGGTACGGTCTCACTGGCTCAGCGATACATCTTCAGAGTTGTTCAGCCAGATGGTACTATCTCCAACTTGACGGCTACTGGCCCAACATCAGCCGCATTTACGATCAGTCAAGCTGGTCCATATGCTGCACAGTGTCAGATCTGTACTGGAGCTGCCGACTCAACCTGTCTACCTTATGAACCTATTAGCTACACGCCAGTAAATTAATCAATACATATGATAAACGCAAACGCCTCAGCTCCACAGAACACCACACCAGGTGGCATGCAAATGCCAACCAGTAATGTTCCTACAGCAAACAAACCAGTTTCTAGAAGAAGAAAAGGTTTGGCAGGTATGTTTGACCAACTTGGAAACACCAGTGTTTTTGGTGTAGATGGAAAATCAATTGCTACTGTTCTCGGATTAACCATGTTCTTCATTGTGGCCATGGCTGCTGTGGTGATTACGCTTCGAACCAGGTATGGTGCACAAGACTTTTCACCAACAGCGCCAGAAACTCCTAGTGCCGACGTTATCTCAACAGCTAATTGTTCTTTAGCATTCAATGTGGCAGGTACTCCAACACCAACTCCTACGCCAACTCCGACCCCTACCCCAACACCAACTCCCACACCTACGCCAACCCCGACTCCGACTCCTACACCAACTCCACGTATCCAGTGTAATGGAAACTGTACCGTCAATGATGATTGTGAGGATGGCAACCATGTCTGTTACCAACAGAGATGTCGCTTGGCTCAAAACGTCACCAGTGCTGAATGTAGAATGCCAGATGGATCAACACCAACTCCATCTCCACGACCTACACCAACACCTTTAGCTGTATGTAACGAGGGCTGTACCGTCAATGCAGATTGTGCAAGCAGTAACCATATCTGCTACAGCAACACTTGCCGCCTGGCAACTAACCCAACCAGTGCAACTTGTAGCACTCCTACGGTCGCTCAACCTGAGCTCCCACAAGAGCTGCCACAATCTGGAGCAGAAGACTTGGGAATTTGGGTCACCGCTGCATTAGGCACAATCGGAGTCGGCGCATTGATGCTCTTATTACTCTAATACTCAGACAACTCCAATGAATAGTAAAATGGAGAATGAAGTGATGATAAATCAATCAGGCGCAGCTACACCTAGATTTAAAATCAAAAAAAACAGGCTTTTTTCATTGAAGATGATTGGTAGTTTGTTGTTTTTGGCATTGCTTATTATCGGCGGTGGAGCTGGCTACTACCTCACCCAAGTTAATCAAGATGTGAGACAACAAGCAGCTGTCCCTGTCGCCTATTTCTCTTCGCCTGTAAATAGCTTTGAAGAGCTAGAAAAAACCTTAGCTTCCAATCCAAAAATTATGGATACTATTAGTCCTGTCAACGTCTGTTGTCAGCAAATTAGTACCGGGAAAACAACTTCCTTAAGTGGTGACCTTTGCACAACCCGTGTTATGACAGATGTTCGAGTAATCGGTGATTATGACAATCCCTATTGTGAGAGTTTATCAGGATTTGGGTGCTGTCAAAAAAATAATAAATTCGAATGGCTCACTAAATATGACTGTAGTGTTACGCAAGGAAATGTTACTAGTGGGTATGCTACTCAAGCAAGTTGTCGACAAGCAAATACAGATGGCAATGCACCAGTATCTCCAGAAACTCAGTATGTTTGTTGTGCTGATTCATATGATCGCCATGATCTGATGCCAATAGCTCAATGCCAATCGCAGGGGTTCAGGATAGCATATGGAACAAATCTAACTTTACAAACAAAAACAGACGGTGACACACTAGCGTGTATGAAACTTAGCAAAACTTGCTGTCAGTATGCAAATGGTTCCCGTACAATAGTAGTTGATAAACTCTACTGTACTACTTCAGGAGGAAATAACACTGCTGGTTCAAATACGAATGAGGCAGAATGTGCTGCTAGTGCACCCAATATATGTTGCGGCGCAGATGGTGGTGTTATGAACACTTGGACGTCTCCTGCAAATTGCGCTACTTTATCAAATTCTCGAGTTTTGTCTGAATTTACTACTGCCCAAGCATGCCAAGACTCAAGTGATGCAACAATTGTTTGTTGCCAAAACGCTGCAGGAGGGAAATCTCTCATGCAGAAAAATACCTGTTTGAGTCCTATGATAAATGGAACAGTAATCCCAGGCTACACCTCCTCTGATACTGCATGTAAATTAAGCACACTTGGAACTAACTCAGTCTGTTGTTATGATCCTGCTAACGGGAACACTTCCTGGATTTCTGAAAGAGATTGTAAAGCAAAGGCTGACACCATTAAAAGCTACGATGAGAACAATTGCAACACCCTCAGTGGTTTTGGCTGTTGTAAATATGGGACACAAGGTCTTAGTTGGACTTCTAAAACAAACTGCAGAGAATTATTTAATGGATCCATTGACAGTAGTAAAACAACAGCAATAACATGTAGTGCAAATAGTGATCCCACAACGGTATGTTGTTATGTGCCTCAATCTGGCGCTGGGCAAATTCGCACAAAAGCTGTGTGTGAAGCGGGAAATAATGGACAAAATAAAGTAGTTGCTGGTGCTGCTACTCAATCTGATTCAGCTTGCACTGCAAGTATTACTTGTGATTTTGTAGGAGCCAATAACTGTGTTAATGGACTTCGCTGTACTGCTTCAGATGTTGTTGGATCCAAAAGGCCAAGCGGTGGTTCTTGTAACTCTGACAATATCGACACAGGCGGGAATAATATTGGTGCCACTTGTACTCAGCTTAGTCAAGAATGCGGCTCTGAGCGCGGTGCAGGGTTCACTGATACTTGTTGCGGCAACGGTGTCTGCCAAGGCACATCTGGTCAAAGAATTTGCCAAGACCCAGGTGTTACTGGAGACTCAATTTGTGGAGCCGGTGGAACCTGCTCTGCGTACTACGGCTTTAAATGTGATTCTCTTGCAACTTCTGCAACTTCAAATGGTGCATTAGTCTGTGAGAAAAATGGACAGCTCTATACTGGCGCACAAGCACGCAGCCAAGCTCTCGCACATGCTGGTCAATGCGGCCAAATCGACAAAGTCTGTGTTGGTGGCAATAAACCTGGAACACTCTGTGGCGAATTCCAAATAATCACCAATAGCTGTACTGGCCCAACGCCTCCTCCAGCTACTCCTTTGCCAACACCAACCCCTACGCCAACTCCTCCACCAGTTGTCATCTCTTGTAACTCTGAATGTACCTCGGATGCGCAGTGCCAAGCTTCTGACTCAAGATTCACTTGCTACACTGGTTCAACTGGAGCTAAAAACTGTAGACTAAACTCAAATCCAACTAGTAGTATCTGTCAACCTGCTTCTGGTCCAATGTGTCTATCTATTAGAATGAATAACATTACGAGACCAACCAACACGATTCAAGATCCAACACTTGGAGACTCCGTCAGTCTCACTTGTGGTACGGTCTCACTGGCTCAGCGATACATCTTCAGAGTTGTTCAGCCAGATGGTACTATCTCCAACTTGACGGCTACTGGCCCAACATCAGCCGCATTTACGATCAGTCAAGCTGGTCCATATGCTGCACAGTGTCAGATCTGTACTGGAGCCGAAGCTTCTACCTGTCTGCCATACGAGCCTATTAGTTACACGCCGGTGAATTAAAATAAAAAGTTTCAGATTAAAATTGTGGAGGTACCCAACTATCGTCTTTGTTCTCCATTGGAAGCTGAAACAATTCTTGGACTTCAGATTTAAAAGAATTGAACGTATCATCTTTTTGTTCATCAATAAGTCTAATTAATTCCGTTACAACTAACCGCTTTGCTGCAGGTGTAAATTTGCTAATTTCGTCTAATAATTCCTTTTTATATGAGCCATAATCATGGAAATGTGTCACAAATTCCTTTAAATAAGCAAAAAGTGATACACACTCGAGATCATTTTTATCTTGTACGTTATCAGGTTCTGTAAAATAATCTGGATTTGATATAGGCCTTGTTGCAGCAAACATTTCAAGCTGCCAGCGAGGTATATTTTGCTCATTTTTTACTGGAATAGTCATTGAAGTGTTTGCAGCATCTTGTGCACCTTTCTCAAAGGTAGAAGTATCAACATTAAGCGTACCATTTCCACTACTGTCTCTTGAGAAATCAAATGCGAATCCCTGAAACTTGAAATGGATAGTATTTATGACACCAGTATCTATTGTTGGTATAGAAAAAAGCTCAAGCAATTCTTTTTTTGCCTGATTCATTTCGTTGATTGCTGTCAATGGAATATTTGAACTCGTTCCAAAACGATCATTCAATTCCATCTGAAGTAACGTTCCATATACTACTGCTTTGAGAGCTTTGGTATACTTTTCTTCATTAAGTAGGTCAAAAATATGGTGATTTTGATCTGGTGATACTGTAGTTCCAACTATACGTTTTTCACTTATGGTTGAAAATACAGGAGTTTGGTCTGACATTTTTTCCAGTAAGATAGACAATTTTTTAGCCACCCTGGCAGCTTCAAGCATTTTCTCATTGCGCATTTCTTTTACAGGGCCAATAGCACTAGCCGAATCAATAGGCTTTTTATTACCAGCATTATTGATATCTGGATAACTAAAAAAAAGAGATTCAGAAGGACCCGTAATCATATTTTATATACTACTACAAACTGGTTATTTTTGAAATGAATGAGTTCAATGATACAATACCCCTACTACCTTCGTGGTTTTGTGTGCGCATAGCTCAATTGGTAGAGCATCAAGCTTATACCTTGACGGTTCTAGGTTCGAGTCCTAGTGCGCACACTTTTTTGTCCCTCCAAATTTCCCTCAAAACAGCGTAGTATGAATACATGCAATTCGTTAGTCGGATATTTAATTTTGTGGTGGCTACGCTAGCCAAGTTACTCAAGATACTGCGCAAACGCTGGAAGCTCGTTATCGTGCTGCTGGTTATTCTCGGTGCAGGTGGGTTTTGGTTCATGAGCCAGCAAGCCAAGACTGGCCCAGAGTTGACCTATCAAAATCCAGTCAAAAAAGATCTCAAGAAAATACTTTCTATCTCTGGTGTGGTTGATGCCAAAGAAAAAGCACGACTGCGCTTTTTGGGTGGCGGAAAAATCATCTACTTGAGTGCAAAAGAAGGTGAATTGGTCAAAAAAGGCCAAACTATTGCCACGACTGATCAAAAAACATCTCAGCTGCAACTCCAACAAGACCTCAACACGTTCCTCAAAGAAAGACTTGATTGGGATCAAACCCAGGTTGATGTCTACAAAGACTCGCTCTACACACTCGACGAAGAACGCGTACGCGAGAAAGCCGAGATGGATCTGCGTAACCAAGTGCTCAACGTCGAAATTCGAACCGAGACCATCAACAGTAATCGACTCAATGCTCCATTTGCAGGTATTCTGACCGAAAGCCCAACCAACGTGACCGGCGTGCAGCTCACCGCCACCGATGTCTTCGAAATTGTGAATCCAGAAAGTTTAATTTTCCGCGCAACTGTCGACGAACTCGATTTGGCAGGACTAAAAACTGGCCAGTCTGCGGAGTTTGACCTCGACGCAATTCCCGATCAGAATTTTGAAACCACCGTCAACTATATTTCGTACACCGCTACAAATACTTCAACCAAAACAGTCTTTTTTGTGGAGTTTCCTGTAGATCTTATTCGCTACGGCCAAGATACCTTCCGCATCGGCATGAACGGCGAAGCACGAATCACCATTGATACCAGACAAAATGTGCTGTCTATCCCCCTTGAAGCAACTCGAGAACGAAACGGTAAAATCTTCGTGGACGTTGCCAAAGGCGGCGATCCAAAATCAAAAGAAGTTGAAGAGCGCGAAATCATCGTTGGCATGGAAGCGAATGAAGAAATAGAAGTCTTGTCAGGACTTACAGAAGCTGATCTTGTAGTCATTCCCTAACCATAGTAGCAATTAGCAGCAAAAGCAGTACACGGCACTATGTTATTACAATTAGCAGGCGTCTCAAAAACCTATATCGTCGGAGATAATATTATCCACGCCTTGGATTATGTTGATTTTTCTGTCGATGCGGGAGAGTTTGTTGCGGTCATGGGCCCATCGGGCTCGGGCAAATCGACGCTGCTGCAAGTAGCCAGTCTCCTCTCTCAAGCAACTGGAGGCATTGTGTCACTTAAGGATCGAGATATCACCAAATATAATGAAGTTGAGCGCGCAAAGCTGCGCAATAAAGAAATTGGGTTTGTATTCCAGCAGTTTAACTTGTTGGCAAAAACCAGCGCACTCGAAAACGTGGCGCTGCCGCTCGTGTATGCTGGAGTTCCTGTAGAAGAGCGACATGAACGTGCCCGAGTCATGTTAGAAAAAGTGGGGTTGGGTTCCCGTTTGAACAACGCACCATCACAACTATCTGGAGGCCAACAACAACGCGTGGCAATCGCCCGCGCGCTGATCAACAATCCATCAATTATTTTTGCTGACGAACCAACCGGCAACCTCGACTCCCAAAGTGGTATTGATATCAAAAATCTCTTGATAAATCTCAACAAAGAAGGCAAAACTATAATTATGGTGACGCATGAGGATGATGACGCCGCCATCGCCCACCGCCTCGTCAAGTTTAAAGATGGCAAAGTGGTGCAAGACGGCCCGATGCCGGCAAGGTATAAGAAGTTGTTAAAAAAACAGATACAATGAGTTGAGTTCTTGGCTCAGCAAAACATACATCAGAAAAATTATGTCAATTGATCAAATATTTATCATCGCCCTCAAGGCACTGTGGATCAACAAAGTCCGCTCGTTCTTGACCATGCTCGGCGTGATTATTGGCGTGGGATCGGTGGTGCTGCTGACCAGTATTGGCAATGGCCTGCAGGCGTATGTTGGCGAGCAGTTTGATGATCTTGGCAGCAACATTGTGTTTGTCTCCCCTGGTAATCCATTTGGTGAGGACGGAGGGTTTGGTAATCAAGAGCAAGCGCTCATCGAGCAATTCACCCCAACACTCAAGCGCGCGCAGATGGAAAAGATTTTGCGAGACAATCGAGACGTCATCAAAAATGGCATGGCGGCCACTACAGGAATTGGCGAAATTAAATATAGTGATGTCAATAAAAAAGTCACATTGTACGGGGCAACCAGCAGTTACCAGGAAGTGCTTAATCATCCTGCAGATACAGGATCTTGGTATACCGATCTCGATGAAAAGCGCGGTAAACGAATTTTGATGCTAGGCAGCAAAGTTGCTGGAGAAGTATTTGGTGATGTTGATCCGGTGGGTAAAGAAGTTCGATTAAATGACCAGCGCTACGTGATTGGTGGTGTGCTCAAAGAAAAAGGTGGTGGATTTGGTGGACCAAGTTTTGATAATTATGTCTACTTACCGCTTAAAACATTGCAAGATAATTTTGGAGTTGAAACAATTACCGATTTGACCTTTTTGGCACGAGATACACAATCGGTGCCTGTTGTGAAAGAGCGAATCGAAACATACTTGCTAGAAGAACTCGGTGAAGATAAATTTACGGTGTTTGATCAGCAACAATTACTCGAGACAATTAATAGTATTTTGGGAGTGTTGACCGCCGGACTTGGCGGCATCGCTGCAATTTCGCTGGTGGTCGGCGGCATCGGGATTATGAATATTATGTTGGTGAGTGTGACCGAGCGTACTCGTGAGATTGGTCTGCGCAAAGCTTTGGGAGCAACGCCAAATATTATTTTGATGCAATTTTTGATCGAGGCAGCGTTGCTGTCGGTGATTGGTGGTGGAATTGGATTGTTGATTGCCTTTGGTGGCTCGCTGCTGTTACAGAGTTTCTTCCCGGCGAAGGTGACTATGGATGCGGTGTTGCTGGCTTTTGGCGTCTCAACTGTGGTTGGGTTGGTGTTTGGCGCGGCGCCTGCGCGCCGCGCAGCAAACCTCTCGCCGATTGAGGCGTTGAGGTATGAGTAAAATTACAAGTAGATTGTTAGTTTGCCTTTTTAGGTTTTTCTCTTCTTGATTCCTCAATAACTTTAATAGCCCAAGTCAAATTTACTAAGTCATCAATTAAAGACTGTACTACTGATGGTGTAACACCACTTACATTGTCTAATCTTTTTTTCATCTGATCTTTCAGTGTCTCAAGTTTTTTTAAGTATGTTGCATCGGCTTCACTTCTTTCTATTACTTCTTCAGGAGACGAAAAGCTCCCAACATAATCATTTGGGATAGATTGATTTACGGTGTTTTCAAAATCAGCATGCAACTGTTTATCAGTGTCATTCATTGGTTGCTTTTTTACATTCACTGGCTTTTCATCTCCTTTTACTGGAACATCGTTACTTTCAACCACTTTCTTATCACCACTCATTAGGCCTCCTACAACTCTTCTTAAAGCTCCTAATTGAAGTTTATTAACAACTTTGGGCATTTCTACATGGACCTCAAAATCTTCATGCTGCCTAGATGCATTTGTATCAAAATTCCCACTAGTGCGGAAACTTCCAGCAGAATTGACATCAATTTTAGGTTCATTCATAACACCCTCCTTCTTTTCTCTTGATTTTCCACTTCTACTTAAAAATCTCACACCTTCACTCAATCTCAAGTATATGCGCACACAACTCACCAGTCAACCAAATCGTCTCAATTCGTAGTACACTAGTACTATGAGACTTATTCGTACGCTGGTTTTGTTGGTACTTATCGCCGGAGCGGTCATCGCGGCCATTTATTTTGCGCAGCAGCGCGGGCTGATTCCTACGGACTTGCTGGGCGGCACGCCTTTTCAGGCTGCGCAACAAATTTCGCTGCAAACTGATTCATTCATGACGACTTTGCAGCCAACCGTGACGCGCGTTCAGGAGATTAGCACGCAGTCGGGCACTGTTCTTGGCTCAATTGTCCAGGTCAACGAAGCTGATGAAAACAAAAAACCTCACGAAAAAGCCCTCGACTACGCGCAGTATTTGTACTGCAAGCAAGTGGTGGATCAGTGGGATGCGGAGCAGGCGGAAAAACAGTCGGCTCAAACAACTCAAACAGAAAAATAACCTACAAATTCGACCGACTGACCATATCAATTTCAATGGCTTCTTTGTCGCTACCGTACTTAAGTCGCGATAGTTCTTTGATCATGGCGGCCAACTTTGGACTCATTCTTGCCTCAATCGCCGACATATCCTTTTGCAGCGACATACTAAACGGAGGCACTGGCTCATTATTCACAATTGTCTTGATGTATACATGAAATTTCTCAATATTAGTTAAGTCAGTTTCATTAAAAATTGGTGTAAACTCGTGCTGCAAAAAGTTTGCATCCTGCACACCAATACGGAACGAGACCATGGTACCCACGTTACCAAACACAGCGTTCTTCACATCCTCATCGATCTGGCCAATGTACTGGTTCGCCACAATCAAGTTCAGTTTGTATTTACGAGCTTCAGCCAAAATCACGGCAAAGTCTTCAGTGGCATAGTTTTGGAACTCGTCGACGTACAGGAAAAAGTCAGTACGCTGCTCAGCAGGAATATTCGCACGACTCATAGCCGCGGTCAACACCTTTGGCACCAAGATCAGTCCCAAAAATTTTGCGTCTTCCTCACCCAGCACACCTTTGGACAAATTACACAAAATAATTTTCTTTTGATCCATCGCCTCGCGGAAATTAAACGCACTTTGTTGCTGACCAATAATATTACGCATAGTTTTGTTGGTCACGAACCGGCCAAATTTAGACACGATGTAGTCCAACACTTCAGATTTATGAAAGTCAGAGGTCTGCGCAATCTGATCAGTCCAGTACCGCTTCACCACAGGATCTTTCACAAACGGCAACAGCTCCTCAACATATTTTTGGTCGGTCAGCGCACGAACCAACTCAATAAACGTCGAGCCTTTGCGATACATAATCGTCAACATAGCATTGCGGATGGCGTGCTCAAACCGTGGACCAATAATACCGGTGCGATGCGGATCGTACAGCTTGTACATCAACCCAATCACTGAGCCCACCACAAAATGGCGCTGCTCTTCACTATCCGCCTCCATCATATTTAGGCCCATTGGTCGCTCAAGGTCAGAAGGATTAAAGTAAATGACATCTTCAGCACGCTCCGGCGGCATCAACTCCAAAATATCCTCCACAAACTCTCCGTGAGGGTCAATTGCGCAGACACCCTGACCGCTCTCAATATCTTGCAAAATCATTTCTTTAAGAAACTCAGATTTTCCGGTACCAGTCTTTCCAATAATGTACATGTGACGCTGTCGATCTTTGAGTGACATAAAAATCTTGCGCTCTTGGCCACGGTAGCGCGAAGTGCCCAGATACAAACCCTCATTTGGAATCAGATCCGGTGCTGGCGCGTGCTTAGCATTGAGCCACTGAATGTGATGCGTCTCGACTGTTCGATTTGGCAAATGGAATACACTCGCCAGTTCCTCGGTGTTGAGCGTGGCCAATCCTCTACTAAAAAATGGCATGTAGCGATAAATAAAATCGGTCATAAAAATTTGTTTGACCAAAATAAAGTTCGTTTTAAAATTATTGTAAGTGGACGTAAACTGCGCAAACGCTCCCAAAATATTATTCAAGTGAGATTCGGCCTGATAATCTTCTGGCGCCGAAACCACCACGCGAATCGAAACACGAAACCCTGGCTTGCTCACATCATTGCCAATTGCTTCCATTTCTTTTGGATCGTGACTATACGTAGCTTTGTCGGGATCTGCCTCACGCTTTTTTTGGCCAGAAATATAATTTCTACCTGCATCCTGCCAGCCTTTACCCAGCGGCTGGATAAGATATTGAATTACTGCCCCCTCACCTTCTTGCAGCTTTGAAAGTGCAGACGTAATAAGTGACAAACCATCAGTCGGCAACTCCTTGTAGGTTTTGATCGGCATGTATGCTGCTTTTTCCAACCCAATTGAAGCAAAAGCCACGCGACCTTTTTCACTAAAAATGTTAACTTCATCATGCTCACGAATATCAGCTTGTGGATACGCCCCGTAAATCTGTTTTTCCACCAAATCACGAATTTTTTTGGAACAACTCACGTAAAACGTAATATTTTCTTTGAGTCCAACAATTTCGAAGGCAATAGTTTCTTCTGGATGCATCCAGCTAAAAAAGCCTTTCTTTTTGAGCGAATGCAGTCCCGCAAACATTTGCTCGGCCGCATCAACTTTAATCTCATTATCTTTTGGCAATTTAATTTTGAGGGTTATAAAATCGAGTGAGTACCACTCTCGTTTGCGGTGTTTGAGCCATTGAGCAAACAAAAATCCTGACAGAGCAAAAAACGCTAGCACACCAACAAACAAAAACACGGCAAAAACCAAGTCTGAGACAAATGATGTGACTGCTGCGACTTCAATGTTCATAATTTTCGTAGGTTTCTTTTACTTTTCGGATTCAGTGGTTCGATACACTACACTACCTTCAAAAATCTTCATTATTTTGCGACTCCACTCTACTAACCACTTTACACTAAATTTGGTGCCTTTTCTCGCGGCTTCTTTCTCTTGATCTGGAGTTATTGGCAAAACTATGACTGATTGCTTGGGCACTTTGGATGGCAGCGGCTCCGGTTGCTCTAAATTTGCCATGACAATTTCTTCTGGTGCTTGATCAAAATTGTCATCAACATGTTGCAAAAATCCTTCGACTTCTACTGGCAATTCTGGATTTCTCTCTTGCTCAACATACTGAATGTTGGCGCCCATTTCTGTGGCGTTTGCTGCACTCGTTTGACCTGTTTCTGCTAACGTATCGAGCGCAACGCTTCCTGCACCTGCAGCTGACTCTTTTCTGCTGACTGTTCCTGATTGTGCTGCCTGCGCTTCTTGAGCTGCTGTTATCTGCGCTTGTTGCTCCTGATATGCTTGATCAACTGCTGTTGGAAAAGCTTGGGCTGGGAGTTGAGGTTCGACTTGAGGTTCAGTGGATACCATTGGTGCTTGAGCTGCAACTTCAACCACGTCAGTTGGCCTTCGAGAATGCAAATTTTCTATAATTGCATCAGCTGTATCGAGTGCGAAATCATCATCTTGAACTACTTGAGCTGACTCCTGTGCCACCACTTGAGAAGTTGCAACCGGCGCTACAACCTGCGTTATGACAGGGACTACAACTGGCTCCGGCACAGCTTGTGAACGGGCAACAGAAAATTTTCCGCTAGAATACGAATCTCTCAATTTACTCAAGAGCGCACTTGTTTTTTTTGGAACCAAAGATTGGGCAGACATTACTCAATAATCATATCATTTTACGCGCAGAGTATCTCCGGTAAAAATCCCTTTTTCGTGCGAAAAACCCGCCGGAACTTCCAAAACCATGTCAACAGGGCCGGGCGAATAATAGCGCGGTAAATCTTGTTGACTGAACTGCGAATCTAATGTTGGCGCAGGAATATCTTCTGTGATTCCCACCACAACTCCTTTCGATATCCAGATCATATCGAGGTCAATGAGCATGCCTTTCATCCAAAAATAGCGTTGGTCGGGTCGGTCAAAGGCAAACAGCATCCCGTCGCTACCAATTTCATCGCGCATCCCCAGGCCTAGCGACAAAGAATCCTGCGTATTCACCACTTCAACTTTGTATTCTTGTTCATTGATGACCAACATCACTTTTGATCTATCTTTGATTTTGGACAGGTTTTCAAGTGAAATAGTCTCGCTTTTTGTTTGTATAGTTTGTGAAGACTGCATAGTTTTCTTTTGTTGATTGATTGCTCCCGAGCCTGCCCTTGAGCCTGTGCCAAAACCTACTCCTGCCACGACTACTGCCAGTAGCGCAATCATGCTCAGTATACCAATTTTTTGCGAACTAATTTTTTGCATAGTTTTACGTATTCCAATAACTCCAACCCATCCCATACAGAATAGCACTATCTGATTTACACCAACAGTCAGGGAAAATCCGATACTGTTAGAAAAATCTAGAACTGATTTATCTATCCGCAGAAATTCGAGCAAAAATCTGCCAAATCCATACCAAGCCAAATACACAGCAAAAAATGTTCCGCGGCCAAGTATTTTGGGATTTTTGAAAAACCATCGCCACGCCAGCACAACAAATGGAAGCAACATAATAATTTCGTATAAAAATAATGGATGAAATGTTGAGAACTGCTCAAACCCAGCTACTCTATTTTTTGGATCAATGTAAATGGCCCAAGGAAGGTGACTTGGCAATCCATAGAGTTCTTGATTTACAAAGTTTCCAACTCTGCCAATTATTTGGCCGATTGGAAAACCCAGAATTGCAAGATCCAGCCAGAAAGGCAGTTGTTTGATTGCTAAAAAAAAACGCCCACGAGCCTTCAAAAAAAGATAACCAAAAATTCCCAGCCCTCCGCCAACCAAAGCTCCCAAAATGCTCAATCCCCCCTGAGAGATTGCCAAAATCTGAGCTGGAGAACCAACATAGAGATACCAATCTGTGATCACATGCCACAATCGTGCGCCAATAATCCCACACATACTGGCGAAAATGACCACTTTCCAAAAACCTTCAAGAAAACTTCCGTCAACAAACCCATTTTTCTGCCATTTTTTGAATGCAAATTCACACGCAAAAACTGCGGTGACTATGCCAACACCCAGTATCAATCCATAGAGATGAAACATTGAATTCATTATACAAAAATAAGCACTTTAACTAGAATGAGCCAAAGCAACAATCCGAGTGCTATCGTAATTGCTTGTAATTCCGAATACGTGAATGGTTTTTTGCCACCGTGCAAAACTTTTTCGCTGATAGCGTCGACACTAGCCGCAGTTTGAATTTCTTGGAATGCCTGTGCAGAGACCTCAACAGGTGCACCTCTTTTAAGAATTTTTCTCATCGCCAAAGTCGCTTGAAACAACGCACTAAACCGCACCAATCCAATTGCTAACAAAACGCCAGCGCCAATAAAACTACTTGATGATGTGAACATAAAAATTGTACTAGGAAAATAAATCAACAGAAATAAAAATGATAATGACAACGGCTTTGGCATCTGGTACCACTGAATCAACACTGTTGCATCAATATAAAAAAATCCAACGCCAATCACAATGCCGAGCATGAAAAAAAGTAAACCTAGATAAGGAAATCCTAATACAAAAAGCAGCAACGAAACAGCTACTCCCAGTCCCAGTGTCAAAATACTATCGTTAATTTTCATCGTTTAGTTTAAATTTTACACCTAACTCCACGGCTTGATCTACTTTAGCACGAAAATCAGGGTTATCGGAATACTGAGCCAGCAATTCTGTGTGGATTTCTTGGACCTGTTCAAAGGTAACGCTTGGCCCAAACACTAGATGTGTGTTTCCAGCCAAGACTGCTAATCTTGCAGCTTCCGGCAATGATCGTTCATCTTGCAATGCAGATTGCATTTCAAGAGCATCGGTAAAAATGAGTGAGTTCGGCGTGCTATTTTTGATTTCTTGGACACACGACTGACTGAGCGAACACGGCACATTCTCAAACTGATTTTTGACACCAGCATGACTGGTCATAACCGCAAATGTGTTTGGAGCAATTTTTTCTGCAAGCGTCTGGTATACCAGCGCCTCGTCGAGGCCTACACTCACTGAATCAAACGCTAAATGAAGATCTTTTTTGGTTTGACCAATACCCGGAAAATGTTTAAGTACTGGCTGCACTCCGGCGGTTTGAAAACTGCTATAATACTCATAACCATACTCAATTACTTGATCAAAATCGCTTGAACAAATGCGTGTTTTAAGTGCTGGATGATTAGTTGCAACGTCTACTACTGGGGCAAAAATAATTGCTATACCCGCCTCTTTGAGTTCTTTAGCTGAAGTATTCCAAAGCAGCTCAACTTCTTCTAGCGGCGAATCACACTGAGCTTGCCAACTGGGCAAAATGGTAAATCCACTGCCGCTCAATCGCTGAGTTGTTCCTCCCTCATGATCGGTGGCTATAGCTAGAGGAACTCCTTCTTGAGTTAATTGCAGTACATTTACAAAGTCTTGCACTGTTAACTTGGATAATTTTGATCCAAATAGAGTCACACCACCGGGTTTAAACTCTGAGAACCAAGTGAGTGTTTCTTGTGAGACTTCGGAAAGTGTTGACGCTGTTGAAGCGGTAGAAGTCTGAGCAGCGAGAGTTGCAGACCCAGTTGCTGTTGTTGCCACCTCTTGCTTCACCACCACCGGCACTAAAAATAATTGAGCAATTTTTTCCTCTGGAGTCATGTTTTCTACAGCAACTTTGACGGGATCTGGCGTAGCCTCGGGCGCCACTTCAATTTGCTGTGCAGACCGTTCCGACAAGTACGCAAACGGCTGAAAAAAATAATTATATCCAAGCGGAATCGCTATCAAAAATAAAATAAAAACTAATGCAGCAGTTGTCCTATGCATACTGTAGTATACCTGGAAACCATACCAAAACTCCACTCACGTTTTAAGCGGCTTGGTTTGCTGTTCTGATTTCAATTGCTTTACCTTCCACATAAATAATCTGGCTTTGCTTTTAGCAGTTGATGCATCAGAAACAAAACTGAGTGCCTTTTCTAAAATAGCGCGATCATCATTTTTGGCCATTTTGATGTACAAACTTTTGTGGGACATGTCGTTGAGTTCAACAGCCAATCGATAGCCAAAATCCTGAAACTCTTGAGAAATATAGCCACCTTTATCCTCTAACTCAAACGAACTAAATAAATCACCGAGTGCGCTGAAGCCTTTTTTAGGTTCCTTTTTGGGATCACTCTTAAGATCTCTTTTGCCTTCACTTTTTGAATCAACTTTCACACCTTTTTTCGTATCCTCCATCACTTAATCCTTATATCGTATTGAATCTTGTATTAAAAGTGAGGATAACACACCAACCGCTGCCATCACAAATAAACCTTTCCAACTTTCAATCACAAAAACGAATAAAATCGCGATGCCGATCCACGTACAAATGCTGGCAGCACTTATTACCATTGTTCGCAGCACCAAAAAAATTACGGGATTTTTCGTTCTCGCGGCTTTGAGCAACGAGGTCTCAAAATACATCCAGTGATAGTTGGCGACCAATCTATCCAGCGCATCCACAAATGCAATTGAGAGCGGATTAAAAACATATATTCGCACAATCCATAATCCTGCAAGGACTGCACCGGATCCAAAGTATGGTTTTTTTGTTTTTTGCATGTCAATTTGCACACCACCGATCATAGAGGCCAACATGGCAAAAAAGAACGATGCCGCGTACAAAAATCCGACCTTATCTACCGATCCAAGTAGCGCAAATAAATAAACAGGCCACAACAACATTCCCACGTCATTAAAATATCTTCCAATTGATGACACAATCATGCTTTGAAATGATCTATTTTTGAGCAGGTAGCGTGCATCCTCCATTTGCAACGTATGTTTGACTTTTTTCCCTGAAATTCCTTGTAAAATCAAAAGTAGAATCACTAAAATGCCCAGGCCAATCAAAAAAAGTGACTGATATCCCAGATACACAATTACTAATCCTCCTAGCATTGGTGCAGACATATTTGCAAGTTGCATCAAGAATCTTCCAAGCCCAATATCTTTGCCAATGTTGGATTTGAGTGCATTTTCAGCCAAAATTGCAGGCTCAATTATGAGGGTAAACGCAACAGAAATTCCTTGGAAAATTGCTGCAGTAAAAATAAAAATTGGATGCAAAATTGCAGCGTGCAACGACACAATGCTTAAGCCAAAAGCACCGTATCCCAAGGTTAAACTCAAGCGATTGCCATATTTCTGCAGCATGATTCCCACCAGGGGCGCGCACACTAGTACGCTAAAACGATACACAATGAAAAATACTGCAATCAGCAACATTCCTAACTGTACATCGGTCAGTGTGAGCAATTGCACGGGAACCCACCAAGGGATGGCGCCGTTTTGTTCGATTGGACCCGCAACATTCCAGCTTTGCGCCTGTCCGTACAAAAAAATCGGCAAAAAGAACAGCGCAAATTTATCAACAAACACCTTGATCGTCTGCAAAATGTAGAGCAACTTGAGGTCATGCCCCTGATCGAACTCAAACCAAGGCACGTGTAAATTGTGATTGATATATCCCATGACTCTTTATTTAAGCATGAATTGAGGTCAAGAGGAATTGGCAAGAACGCTCAGGGCTCTAAAGCTCAGGATATCAGGAATCTGCGAGAACACGCACTAATTTTCGCTCGATGAGCATGTGTGTTACCTGCTCGAAAGTGTTGTTGAGCTGTTTTAGGTCTTCTTGGCCCAACGGCTGCAAGACATATTTATCTGGCGCGATGGTTCTGTCGCCGTGCCTGCCATCAATGCCAATACGCACATGCCAAAATTGATCGGTACCAAGCTCGCTGTAGATTGATTGGAGTCCGTTGTGCACTTTGGGACCTTTGCCAAACTGAATTTTATAGGTACCAAACTCGAGGTCGAGGTCGTCAAAGGCGACAAATAAATCAGTGGTGTCAATCTTGTAAAAATTCGTTATTGCCTGAACTGATTGGCCTGATAAATTCATAAAGGTAAGTGGTTTTGCCAATAATAAAGTTTGCCCTCCACCCGCAACTTCTGCCACTTCAGCTTTCCACTTCTTTTTCTCGATAAAATTAGCTTTGAGTCGCTTGGCAAGAAAATCAGCAAAAAGCCACCCCGCGTTGTGTCGAGTTGTTTCGTACTTCTTGCCTGGATTTCCTAAGCCAATAATTGACTGCATATAGGGTACCTCTCCCTTACATGATACTATACCTTTTGTAGGAAGAACTGCTCAAATTGTGTCAAAATAAAAAAATATGTCGAAAAATTCACCAGATAAAAAAACAATTGCAATTTTCACTGCACCTCAAGGTCATTTCAGTATTGCCCAGGCTATCAAAGAAAAATTACAAGATGATTACAAAATTGTAGTATTTGAGGATAGAGATTCTTTGTTTGATATCTATGTGCCGTTTTATCAATTTTTCCCTGCGGCAAACACGATTCCTTTTTCGATAGCCAATTCAGCAGCAAAACGTCAAAAAATTAAAAAAATGATCCAAACTGTTTTTTACTATCGCTACAAAGACAAAATCGAAGCATTTTTAGAAGAACACCAGCCACATGTGTGTATCAGCACCCATTTTATTTACAATAGTAATTTGATCACTCAAAAAAAAGTCGCGAACATTCCTTTTTTAAATGTCATAACTGATCCACGAACTATCAGTCCATTTATTATTTCCAGTGAGGCAACTACTAATGTATGTTTTGATGATGATGTGGCTGTTGTGGTTAAGAAACTTGAGCCATCTACACACACAGAAGTGACAGGCTGGTTCGTGCGCGAACAGTTTGAAAAAATGCTTAGTGTTGAGTCAGATTTCAAACAGCCGACTGAACAAAAAATAAAAGAAACAGCGCGCAAAAAACTCAACATCAATCCAGATTTGTTTACCATTTTAATTACATCAGGCTCTGAGGGCACAAATATGGTACTCAAATTACTCCCCGCTCTTTTTAATGAGAAAAAAGCTGTGCAAGTTGTTGTTGCGTGCGGAGCTAACAAAAAATTATTTTCTGTAGTGTCTTCTTTTGAAAAAATCCTAACTCAAACAAATCGCCCAGTTTCCATCATCCCCATTGAATTTTCAAATGAAATTGATACCTACATGCGAGCTAGCGACATTGTAGTTGGCAAAGCCGGCCCAAATACTATTTTTGAATCAATTGCATGCAGACGCCCATTTTTTGCAATTACACATATTGCAGGTCAGGAAGATGGTAACTTGGATTTGATTCGTGAACTAAATATCGGATTTGTAGAAGAGAAACCTATGCGCGCACAAAAATTGTTGCGATCAATTATAAAAAATCCAGCACAGCTAGAAGTATTTAAAGAACCAATCGAAAAACTTGCTGCAAAAAATGCCTTAGCAGGAAAAAAATTACGCGAAATTATTGCAGCTGCTTTAGCTTCTCAAGCTCAGTAGTAGTCGTAGCTTGTTGTGGATTTTTATCAGACCTCATTTTAATAAGTCGTGGAAATCGCAATGCTTGCCCCGCAGTGTGTAGTGGCGATTGCGTCACTTCGTCCGCCGCAATTTCAATCACAATAAACGGTTCAACTAGAACATCGGGCAATAAGGCTTTTGGAATATCAAACTGTGATGGCATCTCTTGCACCCGGTGATTGTCACACAGAGTTTTGAGTTCAACTAACTGCTGCTCACTCACTCCCGTGCCAATTTTGGCAACAGTTTTGTAGCTATCAGTTGCCTCATTGCGAACTCCGACCAACAGCGCGCCCAACCCGAACTGTGTTCGCTTTCCTCGTCCCAAATAATATCCCATAATTACACAATCAACGGTGTCAGCGAGCTTGCCGGTCGTACCCTCTTCTTCCTTTATTTTGACCCAACTCCACCCTTTTCGGCCGCTGATGTACGGGCTATCTATCTTTTTTATGACGGCTCCTTCGAATCCCGCCGCCAGTTGTTCCTCGTGGAAGGTTCGTAAGGCTATCGGGTCTGAGGTCTGAATATACGGCGTTAGATAAAATACTTCGTTCTGCGAAATTAGCTTGCTCAGAAGATCTTTTCTCTCTTGCAGTGGTGTGTCCAAAAGTGAGTGGCCATCAAGAAAAAGGATATCATAGATGTAAAAACGCATAGGAATTTTTTCGGATTGAGATCCCACATCGTGTTTTCTTCTTCGGGTACTGGTTTCTTGAAAGGCGCGCAAACTATCTGTGGCAGGATCGTACCCAATTGCCTCACCATCAAGAATAATTTGATCGGCGGCAATGACATCAAACGCCACCGAAAGTTCGGGGAACATGTGCGAGACGTCATCCAAATTTCGCGTGTGAGCGGTGATTGTTCTGGCCGTTTTATCTATGTGAATTTGGATTCGCAGGCCGTCATATTTTGGTTCGGCAAACACCTCTCCCATTTTTTCGATAATTTCTGCGGCAGAATTGAGCCGCTGACACAGCGCGGGCATGACCGGGATTCCGAGTGTAACTGTAATTTCTTGTAGAGCAGTTGCATTCCCATTTTGCAAATACTGTTGCGCCAAAACGCCAATATCTGCTAGTCTGTTAAACGCAGCTTCGAGCTGCTCGCTCTCAGATTTGTTTTGATGTTTTGTCCACGAAAGCGCGTCAATCATGGTCATGGTCGAAAAACCAAGTCGAAGTCTGCCCACCACAACTCGTGCAATAAATCGTGCGCTCAGTGGAGAAACTTGTTGGAGCAGCGCACTCAATAAATCCAATTTGCGCTGCTGCGATCCTTGGCCCGATTCCGTGGCAATTTCTTTGAGGGATGCAAAAACAGCTAAAATACTTGTCTGGCCTGCTTCTTGCCCGGCAATTTTCTCCAAAACTTCCTGCGCCAAAATACCAATATCACCAAGTTCTTTATACCTGATACTTAATTCCTCTGAACTGAGTTGTTCCAACGCTCGCACCACCATTTTGTCTGAAAGTTGAAATTCGAGTCGCTGATACTCTGGGACCAAGCTGCCTTGCATCAAGTAACACGCCGCGGGGATTTCGTCACTATCAAACTGGCCAAATAATTCAGCCAAATGCCGCGTCATTTCTAACCGACTGGCGGTTTGTTCTAATACAGATAATTTTTGGGCAAATGTTGAAAACTCCATGCTCGTACTATAGCAAATTACTCCACCAATGTATAACTCACCCCTTTGGTCACACCAGCTTTTTTGACCACACCCTTTTGAATCAAATCTTTGAGATCCCTTAAAATAGTATCCACCGATACATTTGGCAACATCGCTTGCGCATCCTGGGACGTCATGTATCCTTGATTCTGCAAAAGTTCCAGCAAAATAATTTGACGTTCGCTAAGCGCGACTTGCTTGCCTAGTTCCTTTTTGAGTTTAATATCCTTGGACAACTTTTGCACCTGACTGCGAATTTTATCTATTTCGATAGCCAACCCATAACAAAAATACTCTAACCAATACGTGACATCATGATTTTGATTTTGTTGGACAGAAAGCAGCGCCTGATAATACGCCTCAACATCGCTGTCAAAATACTGTTCAATCGAAAAAAATCGCTTAAAATCATACCCAAGTGACTTGAGTGCCAACGTTGCCATCGCTCGCGCCGTGCGTCCATTTCCCTCAATAAATGGGTGAATAAAAACCAGTTGATAATGCGTAATTGCCGCTCTAAAAATGGGATGCATTGCTTGCGCCTCCGGACTCACAAACCAAGCAAAAAAGTCACGAATCAAATATTCGATTTCGACAGAAACCGGAGGACGGAAAATAACTTGTCCATCAGTGGCACTTTTCACCACCACCTGGCGATCGCGATACTTCCCTATATGTTCCTCCTCAATCGCTGCCTGCATCGTAAGCGTGTGCACATGTTTAAGCGTTTTCTCAGTAAATAAATTGATACTGTGCGTAAAATCCTGTTGATCTATCCATACACATACATTTCGATAATTAATGACTTCTTGAATATCTCGGTCACGAGCAATAATGCCGGTTTTTTTTGCGACATCTTTACTGTCAACATAGCCTTCGAGCCGAACAACTTGCTGCGCCTGCTCTTGCGTCAATTCATTTCCTTCAATTTTAGTACCAAAGTGGACGGTGCGAGAAAGTGCGTCATCACGAAATTTTGCTTCCCAAGCTGGGACCAATGCTGCGTTATCAATTATTGACTTAGCAGATTCTATTTTTGAAATGTATGTCAGTAAATTATTGGTGATTTGAAACGTTGGCTTGTACATTCAAAACTGATTGTACCTTTTTTTTGCAAAAAGTGCAGGGAAAAATTATGGTCAAAGCTACGGTATACTATGCGGATGAAAGTTGAAAAAAAGTACCCACCCACATTTTACAAAATGTTAAATTCACCTAAAGGTACTCTACAACAAAGAATAATCAAAAAATGGATAACACCAATAAATCCAGAGGGAACAATCAAACTATTAGAAAGACTCAATGTTCATAAATTCCAAGGTTTGATGTTAAAAATTATTATGGAAATTACTGAAAGTACTGGAAAAGATCCAGTCCAATCTGGTTATACATTAGGTAGAACCGACCTCAATTCGATGATAGATTATGCAACAAATCAATCTACTGCAAATGAAGCAATCCATTTGGCTGGAACAAGCATCGGTATTTACTATTTGCTGTTAGCACTCGCAATCGGAAAAATAGACATGTACATTTTTCCACTTTTAGCAGTAACTGCAATGCAAATTTATTGCGTTTTAGCGCAAAGATATTCTCGAGCTAGGCTTTCTATTATTATAGATAAAGCATTTGCAAAACAAAAAAAATTCAAATCTCATGAATACTTCAATTCTCTCGATATAGAACTACCAGAAAATAACAATTAATAAATACGTTATGGTTTCACACACTCCCACAAGACCTTTGGCACTTCTTGCACCAAATCACTAGCATTAAAGTAAGGACCAACCTTTTCGTAAAGTGAATCGCCCGCTCGCTTGTTTATAAAGCTGCCAACTACAGCGGAAGTGATTGCAGCATTAGTCGCATACAAGCCAGCAATCAAACCGGCCAAAACATCACCAGTGCCACCTTTAGTCATACCAGCGTTGCCACCCTCAATTTTCATCTGAAAATCGCCAGGAAATGAAGCATGAAAAATAGAATCCTCTTCACCCTTGAGCACAACCGTCACGCCATTTTTCACTGCAGAATTTAAATCAAATCCACGTTCAATCAATCTCGAAAATTCTTGATGATGTGGCGTCAAAATTGCAGTTCTTGGAATCAGTGTAGGATGAATCATTTGCAATGCACCGGCATCAATCACCCATTTTTTATCTGGATACGCGATGACCAACTCATCGGTAAAAGTCGCTGTTTCCTTCGTGCGCTCCATGCCCGGACCAATCAAAATAACATCCGCCTCAGCCGCATATTCGTGAATTTTTTCTCGAGGCAAAACAATTCCATTCCAAAAATTTCCCTTAGCCTCACGGTACAATTCCTGCGAAACCAACTCATTATTTTCCGCCACGGAGGAATAAAAAACCATGTCTACAAACCTGCTAGCAACATCCAAACTCCACTTGCTCGCAGCATGGAAAAGCTCGCTGCCGCCAATTATGAGCAGCTTGCCGTTTTGCCCTTTGTGCGAATCCGACGCAGGGATAGTGAGAGCTTTTAGATACAAATCAATTGTTGAAGACATACTTAATTTATTCGGATCCGCTTTCACCTCCAGTTTTTTCTTGAACATTTTCAGGGTCTCTTCCTTCACGATTTTTAATAGGTGGCATTACTTCTTTTCTTACTACACCAGGTTGATTTGATTGGTCTTTTTCTAATCTTTGTGGTTTAGACTTTTTGTCAAAAAAAGGATTAAAATGCATCTCAGGTTCATAATGAGCATTATCGTTACCTTCTTCATTATATTTAGACATACCCATATTTTATCACCATTAAAAAAATCTGAAAAACTAGATCTCCACCACTTTCGCTTCCACAAAATGATCCGAGATCTCCGCAACCACTCGCTCATCCGCAGAAGTCACGATTGTCTGGCCCTTAGTCATGAGTGAAAACACTAATTTGTGTGCCTCCGGATCCAACTCAGAAAAAATGTCATCTAAAAGCAAGAGAGGTTGTTGATTTTTGCTAGCCCCTTGCTCACTCTGAGCCAAAAACGCCCGCTCACCCATCTTGAGCCACAGTACCGCCAGGCGTTGTTGGCCGCGCGAACCGTACGCAGACACATCCCGACCATCCAAATCCACACGAAAATCATCTTTGTGCGGACCAATCAAGGTGTGTCCGGCAGCAATCGACCTATCCTGGTACTGATCGAGTCGTTCTCGAGTTATGAGTGATGGTACATACTCAACCTGAAAATTACGCGGAAACGCCAGAGACTTAAACGAATCCAAGTATTTTTTTCGATGATCATGAATCTGCTGGCCATGTGTAAGCAAGATGTCATCCCAATAGGCTAAACTGTATGGGGATGTCTTGCCGTCCCGGATTTGCTCAAGCACTTTATTGCGCTGACGCAAAGCTTTTTCATAAGTTTGCACGGAGTGAGCATATTTCCAGTCAAGCAATCCCAACGGACCATCGAGATATCCGCGTCGACGCGCTGGCGAACCCTCAATCAAACGCATATCCTCTGGTCGAAACGTCACTGATTTGAACAAGCCGACCACATCTTTGCGCCTGCGGCGCACTCCATTCACCGAAAAAATCCGTTTCTGCGTTTTTTTCCCTTGCACCAAGCCTGTACTCACAATAATTTCTATGGTTGTGGCGTCTTCGTCATGGTTTTCTGATAGATCTTGCTCAGAATCATCTTGACTCCCTTCCCCCCGACTTTCTCCACTCTGCTTGACTTGCACGCGGGCAAACTCGCCGTCAAACAAAATCATCTCTTCAACTTTTCCGGCGCGAAAACTATCCCCGGTGCTCGCCAAAGCCAGCGCCTCGAGAATAGTTGTCTTGCCCGCCCCATTTTTGCCCACAATAATCGTCACCTCAGGCGTAAACTGCACCACTTGGTTTTGATAATTGCGAAATGATTGTAGCCAGATACCGGTAATGTGCATGATATTGGCTTACTATACTACAAACTAGTCAAACGCTACCTCTTAAACTCCACATTGAAAAACGCAAAACTGCTTTGCGGGATTGAGATAAAGCCAGGCGCGCGCAAGTTAAACGTAGTTTTGAACTCACTGCCCGGAATATTGATTTCGCCACGATTAGTCTGGAATCGCACATTGGTAGTCTGACCCTGATCATTGTGGCTGACCGCAACTCCACTAATACTGGTCACAGCGCCGCCAGAATTATTTGCCAAATCCTTCAACTCGCCCATGCTAAATGGATTTCCTCCCCCGCCGCCGATGTTACAAGAATTGATCGTAACCGGTTGAATTCGCCCTGTATCCGCACCCTTTGGATCCTTTCGTACTATCCAAGCGTTGATAATATCCGACATTTCTTCTTGAGACAACCACGGATGCGCGCGTCCACAATTTGGCCCACTCGATGAATATCCCGAGCGATACCACGATTTGTAAAACCACGGGCTGTTTGCCTTGCGCTCCCAGGCACGAGTCGTCCACTCGCCATCCTTCGATTTATCCGTCGTGTCCCATCCAGAAGTGTTCGCGTACCCCCCGTGTGTCGAGGCGTACTGCGTAGACACGGGATTGCCGCCATCGTCGACTAGCACCCAACCTTTTGTCTCGTTCACCGCAGTTTCCCAGGCTCCGCCCTTCTTTTGATTCTTGAACACCTGACACGCCTCTGTCGTACAAATTGAGTTTTGGCCGCCGCTAGTATGGCGAATTGCAAACGTTCGAGCAGCAATCGCTTGCGCCTTGAGGGCATTGGTGTGCCAACTGCCTGGCATCTCGTAAATTCCCTGTAAATACTGGTCTTCAAACGGGATGCTTCCCACGCCCTGGACTGTAATATTACCTGGCACGGGATAATCTTTTTTCAGAGTTGCATTTGGATAATACGCTTTGAGGATGTCCTCTACCGACTGACCTTCTTCCGCACGGGCCTTTGCTCCGTACTGACTCATGCCATTTCGATGGGTGTATCCACCAAAACTGAACACTGCGAATGAATTACTTGGCGCTTGACCCATGTAGGCGATCGAGGCGTTGTAGTCATCTGCAGGCGGAACCTCACCAATCGCAGTGATGTAGGTTCCCGAACGGGCGTTGATGATTGATTGTTGCTGCGCCGAAAGCGCGGAAATTTTGCCTGCTAATTCGTTTTGATAACTTTGGGCTTTGGCTATTTCCACTTTGAAAAATGCGGCTTGGTCGTTGAGTTGGAGTTGGAGCGCCGCCAGGCGCTCCTGGTCTTTTTGCAGACGGATTTTGTCTGCCTCGAGTTTCTCGATTTCTGCGCCTAGACTCGCAATTAACCGATTATCCTGGGCCTCCACCGAACTTCGATACGCCAAATCCTGCGTAAACGTAGCTGCATTACTCGATGACAAAAACATCAACAGTGGTGAGTTCGTCTGGCGCCTGCGATACTGCGCCGCAATCCGCTTCGACAAAATCACGTACTGCACCGCCAAATCCTCCTCACGTTGATCTATATCCTTCGACACCTGCGCCGTGTCCGCCTGAGCCTTCTTGATGCCCTGCTGCGCGCTCGCAATCCTCGAGTTGAGCGTCTTGAGCTCCGACTCCAGCGGCTTCGTCGCATCCTGCGACTGTTTCTTGAGATTCTCCAGCTCATTAATCTGGTTTTGCAGCTCCTCGACTGGGTCGAGGGCGAAAACCTCTTTTGAAAAAATGCCAAACAAAAGCACACTACTCAAAACAAATGACACGAAAAAAGCAAGGTTAAACCATGTGCCTACCTTTACAAGAGCTTTTGCCAAGCGGTGAAAATCAATACTATTCAATATATTCATAAATCCAGCGATAAGCCTATATCTAGTGTAACTGATTAGAAGCCGAAATCCAAATGAAAGTCCAATCCATACATGATATAATTTAGTTCGTTAGATTTTATAGATTCTAGAAAATTCTATGCGCTTTTCACTTATCAAACTATTTTTGCTGATTTTGTTTTTTGCAGCTGTATTTCCTGCGCAAAAAGCACATGCGGCACCAGATAATGACATTGCTGGTCAAGACTGCACAATAACCTTTGGTGGTGTAGAGTCACTACAAACATCAAATACTGAACCATTAACTGCAAGCAGTCTCTCACCAACAATTTGGGACATGCTATTGACTGAGTACCTTCTTCCATTTGTTCCAAATAATAGTTCAAACACTAGTGGTTCAGATGATGATTACAAAAATCATAATTACGATGTAAAAGTATGCCTACCCGATCCCTCAGTACTCAGCAAAACCGATCCTTCAAAATATAGTCCAAATAATGAACCTATAGTAGCAGCTTTCTCATTAGACACATTAGATTTTCCCTTTTATGGCTATAATGGAGATCAAATATCTTTATCACCAGATCCAAATGATAGCGATTGTTTAGTTGGTACTTTAAATTCGGGTGCTAACTCTTTTTCCATCGATATTGAAACCGCTAACTCTAGAATACCTATTTGCAGAAGACAACATGGTATTTTAAGCCCTATGAATGCAACCCACCTTACTAGTTTCTTTGATTCCATGGCAAACTTTTGTTCTGAAAACCTTACAATAAGCCCTGAGAGTATAACTATTAATGACGAGGTACTTGTATCAATTAACATTCCTGAACCATTTAGAACAAACGGATGGTTTGGAAATTTCATTGCACCCAATGATCATTTTTATCAATTAAAATATTCAATTGAAGATCAGAGTGGGAATATTATTCACAGAGAAGAGTCGCTGAGTGACAATGGAAAAACGTCATTTGTGAAAGAGTATTCATTCACCACAAAAGCTGAATACAAACTATCAATTTGGTTGCAAAAGTATGGAAGTAGCTATGTGGACCCCATGTGTAGTCGAATAATTGATGTTGGTACACCTGATAGACCTGGGGGCGTTTCCGACGGAGATACTGGGGATGAAGAGATTGAATTCAACCTTTGCTCACAGATACCTGGCACTGAAGGTGATTTTTCAAACAGGAGCACCTCTCGCGGTGCATGTAGATTCTGTGAAGAAGAAGATGGTATCTGGACAGCTCTAGGATGTATCCCTACAGATGGTGAAGGAACTATAAAAACCTTTATTAGTATTGCCTTGGGCATGTCAGGAGGTATTGGACTACTTATGATTATTGCGTCTGGTGCAATGTTTACAATGAGTCAAAATGATCCAACAAAAGTAAATAGCGCGAGGGATTTATTATCTTCGGTCATCATTGGCCTGCTATTCATTGTCTTCTCAGTTACTATTCTCCAATTTATTGGGGTAACAATCCTCCAAATCCCTGGCTTTGGAGCCAGTTGATAACTTGTAGACATTGAGTAACTCCCCTCATGTCTCTTTTGTTCATAATTTGATACAATACCTTGCGTATGATAAATATGAAAAAAATAGCAGTCCGTTTTAGTACATTTATATGTATCTCACTTTTTTTAGTGCTAAGCTTACAAGTAAAACAAAGTGCTCAACTAAATTCACAACTTAGTTCTAACTCGATTCCACAGCTAATTCCACAAGCCTATGCAATAGATGCAGTAACTCCAGGAGTACTCGAAAATTTAGACCCTCTCAAAGTTGGCCGTGCAAATGATAAAGAGAAAGGTGACAAGTTTGATGACGAAGACTTCACTACTCTTGGTGATGTCATCAATAGATTTATCACCCTTATTTTTTCTCTCGCTATCATGATACTTTTTGTCATGCTTTTTTGGGCTGGATATGAAATGTTCCTAGGGGCAACAGAAAAAAGTGCACTTGAGTCAGGCAAAAATCGAGCAACCATGGCAATCCTTGGCTTTATCTTACTTTTTGTAAGCTACTGGATAATGCAGATTCTTGAAACAATTTTTGGGATTGTTATTATCAGCTTCTAAAAATCTGGGTATAAAACTCAGGCTTTACTTCCCATTTCACTTACCAAATCGTCTCTGCCTATTCACGAACTCCTCTAAAATTTCATCTAGACGCTCGCTGGTGAAATCAGGAAATGGGAAATCTGGAAACATAAACTCCGCATACTCATGCTGCCAACTCAAGAAACCAGACATGCGTTGCTCTCCCCCTGTCCTTACAATTACTTCTGGATCAGGCAAAATTGCAGCGTTTGGCAAATGAGCGCCAGCCGTATCTAGTTCACCGGCCACAGCAGCGCGAGTAATTTCAGCAACTGACAACTCCCCCGCCTCAACTTTGGCAGCAATTCTTTTCACCGCTCGAGTAAGTTCATCTCGTCCTCCATAATTCATGGCCAAAGTTACCACAATTCCGGTGTTATTTTTGGTTTGCTCCATGGTAGATCTAATTTTTTCTTGGATATCAGGCGCGAATGCAGAAATATCACCAATCATATTGACGCGCACATTCTTTTTGTGAAGCTCTTCCACTTGGCGATCAAAAAAACTGCGAAATAAATTCATCAAAAAATCGACTTCTCTTTTTTCTCGCTTCCAGTTCTCAGTACTAAAAATCCAAAACGTAATAAAACTAATTCCGCGGCTTTGGGCATGCATAATCAGCGGCTCAAACACTTGATTGACCGCTTGTTCATGTCCTTTGAAAACTTCCCACCCGCGACTTTTTGCCCAACGACGATTGCCGTCGCAAATAATTGCTAGGTGAGAGACACCGTGATCAGAAAATTGCTGCATTGATTGAGTTGTTTGTTTCGTTGTTTGCATAGTAGCGGTATTCATATGTTTACTGTAAATAACAACTTACTTCGCCAAAATTCGCGTGCAAACTAC
>CAZOZK010000001.1:0-54327 GCA_964584245.1 uncultured Pseudomonadales bacterium | reverse complement strand
GAATTAGGAGTGGATATGGGGCGGGCCGCGAACGCGGCCCGCCACTTCCCTGGCCTGCCGCACCGCCTCGAGTATGTCACCACAAAAAACGATATTTCCTTCTATAACGACTCACTCGCAACTACTCCAGAGGCAGCTGTCGCCGCCATCTCGAGTTTCCCAAAAAACTCTGTGCATCTTTTTGCTGGTGGATACGAAAGAAATCTAGATTTTACTCCACTAGCACAGGGAATCCTCAAACATCAAGTAAAATCACTTATCTTGTTCCCACCAACGGGCAAAAGAATCAAAGACTGCCTCGAAAAATTCATCAAAAATTCCCCAAATAATCCTCAAGATCGCCAGCCAGAACCCAAGTATTTCTTCGTAAACTCCATGGAAGAAGCCATCGAACTTGCGTGGAAAAACGCCAAACCAGGAGATAACATCCTACTTTCACCAGCCGCTCCAAGTTTTGGCACATTCAAAGACTACGCCGATCGTGGCGAGCAGTTCAAAAAATTGGCAAAAAGCATCAAGTAGCACAGCAGCTAAAATCTCACCTTTTCCACCTGGGCCACCAAGGCTTTATGGTCACTGACACCAGATTCCAGGCGAATATCGCTCACACTATATGTCGGCGTGGTAAAAATTCCATCAACTACCAGATCTAATCGACCAGCTCGGTGTAAATTATCGTCAAGTGAACTGATTTCATCTAGAGGAACAGCGCTACTCATCCTATCTGCTAACTGATCATAGACATTTGCGCCATCACCCTGCCCACCTCGAGGTGAATTGAAATCTCCGCACAAAATATGCTCACCTAAATCCTCTACATAACCCCACAAACTACGAAAATCATCGGCTTGTTTTTGAGTAAACATGCCCTTATCAGCCCAAGTGAAATGCGTGTGCGCAACTCGATACCACTCCCCTTCTACCTCTATATCTAAACTACTTAAAACTCTCCACATTGCGTTTGGATGAGATAACACTGGCACTTCAAACGGAATTTCAACAGAAGTGGGAGAAAAATCCTCATCTTTCAGGCGTGGGGCCAAGTATTCATTCAAATCATCGACTGCGATAGTAGGCGCATAATATTGATGCTGAACCGATTTCACCTCACCTTTGGTTAGAATCGCCACACCAATCATGCCATATGGTTGATTAAACACAGGACTACCTGCCTCAACATTCCCCATAAGCCCAAAGTGTGCTTTCATCTCTAACTCGGCTTCTAATAAAGGAATATCCCGAAAAAAAACTTCTTGCAAACAAATCACATCTGGCCGTTCCTGCTTCAAAAAAGGAATTACCCGCTCATGCAAGTGAATATGACCTTCAACATTAAGGCTACAAAGTTTCATTGTGTGCACTCCTTTCTTAAAGTGCAGACTGACTTAACCACTATTTTGTACAAATTTCTATTTCTACTAATTCCTATATCCTAAACTTTGCTTAAAATCATCAATATGATGCAGCGCGGTCTTGAGACCAGACAAAACTGAGGTGCTGGGATTTTCCACCACAGAAACTGGCACGCCAAGTGATAGGCGCAACACCGCATCCAGCCCTCGCAACTCGGCCAATCCCCCCGAGAGCAAAATGCCTTTATCGATTACGTCCACACTCAACTCAGGCGGCAGAAACGCCAATAGCCGCTTGAGCACCAACTCGTACTGCCTGATAAATAACTGCATTGGTACTTCTAGATCGCTACTTTGAATTGTAATCTCCCTTGGTGACGCAGTGCTTACATCCTGACCACTAATTAAATGCTGCTGATCAGTTGCTGGAAACTCAACCATGGTATGTTTTATGACTTGCGCTGTCTGCATACTCACAATCAACGAGTGCGCGTGGAGCAAATGAGTTTGAATGTACTCGTCCATCCAATGACCGGCGTACCAAGTGGAATCAGTAGCCACACTACTGCCCAGTGAAATCACACTTGCCTCAACAATGCCTGCCCCACAGTGCATCACAAAACTCCCAGTCGCGTCGGCAATAGGAATTCCCGAACCAATGGCTGAAGCCACACTTTGGTTAATAGTGTAGGCCTCGTTTGCCCCGAGACTGTGCAGCAAATCAACTAATTTTTCGCGCTTTGCCACAGACAAACTACTCGGCACGGCAATCATCATGGTAGGTCGCGACAGTGCAAACGGCGACAACACTTTTTGCAACAACATCTGTAAAAACGCTCGAAATTGATCTGCATCGGTAATTTCTCCTCGACGAATGGGATGCACCACCGCAATTTCATCTCCAACTCGACCTTCCATGGCCTGGGCTTCATCACCAATCTGGACTACCCGGCCGGATTTCATATCAATTGCCAAACACGTTGCTTCATCAATGGGCTCTTCAAGCAGGTTTGACCAGATCCGGGTACGCTGAGTGCCAGCATCAATTGCGATGGTCGGTACTAAGTGGGATAATAAGCGGACTGACATGGTTATCTCAGTTATTTTACCGTATAATACCACTATGAGTACTGCCCAACCATCAAAGCAATCAAAAAATATGGCACAACCCGCCATGCCTCGAAAACCTAAACGCACTTTTGCCTCTCTCTTCCCTAAAATTCATGTTGGATTCGCATACACCATGATTTCAGCCCTCATTATTATTGGCGGAACATTTGTTGCAATTGGATATGCAAAAGGCAATTATCGTCTCACTCGAGAGGGAGTTTTACGTGAGTCGGGCTTGCTGAATGCGAACTCGTTCCCTTCTGGTGCCGAAGTTTTTATTAATGGACGTCTGGTAACCGCTACTGATGACACCCTGTACCTCGAGCCTGGCCAGTACGAAGTTGAGATTGTTAAAGATGGATTTTGGCCTTGGAAAAAGAACCTAGCCGTTGAGCGCGAGCTTGTCACCCAGACCAACGCTCTACTATTTCCTACCACGCCTTCATTTACTCCGCTCACTTTTTCTGGTGTTGATTTTGTCTTGCCTTCTCCAGATGGACAGAAACTACTTTTCTTGACTTCAACTGCCACAACTCCGGCTCGAAATGGCTTATATGTCCTCGAGTTGACCGAGAATATGCTCTCACTCCAGCGCGGACCCCGCCAGATTTCTGAGCTTCCTACTACATTTGATCTAACAACTGCCGAGTACATCTGGTCGCCAAATAGTAATGAAATCATGATCTTGAGTAATCAAAAAGAAGCTCTGATTACTGTTGATCGCAAACATGCCCTCGACACTATTGCCGATATCAGCTTTACACGCAAAAAAATCCTCAGTGAATGGGAAGAAGAAATGTACTTGCGAGAACGTCAGTTTCTAAGTGAATTTCCAGAGGAAATCATCTCAATTGCAACTCAAAGCGCCCAAAATGTCTATATATCTCCAGACAAAAAACGACTTTTCTACACTGCCACCCAGCCAGCTACTATTCCAACTGACCTAGTTCCCCCAATTCCAGCCACCAGTACTCAAGAAGAAGCTCGTACTTTGGAGGTTGGATCAATTTACGTCTACGACCGAGAAGAGGACAAAAATTTCTTGATTGACCAAGAACAATCTGCTTTGCTAGATCCTAAAATGCTGCTCGCAACTGATTTGTCCGTTCGAACCCCACAAACCTTGCAAGCCAGCCCAAGTGGTTTCTTGCGTTTGCAAGAATCTGCATCAACTTCGGCCGAGTTAGCCCAAAATTTCAACAAGTACCACACAGCTGTTTACTTGAATACATTCCAGTGGTTCCCTGACTCCAAGCATCTTTTATATACTTTGGATTCGTCTGTGGAGATTCGCGGATACGACAATACAAATCGCACTACTGTCTATTCTGGACCGTTTGACAAAGACTTTGTCTATCCATGGCCAGATGGCAGTCGCCTGCTGATTTTGACGGCATTTAACTCCGATTTACCAATGAATTTATACGCAATTGACTTGAAGCAGTAGGTGATTTTGGTGAAGGTTTCGTCACTTTAGCTCCTCGTTTTACCGTGGTCCACTTTTATCCAAGGGGTATAATATACTTTGAACTAGAGCTTACAGAGCGTAGCTCAGATGGTAGAGTGCTGCGTTCGGGACGCAGAGGTCACTGGTTCGAATCCAGCCGCTCTGACAAAAAAATCTGACAAAGTCAAAAATAGAACTCATGCACCACAAAAATAGTGCACCAACAACTGGCCTCAGTAGCTCAATGGATAGAGCAACTGCCTCCTAAGTGGTAGATACAGGTTCGATTCCTGTCTGGGGCACACCTAATTTTTGCAATCCTACTATTGCAAACTAAGCTAAGCGAGCCAAGCTCGAATTATGCTTTTCGCTCGTACTCCGCGTAGACGACTGCATCAACTACAGAAGTGTAGGAATAGAGTTCGTCAGCTCCGAACACGATTGCGATTTCTCGCTCTGCGTCTGCATCATTTGCGGAGGCGTGAATAAGGTTAAGTTGTTGACTCATACTGAAGTCGCCGCGGATTGAACCAGCTTCAGCGTCTCGGCCGAGGGTTGATCCAACTAAATGTCGAACGACTGGAACAACGTCAATGCCTTCCCAAACCATAGCCACGATTGGCATAGTTGCCATAAATGACTTCAAATCGCCAAAAAATGACTTATCTTTGTGTTCTGCGTACCAATCTGAGAGCATCTCATCTGATAATTGGACCATTTTAAGTCCAACTAACTTGAGGCCTTTTCGTTCAAATCGTGAAATAATTTCACCAATTAAACCTCGTTGCATACCATCTGGTTTGACTAATACAGCTGTTCGCTTCATGCGTTCCTTTCAGAATCTTATTTTTTTTAATTATACTACTAATACTACTTTGATTAATTCATGAGTGCGGCAAATCTATCGTGATCATTTTCCTGCGTGTACGGGCCAATAATCGCAAATTTTGTTTGTTTTGAATTGATAATTTCTGCTGCCAGTGCTGCAATGTCATCGAGTTGGACCGCGCGATATTTTTCCAAAATACTTTCTGGTGTTTCAATTTCGCCAAGTAGCAGCTCTTTCATGCCAAAGAATTGGGCAACACTTTGTGAATCCTCAAGCCCGAGCACCAACTTACCGGCAATATATTCCTTGGACATTTCCAGTTCTTTACTGGTGATTGGCCGTTTTCCAGATGCAACTTGATAAAACTCATCTAAAGTAACTTTGATAGCCTCATCGATTCGCTTTGGATCCACCCCTGCAGATGCACCAAACAAGCCAGCGTCATGGTATTGGTCTACTGAAGAATTGACGTAGTAACACAAGCCGCGTTTTTCGCGAACCTCTGTAAAAAGCCTGGAACTCATGTTTGAGCCGACAATTGTGTTGAGAAGGCCAAGGGCAAATCGTCGAGGGTCATTGCGTTTGAGTGCGGACCATCCGGCAATAAAGTGAGCCTGTTCGGTGGCTCTGTGTTCAATATGGATGGCAGTATCCGCTGAGAGTTCGTACTTTGAGTTTGTGATTCCCCTACTCTTCTCGAGTATTTCTTTTGAATTTTCTCGTTTTCCATTCGTTTTCTTTGAAAAAGCAGCTTCGATTTTCTCGAGAGTGGCTGGTGTTCCCACCTCACTCGCATCACCCGCAACAACTAATACTATATTTGAATGTCCATACCATTTTTGCAAAAATGACTCGAAATCTGCAGTGGTCATACTCGAGACAGTTTCTTTAAACCCGAGGATGTCATGCTCCAGTCCACTCTGCTTGAACACCATTTGGTCGAATTTATTGGCAATATGGCTTGGTGGAGTGTCCACATACATGTTGATCTCTTCAATAATCACGCCTTTTTCTCGATCTATGTCTTCTTGACGCAATTTTGGTGTCAGCAACATGTCAGAAACCACGTCTAGTGCTAGATTCATATGCTGGGCTGCTGCGTGGACATAATAGCCAGTGTATTCTTTGCTAGTGAACGCATTGAAATTGGCACCGATACTATCAACAGCTATAGCGAGATCCTGCGCAGTTGGATATGCGTTGGTTCCTTTGAATACCATATGTTCAAAAAAGTGAGCAATACCAAATTGAGCTGGGTCTTCATAGCGTGAACCGGTATTTGTGAGTGCCAGCACAGTGACCGATTTCATCGTCTGCATGGGAATTTGAATCACTCGAAGTCCATTTGAAAGTGTTGTGATGTGTGGGGTAATCATAAGATATCAGCAATTGTAACAGGATGTATAGAAATCTCCAATGCGAAATAAAACCGAATATTTTTGAGCACTTTTTTTACTCAATGATGGTTGGTTGATTGCGTTAATTTTTGTATGTTTTATGGCAAAAAAAATGTACTCAATATGGTGGCCTTTTTGTGATATTTAAATAATAAGTCAAATATTCGTGTTTTGTTTGTGTTAAATCCCCTACAGCACTACCGCCGTGCTTTGCTACACATCCGATGTGTATCGATTTAATACTGTTTGAAGGCTGAGTGCTGAAAAATGATGGCGTATAAAGTTGGATAAACTTTAAGTTACTCAAGATTTATGGTTAATTTGATATGTTGAAATCAAAGCTAAAAAATAGTATTGAACAGAATTTTACTAGAGTAAAATGATTAAAAAATACAAATTAAACTCAATTTAGTAAGAAAAAAGCATATAGTAATTTTTACTACTTGCACGAAGTTTTGAAATATGAAAGAGTAAGTATAACGCACTTTAACAAGCTCAACTCCGAAGTAAAAGCGAAACTTTTATTTTTTTATCCCGTTTTTTGTGTTGGTATTTAACTCGATTTTTATACTCTGTCACAATACATCAATGTATTTACAAAGCTACGTATTGCTGTCATGTTCTGTTTTTTATCTACTTTTGTACTTATTTTTGACTTGTGATTTGATATTCACCATCTCGGATTTGCACTCTGATTTCTCCCTGCAAATCTGTTCGCCATATCTGGCTCTTTAACTGCTCTAGTCGAGTAATGACCTCGTTTGTGGGATGTCCGTATTTGTTATCTACCCCTGCTGAAATGATTGATTGTTCGGGGGTTACTTTCGCTAAAAACGTTGCTGTTGAACTTGTTTTTGCCCCGTGGTGGGCTACTTTTAAGATGTTAACTTTTGTTAGCATGTTTGATCGTTCTATTGCTCTTTCTGTTGCCTCTTCTATGTCCCCTGTTAGCATTATTTTCACTCCATCTATGTCCAGTATTAGACTGATAGATCCGTCATTATAGTTTTTTATTGACTGTTCATGTTGTGTTAGAGCGTCCGATAGTGTTGTTTCGGTCAGTGTGGGTGAAAACACCGAGGGCAACTGACTTTTTGTTGAGTTTGCGCCTGCATCATCTTGAGGTGACAATACTAGATACTCGATTGAGCTGGTTATACTACCCTTATCCCCTGCAGTGGGAAATGTCAGCTTAGTTCGTTGTGATTTTTTACTCAAGACAGCCTCGCGAAAGCTCTGAAATCCGTCACTGGTTTTTGCATCCTCCACTAACATCAGCTCAGATATCGAAAATCTCGGCATAACGGCTTGGAATGCTCCAATATGATCAAAGTCAGGGTGCGTAGCAACTGCTAAATCTAGCCTGGAATTAAACCAAGGGATATGTCTATTCAGGCAAGTAAACACTTTGGCCGGGCTTGGTCCAGCGTCAACTAGTACTTGAGTAAATCCTTGCTGAATAAGCACTGCATCACCCTGTCCCACATCACAAAAAATGACTTTTGAAGTATCGGCTGGCCAAATTGTGAGAATGTTGAGCAGCAGGAATATTTGAGCGATTGTGAGGACCAAGGCACTGATTGCGAAAAATAGAGGTGACAGGCTAGATTTACTAAGTTTAATTGAGCTAAGCATGAGTATTCTTTCTTGTGAGGTACCTTGAGTAGGCATATACAAAACAGACTAGGGCTGTATACCAGAGGAATGACTGTTGAATGCCAAAATCTGGCCAGATGAGCAAAGCCCAGTCTTGAGTGAGAACTGTAAGCTGGGAAAGGATAAAAAGAAATGTAGTTGAGAAGATTTCTATGGCTAAGTTGATGAAAAGTAAGATGAATTGTAGGAATAGCACCAGTATCTTGAGGAAGTATGATAGTGGGACCAAAATAAATAGAGATTGGAAAAGTGTGCTGATGCTTGATATGGCTTGGATACAGGTATAGAGGCCAATAAACATAAATGTGCAGAGGAAGAGTGGCGGGACTAGCCACAAACTGGCTGGTCCCGCCAAGACTCCCACCCAACTTACTTCTCCAAAATGCCACCAGAGTAAGGGTGCAAGAAAAACCTGGATTACTATTCCAATTATCACCGTCTCCTTGAGGTATTCCTTTGTTGCGTTCACGAATCCAACTGAAAGTTTCTTGATCTGTTGGCCTAGATCTGTGCCTTCATCTAGATCTAAATCTAGATCGGGATCCTCAATACTGTTTGGCAACTCTGATTGTTCTGATGGTAATGATCCCATCAAAACAGCCCACCTAGACATATCTTGATCAGAACTTGTAGAGTTCTGCTGATGTTTCATTTTTACAGCCGAAATCTTTTTCTTAAAAATCAAATACCCAATGATTATTCCAGTTGCGCAAACCGACAACTGGAAACCTACTTGTGTGAGGTACCAACTGTTTAGCATAAGCATTACCACTACTACTACAAAAAGTGAGTGCCCTGCATGTATTTGACGATAAAGTAATGAAGAGCCAATTATGCGAAAAAGCACCATTCCGAGTGCTCGAAATACTGATGCACCACCACCAACCATAATTGAATATAAAATGATGAGTACTACTTGAGAAAAAATTCGTACAATACGTTGAAATCGGCTTGATGCCCTTTGCAACATATCAAACAGAAGGCTTAAATGCATGCCAGAAACCGCAAGCACATGTAACGACCCTGTAATTTTAAATATGTGACGTGTTGATTCCTCCAACAATGACTTATCGCCCAACATCATCGCAGCTAAAAATGAATAGGTCGGTGGGCTGAATGATTCTTCCATACCGGTACGTAAAAATATCCTATAAGTAGATAAAGCGCGTAAAAGTGGACTAAGTATCACTATGGTTCTATCAAACAAAGATATATCCGAATCGTCAAAAGTGTTCACAGATTTGATTGATTGAATCAGCAAGCGTTTTTGACCATTTTCTTGGTTAGCAATAACTTGCCCAATACTGCCAGAAATGCGAAAAATACTGCCTAATTTTATATTTTCGCAATCCGGAATTGAAAATTCCAGATCACGCCAACGAAATAAACAAAATTGTGAGCTTTTAGAAAAAAAATACAAAAATGATATATTATTATCATTATCGATGTATTTATATAAATGAAATATACTTGAATCACCGAAAAAAAACGAAGAGATAGGTTTCGGAACAAATAGCAACAATTCTGACAGAATGTCCGCTTTTGGTATTAATTGCAAATTACGCATCGATATTACTAGTACTAAAATTAACAAAAGAAATCTTAATACACTATTTTTATTCGCTATTAACATATCTAATTTTGGTATCTTTTGATATATTCGTGTCGATTTTAGAGATATTCACATTATTTTTTAGTTATTTGTGATTTATTTTTTACCTCGATTTTTTTCTCAATTTCTCACTTGATTTATGAGAAACCTATAACAAAAATCCTATAATTATTTAGCTCCTTACATGGACTAAAGCGTCATGTCATTCTCCAAACTCGTAAACAAACTCTGCGTTAAAATTCCCTTCACTAGTAGGTCATCAATTTTTTCATAGGGTCTTCCAGCAATTATGTCAGCGGCTCTTTTTTCCCCAATCCCCTTTAACTCCATTAATTGCGTTGCTGAAGCCGAATTTATGGAAATTTTTGTGGATCCTCCAGCATCAGTTGGAGGATTTGAATCAGTTTTGGTTACTCCAGAATTTGTATCATCTCCATTTTGTGTAGAAGTTTGAACTACTCCACCGTTTGGATTATCCAAAGCAGAAGCTACAGATTGTTCCTTTCTCAAAATGACAGAAAGATCTTCTCCAATAAAAGGAACGTACATCTTCTGTCCATCTTTTATCTTGCTTGCTAAATTCATTGACTGGGCTACCTCAACAGCACTTGCTTGACTAGACAATCCACCGGCCGCAGCAATTGCATCCCCCACCCTTGTATCTGCGGAGAGATGATATAAACCTGGTTTTTTTACAGCACCAGAGATGTCGATAGTAACTAAAATGCTTTTTTGCTCACTTTTTTCAGAAGAAATATCACTTTCCCCTACATCATTTATTGATTCATTATTTGAATCAGCATCTGACTCAGTCTCTTGAGTAATTGTTGAAGCATCAATACTAGATATCAGCTCTCCACTAGAAACACAGACCAAATGACTATCTGATTGCAACCTAAATACAGAGTAGGTACTAATAGATATACCGCAGATCACCAAGAATATGCTTAGACCAAGCAGTGGACTAAAACCCACATCACGCATCTGTCCAAGGAAATTGCGTAACAATGCGCGTATCCTATCGAGAAAATTCCCTTCTAGCGAACTTACAAAGCTTTGTTGAGGCTCAACCTTTGAAGGTTCTACTTTTTTTGAGAAAAATGATAAGGGTTCTGTCATGTCCTTACTGTAGCGAACAACAATGACACCACCATGACACAAATCACGAAAAGTAAATCAAGTTAGAACCTATTCGCCCACCGCAAAATTAACAATCTTGCCTGGAATATAGATCTCCTTGAATAGTTTCTTACCCTCTAGCCAGGTTTGAACAACTTCAAGTTGCTTTGCTTGTTCTATAACAAACTCAGCATTTTGGATATCTTTTGTACTCAGTATTAATTGAGCGCGAACTTTGCCATTTACTTGGATTGGAATTTGGGTATCATCAAAAATAACCAATTTTGAATCAAACTCTGGCCAAGTACTAAGATGCACAGATTTTTCACCTTGAACACTCTTTTGAGCACTGATCACTCTCGAGTACAGCTCTTCAGCCATAAACGGAGCGAATGGCGCGAGCATTCCAACCCAGGCCAAAACATCGCTCACCGGGACAACTGGCTTTGAGGCAGCTCGATACGATTTTTCCCAAATATTCAAACATTCCATCATGGAAGCGATTGCGGTGTTAAATTTTAATTGAGGAATATCTATACTCACTTTTTGGATTGTTTGGTGTAGTTTTCGGCGGACATCATCATCAAAACTTGAGGCTTCTTGACTAGTCCCTTGATCAGAATCTTGTCCCAAACAATGCTGCTCCACCAGATCATTCACTCGTTGCAGAAATTTGTACACTCCAACGACAGCTCGAGTATCCCAAGGCTTATCCGCCTCAATTGGACCCATAAACATTTCGTACACGCGCAAGGTATCAGCACCAAATTTCTCGATAATATCATCTGGATTGATGACATTTCCCTTACTTTTACTCATCTTGCGGTGGTCTGGACCCAAAATCATGCCTTGATGGCGCATTTTTTTGAATGGCTCATTAATTTTCAAGTACCCTTCGTCGCGTAAGAATTTTGTAAAAAATCGAGAGTATAACAAGTGCAGTACTATATGTTCAGGACCAATCATGTAAAAATCCACCGGTAACCATCTAGCTAACTGTTCTTTTTGAGCAAAGACGGTCTCGTTGCGGGCATCCAGATATCGCAAGTAATACCAACTTGAATCAACGAAGGTATCCATGGTGTCAAACTCTGGTCGCCAACCTTTGCCTGAGGGATCCCAGCCTTTTTGGGCAATGAGCTCTGAGTGATACTTCACCGCATATTGCTCGGTTCGCTCCAAAAATTCCTTCGAAGATGCCAGAGGTGAGATGCCTTTGGGATTGTAATCTACATCTGTAGGCAATTCCCAAGGCAGTGCAGCTTCCACTATAGGATGAGCTGTGCCTTCAGGATCATAAATCACAGGAATTGGCGCACCCCAATAGCGTTGGCGCGAAATCAACCAATCGCGCAGGCGATAGGTAGTAACTCGTTTTCCGAACCCCTTTTCCTCGAGATAATCGGCAATTTTTTCTTGTGCTACTGCCGTATCAAGGCCATCCAAAAATCCAGAGTTCATCATAACTCCAGCTTCTTCTTGGACTTGAGAAACCTCAGTAATAGGAGCGGTCTCACCCTCAGGCCCAGCAACAACTCGAGTAACAGGAATCTCAAATGTCTTCGCAAACTCGAAATCCCGAGTGTCGTGACCAGGTACACCGACTACTGCGCCAGTGCCAAAACCGCCAAGTACGAAGTCGGACACCCAAATCGGCTTCTTGGAATTAGTTAATGGATTCAAGGCATAAAAACCGGTGAACGCACCCGTCTTCTTTTTACCATCTTGTTGGCGCTCTAATTCAGTTTTAGTTCCAGCTTGCTCGAGGTATTGAGCAACTTCAGTAGAATTTTTGGCCACTTGTTTAGAAAAAGCATGCTCTGGGGCCAAAACCACAAATGTCGCACCGAAATTTGTTTCAGCTCGAGTGGTAAAGCACGTAATCGAGTTAATTTGATCTTTGCCAGTTATAGCCTGTCCAGCTTCATCCACAACCTTATAGGTAATCTCCACACCAGTTTTTTTGCCAATCCAATTGAGCTGTTGTTGCTTAGTAGCATGTGGCCAATCTACTTCTTCCAAACCAGAAATCAATTCATCTTGATACTTGGTGATGCGGAAAAACCACTGGTCCATTTCTTTTTGAATTACTTGAGTTCCACAGCGCTCACACTCACCATTTACAACTTGTTCATTGGCCAAAACGGTCTGGCACGAAGGGCACCAGTTCACAAAGCCAATTTTTTTGTAGGCAATATCCTTGGCAAGCATCTGTAAAAACAACCACTGAGTCCACTTATAGTAGCCTGGGTGACAGGTTGCAATTTCATTTGCCCAATCATACGAAATAGCCAAGCGCTTGATCTGGCGACGAAAAGTATTGATCGCGTTTTTGGTAGTTTCTGCAGGAGGAATTCCCGTTTTAATTGCATAGTTTTCGGCTGGTAAACCAAACGCATCCCAGCCAACTGGGAAAAACACATCCTTGCCATTCATTCGATGAAATCTAGCTAAAATGTCCAGTGCTGTCTTCGACTCGGCATGACCAACGTGTAAACCAGATCCAGAAGGATAGGCAAATGCAAATAATAAATAGATTTTTTCTTTGATTTGATCGGTTTTTTTTTCAGCAGATAACTCGCCGGTTGTTTTATCAGCTCCAGTAAGCCCAAGCGCACCACCCTGCTCTGTTTGCTGGAATAACTGCCACTGCTCCCATAAATCCAGCCATTTGGTTTCGATTTCTTGAGGGTTATACATAGTCTGAATTGTACCATAGGCTGGAGTAGCTTATACTGGAATAACGATGGTTCCTACACAACAATCAGCCACAAAATTACATCCAGTACTCCACGGAATTCTCCTGGCCGCATCTATTGGCCTTGCCTATCTCTGGCTGCAAGTCCCTGAACTCTCCTTTTACTCACTACAAGTATTTGGCCTGACAGTCCTGCTCTACTTTGGACTCAAACGCTTGAGCCAAGCCAAGCTCTGGTACCTGGTTCCAGCCCACAGCTCGCTTGAGATGGTAGTTGCAACCTTTGCTTTTCTCCTCTTGATTGGTTCAACGGGCAACCTGTCCTCACCTTTTTACTCGCTTACCTATATCCACCTATTTCTATTGGTTTTTTCCTCTGGATACAAGACCAGCAGCATCACAACCGGACTCATTATGCTATTTCACTACAGCGTATCCCCTGAAAATTTCATGTTGCTAAGTGGGAATATCTTGAGTTTGCCAATTATTTTGTTCTTTTTCTTGTTTGCAAAATCACAGTATGAAGAGGTGATTCGCGAAAAAAATATTATTGCTGCAGACGAAGCTACACTTACTGATCTTGAGGGACAAACCCTTGATCTGGAGGTGTTTTTGAATGAATTTGTGTCCCACAAGCTTCAACAACTACGAAGTTTGGCAAACGATCCGATCACCAATAAACAAGCCTTACTTGGCCAAATTAGTCTGGTGGAGATCGAAGTTGAGCAGGTTTTGAGCAGATTGCGTATGAAGTATCGATCGAGAGAGCAACAAATACTGGACCAACAATGACTAAAGGCACTTTTAGATCTGGATTACTGTTTTTTTTGTTGGTTCTGGGCGGTGCTGGCCTTGGTTTTGCAGTTCCTGGCGCAGTGCAAGCCGATCGCTTGGAATCTGATTCCTACGTTATCCAGTTTGGCAATTTTAACATCACCTCTGGAGAAAAAAGCAGCGCTAGCTATAACGTGACCGACACCGTTGGGCAAACAGGCAGTGGACCATATAGTTCAACTAATTTTTTCCTTGGATCTGGTTTCCAATATATTTACCAGATTGGGACGTTTAGCTTTTCCATTTCAGACCTCTCGATTCCTTTAGGCACACTCGTCTCTGGAGTGCATTCAAGTGACACCAATGTCCTCACCATCAGTACTCGAGGTGCTGGGGGATTTACCGTTTATGGATATGAGACAAATCCACTACGATTAACCCAGGGTGGTGCTGAAATCCCTAATACTACTTGTGATGCGGGAACTTGCACATACACCACTGCCCAAGCCTGGACTAACCAAAATATTGCTGGCTTTGGATTCAACGCCAATGGCGCGACAGCTGCAAGTGATTTTACAAATAGTACTTTTTTTCGACCATTTGCAAATAACGAGCTCGCCCAACCTATGCAACCAGTCATGACTTCGCCTAATATCGCTGAAGATGCGGCTGTTACTGTTACCTACAAGGCAGGAATATCAGGAACCCAAGCAGCTGGAGACTACCAAACAAGTATTATTTATGTGGCCGTGCCTGGATACTAACACTACTAGATATATGAAACACACCATTGCGCTATCACTAATACTTTGCATATTTAGCACAATCCAACTTGGCGCTATACAGCTTAACACTACTCAAGTATCAGCCCAAACTGCTAAGGCAATAGATTTAGTTATTACACCTCCAGTTGAGTATCTTTCGCTGAAACCTGGTGAATCGCTGCAACATCGAGTTGTTATAGAACAAAAAGGCCAACTTCCCGTAGAAATCACTCCACATCTGGTTAGTTTTGAGTCTGATGGCGTCAGTAATAGCCCACAATTGAAAGCAGAATCAGATTTCAAGCAATTCACACTCGAGTTACCTATTCCGCAAATTGATACTACACTTCAAATGTCTTCCTCTGCTGAAAATTCGCAGCCTCAAACTCTACCTACAAAAGGGTTTATTCTGCAGCCAGGAGAAAAAAAGACAATCGGCATCAACTTCACCACACTGCCCAACAGCCCAGAGAAAGAATATCCCCTCACACTGCTCTTTTTTGCTAAAGAACAGCAGGATCCTTTTGCAATTGGCACAAGCCAAGCCAACCCTGGCAGCCAAACCAAAGTTCAGGGAGCAATCGGCAGCAATATTATTCTATTAGTAAGCAATTCTGATCGTAACCGCGGCAGTATCACCATCGATTCAATACAACCACCAAGGCTAGTTGATAGTTTATCAGATCTGCACTTCTCCATTTTGGCAAAGAATACAGGCTCTCACGCCACTCAAGCATCTGGTAGCGCAAAAATCACCAATTGGCAGGGTACAGAAGTTGCTCAATTTACTTTTTTTCCAGATATGATCTTGGCAAATACATCACGTCTCCTCCGAACTGCTGGTTCTACAGAATTATCAGAAGATCTTGATCCGACAGCAGTTTCTACTATCTTCAGATATAAACCATTTTTCTTACTTGGCCCTTACACGATCACGGCAACTATAGAAAATGAGGAGCAAAGCCTAACAGTATTTGCACTGCCTTACTCAATTATACTAGTAGCTACAGTCCTTATTCTCGGCTGGATTGTATTTAGTATCTTTAGAATGTATTCTCATCAAGAAATTTGATGTAACACTTCTTTAAATCCGCCAGGCAACTAAAACCAAACTGATGCTTGTACAATACCCTATAATTATGATTAACTAGACGTTGATTATGAAACTAATTCCTTCTCGAGGTGTTGTAAGCCTCATTTTTGCTTTTTCTCTTTTTGGTGGTGTAGCTCTCTTACTTCATCCCCAAACTCAATCTGCAAGTTTGACGAGTGCTTCAATTACGCTCTCAAATTCTAGATTGTCTTTTAAAGCCCGTCTGGCATCTGGTAACACGACTGGAAGTTCCATTGTAACTATTAAAACCACTGGTGATAGTACTTACACCTCTGAATCAACCAATCAAATTAGAGTGGGAGACGCTGTTACAGTTGGCGCAAATGCGTATACAGTTGATGACACGACTCCTGATTCTGTGTTTAGAACCACAACTGCACTAGCTTCTGGCGACGCAGATGAAGACGATGCTGCATACACAGCGCAATCTACAAATCTTTCTGTACGATTTATCACTACAACTGCTTTACTTGATGGTTCTTTCCGCGTTTTGGTCCCAGCTGCAGCCACTGGTGATGCCGATGGCATTCCAGATGCAGGATTCTTTGACTTTACTGCTGGTACACCAACTGTCACTTGTCCTACTGATGGTGGTGGTTATACTTTTGGCACAGCTACAGCTGTTGCCTCAGCTGTCACTATTAATAGTCAGGACTACCACGCGTTTACTTGTCCATACACCGGCGCTGGCGGAGTTGGCACAAACTACACCTCAAACCCAATGGTTATTACTGGCATCATAAACCCTGCGCCTGCTACTGCAGCGCATACTGCTGGTGTGGCAAATAGCCATTTGCTGCTTATTCAACATAGAGACACTACTGGAACTGTCCAAGATAGCACTTCAGTTGCCGTCGGAGTCATTGAAGCTGTAAAAGTTACAGCAACTGTTGATCCAACAATTAGTTTTAGTATTACAGGCGTAGCTGCAGCCCAAACCCGATGTGGAGTTACTACCGATGTTACAACCACAGCACTCGCTGTCCCATTCGGCGTTTTGGATCTGGGTGGATTTGTTGACGCTGCCCAAACTCTAACTGTATCCACAAATGCTATCGGTGGATACGCCGTGACGGCAAGAGAAAACGATCAACTTGGGGTAGACGGCGATGCATGTACTGGTGATGATATTGCTAATATTGACTGTATCCGTGACTCTCGAGGTGACGCTGGCACAATGAGTGATACTACCCATTTTGAGTGGAACACTACAGCAGCTAAAGGCTTTGGATACTCACTTCAAGCTGGCACAGGAGCTTCTACTCCATTTCAATATAATACAAGCAACACCGACTGTACTGGCACCTTTTGTGCCCGCCAATTTGCGGATGCAGAGGGCTCACAATCTCCAGTAAGCGTGATGACCCATACGACAGTCGCTGACTCTCATACCGCTCACGTGTGCTACCGTATTATCCCTGCTGTGACTAATGCTGCAGGTAATTATCAGAATAGTATTACCTACACAGCAACGGCAACTTTTTAACTCACATACTTGGCACTAAAAAACACACTATAGCGATATGACCAAAACCACCTGCCCAAACTTACACACTAACCTGCTTTCCGGTCTAATGCTTGGTTTTACAGTTGTTCTAGGTACAGTTATTTTTCCTCGCTTGACTAATGCTCAAGTAATCACCAATGAAATCAGAGTAGTTGCTAGTCCAACTCGAGTCGGTGATGACAGGTCTTTGCTTCTCCAACCAGGCGAAAAAAGACAAATTACCCTAAAAGTTCGTAACGTTTCAACCCAACCAATAGATGCACTCACCATGGTTCAAGATTTTATTCTTGATGAAGATGGCTCTACCCCAATCCCTGTCGAACTCCCTGATGGTGTTTCAAACAAATGGAGTTTAGCTAACTGGATCACTATTGTACCTAACTCCCAAACTCTACAACCAAACGAGACGGCACAATTGAATGCCCTCATTGAAGTTCCTGCAGATGCACTTCCAGGTGGAAAGTACGCAATGGTCGTGCATGAACCGCTTCCAGTCGGCACAGCACAAGATGTACTCAACCAAATAGACAGCACTGCATCCGAATCTAGAGTCAATCCAAAAGTTGGCACACTACTCTACGTCATTGTTGATGGTCCTATAAATGAAGCTGCTTTTGTTCGAGATTTCTCCTTTCCAAAGTTTACCGAGTATGGTCCGGTTCCTTTCACCATGATTGTAGACAACCAATCTGACATCCACATTACACCAAAGATTTCTGTAGATATTTACTCACTCTTTGGCACAAAAATAGCTACTATTCCTCTGGAGTCAAAAAACGTATTTCCAGTAACTACTCGCGAATTCTCTGGTGAGTGGGACAAAGTCTGGGGTGCAGGATTCTATAGAGCAGAAGTCACCATGAGTTTTGGAGAACAAGGTCAAGTTGCTATGGCAAATACCTCTTTCTGGTTCTTCCCTGCCACGCTAGTAATTGGCATTGGTGCGGGATTACTTGGATTATTAGCTATCACTTTTGCTGTTAGAAGACATCTGGTCCACCGAGCTAAGCTTGATAAAAAACGTATTGAATCACTTGAAAACCAGGTTGCACAGCTTGCTGAACAAGAAAGCACTCAGGATTCTCGACAAAAAATTCAGAACGAATCTAGTGAAATCCAAGATAATCTAGACAGATAAGACTACGCGCATAAGGATAAAAGGCACATGTGGAACAGTTCACTCCGACATTCAAAACTATCCTTCCCAAAAAAATGGGACTAGCTCTAAGGTTAGTTTTTTGTTCATTTTTGACTCTATTTCTCTCTGTATCACCTCTATTTAGTACTACTTTCGTGGCCCTTGCTCAAAATCCAAAGATCGAAACTCCAATAGTCACCGCAACAGTTCCTGTCTGGGATACCACTGCACCAAGCACCCCAATCCTGATTAGCCCGAGTAATAATTCATATCAGACAATATCTAAGCCTGATTTTGTCTGGCAAGAGTCTACAGATAACCTGGATTATTTATCCGGATACGGCATGAACCATTACACCTTTTATCTTGATGGAAATGCGCTTTTTTCTAATATACCGCTTGGCTCAACTGAAAATAGTGAGTACAAATTAGTCTATAACTCTACCACTGATCAATACACACTAACCCCTAAAAATGCTATAGCTGAAGGCACTCATACCTGGAAAATCCGTGCAACTGATTACTTTGGCAACTACTCAGAGTCTGTTACTTGGACATTTACTATAGACACTCAAGCCCCACAATTTGTACTCAATGTAATTGGAGAAGCTACAGTTTCTATCTCTGCACAAGATATCTCAACAATACCAGCAAACCCTGTGGAGATTGAGACAAATCGACCAATTTTAACTGCTACCGGCGAAGCAAACAGTACAGTTGAACTAACCGTGGCTATTCCCGATCAGGCTGACCTTAATTACTCGACTAGTATCGCCGCCAATGGCACTTGGAGTATTGAACTCCCCCTTTTACCTCGAGATGTGGTCATGTACTTGTCATTTACCATTACAGACCCAGCTGGAAATGTAAGTGTGCTTACTAATGTGCCATTTATCATCAACACGCCAGTCATTATTATTACCCCTGTCCTTCCTACGCCGACTCCCGTGCCAACCCCTACACCTGGTCCAGGAGAAACGCCACAGCCCACACCGACACCAGACCCGACAACCCCCCAGATCCCGAGTATCCAGATTCCAGTCCTGCCACCAGAAGAAATCGCACATGCAGTCATAACTGAAGTTGCCCAGTATGTCCCACCAGCAATTCTTGATCTAGCAGGGCTAATCCCAGATTTTGTTTTAGCACCACTCGAGGATACCACCCCTATTGCTGGTCTCTTGGTCAGTGCCCTCTTGCCTGCAATTGCGACTGCCGCCGTAGCATCACAGTTTGGTGGCGGGTTATCTTTAATAGTGCTAGTCAGAATCCTTCAGGCTTTGGGATTGTTGCCAAAAGGATACCCACAAGGCTTTGTCTATGACAGTGTTACTGGCAAGCCAGTACCCTTCGCGCTGATTACTATACGTACTTTTTCTCAAGACGGAACTCAAAGTACGGCTCAAGAGCTCATCGAAACAGTGGTTACTGACGTCAATGGCTTCTACAGTGGTATAAAGTTACCAAACGGAACCTATGTCATCTCGGTCGCTCACCAGGAATATCTGTTTCCCTCAAAGAAGCCGAGAGCTGCCTATCTTGATGTGGCTAATCATTATCTTGGCGAACCGTTTACTATTACGTCGCAGAAACAAAATATCCTCTTTTTTATACCTATGGATCCAGTTTCACCAGATCAGATCAAGAAAGGTGGAAATTTATTTAGACTGCGTTTGTCACAACTATCTAGGATTGGCTCAAGTTTGACGCTGCCACTCTGGTTCTTATCTGGATTATTTGCACTACTCTTCCCGAGTATCTGGAATACTATTGTCTTTGGCATCTACTGTGCCGTCTTGGGAAAGCGCGCATACGGATGGTTTAGGGTGCCAATTATTACCGGCGTTGTTATTGATACCTTAGGAAACCCACTGGAAGACGTAATTATTCGCATATCTAAACCTGGCGCGTCTAATGTAGCAGGCGTGCTCAGATCAAATACCAAAGGTGAATTCAAGTTTTATGGCCAGAAAGAAGTCTACCTTGTAACTGTTCATAAGCAAGATCTTGTCTGGATCAATGACTCTCAGTCTCCACTAAGTCTCTTCCAGGCAGACGCCAGCCTGGAACCTGTCCACATTATTGCTACCATGCAACAACAGACTGCCATCTACGAAGAGTTATTTGGTGAGATGCAGAAATAGACTCTTTGTCAGCAGAGCAAAAACTGAGCCTTGCTGATACCACTAACCCAAATAGCCACAAGCTAATTCTACTTGCAGCACAGTTGAATCCACCAAAATACCGATTCTCTATTTGTGATACAAGCGCATACTCTCTCCGAATTACTTCACCTCCTTTTATTTTATTGTGATCTACAAAACTTACACCACGATGACATGAGACTTTAAAAAAACTAATCACATAAGCACCAACTTAGCGGCACCATTTAGCATAGAAAACAACTATCCTATAATTATAAAAATCGCTAAAAAACAGCAAAACAATAACTCACGTAATAAGCCAAAAAACGGGTTTATTTCCATTTTTAGCTATCTAACTACCTTTTTAAAGCACACAGCTAAATCCTTCAAAAATGACTCAAAACAACTCATATTCGCATTATTTCTGCGCCGAAATGAGGCGAAATCAAATAATAATTTAAAAATATTTATTAACGCACAATTGCAGATTTATTACCGAATACTCAAGAGAATTAATTGTCGCAAAGCACTGATTACAATTATTAACTACTCAAAGTGATAATAAATAGGCATATAAGTGGAGTAAATTTCAACTACCCGAAACATATCTCTGAATCTCCTCACTAACTACCGATATGACACGACAAAACAACCAACTAGATCAAAGCATCAGTAGTCTTATAATATTTTTGTTGCAAAAAATCAGAAAATGAAAAAAACCTATAATAAATAGAGCAATTGAAACAGACACAATATGTGCGAGTATTCTTCTGCTTGAGGAAAATATCGAGGGAGAATTCCTGCTTCCTGCTCAATCAAAACGACATAACGATTGAAAACCATAAAGAGCATTGCTTTTTGACGCTTTGTCAATCCTTTTTGAACGTCAACTATTGCTAGCAGTTGATATAGCTCATTGCTAATACCAGATAAAACAGAAAAAGAGGCCGATAAATTGAATAGCGTCATTATAACTTGCCGTTCATCTCCAAATCGCCATGTATCTGTTTGCCAAACCACCACAGAGCCAACATACAGCTGTTTGAGCAAAAGAAGGCACTCATCGGGCAGTTGGCCTGGGTATAAATACACCCCAGATTTCAGCTGGCTGGCTTTGTAGCCAATTAGTTTTGATCGAAGGTAGCGAAATTGAGGATCTGACTTAGGAGAGTCCAAAAAGATGATGATACTCCACCCACCTTGCCATGGCGCATCAATCAAGGAAAACACCGGAAATTGAGCTTTGAGTGCATCTCTTGCGTAGCCGGTACTATAAACCGAGGTTGATGCACCTGGAACTAATCCTGATGAGGCAGCAGGCCTTGAAGCTATTGAGGATTTTTCCAGATATAGTTGACTTTTTAGCAACGAAATCAATGACCTCTGACCAGCTTGCGTTAGCTCGGGGAAAAAAATGTCTAGGTCTGAGTAATCGAGATATGGCCTGGTCAAAGTAGTGAATTTCTCTGGTATCTCCAACCCCTTTTTTTTGATGTTTTCGAGAGTAGCCGAGTGAATTACCTCATGTGTAGCATGCTTCTCAGGCTGAAAAAGCCAAGCTAATAATTTTATTGAAGAATGTTTTAAAGCCATATATTTTCGGGTTATTTTAAATTCTTGAGTAAAAAATACATAATTGCAAATTTGTCGGTTATTATTACTTATTCTATTGTTTACAACCCATCAGGTTTTCCACTTTTTTTGGCCCGAAACAGACAAATTTACTTGTTTTGACCAATATTTATGTTTTGATGAGTATAAAATGCATCAAAAATCACTCATTTCCTCAAGTAATTTTACATATCTACTTATTCACAATTAATTCGCTTTTATTTTCATTCACATACTACAAGAAAATTGAACAAAATCATATACTCATTTTTGTGAATAAATACCTCTAGTATGCGTATCAAGTATGTCGAAACAAATAGAAGAAATCGATCTCTTCTTAGTATGTGTATATAGAAAATAAGTGTTTGAGCCACATTGATTGTCATGAAAAGCGTGAAAAATCCCATACCAGATGCCCAAATCAAGAGCGCAATAATACCCATTTCACACCCCTTGTGGATATCTTTTTTAGGATCTCAAACCCAGAGTATGCCAGATGTATTGACCCGGATAGCCAAGTAAGTCTAGACTTAGATCAATGCCCAATACATGTCTAACACCGTCTAACTACTCAAGAACAGACATACTATCCCGGCCATAACTTTTTCATGAAACAATTTTCTAGTACCACCACTACCCTGCTTGCGTTGTTTTCCACACTCAATCCTGAGTTTGCTAAATTGCCAATTCTGGATGAAGTCTTTTTAGCCTGGGAAAACAATCTTTCCAGGGGAAATTCAGCACAATCTGGCACTTCAAACACGCACACAACCCCTAATCGCAGCTTTTTTGGCTTATTACTTGGCAAAAAATCAATCCAAAACAGTGAGTCTCAGTCTGGTGAAGCACATAAAGCAAGCATCGCAGATCTGGGAGAGACCGAGTGGATTATATTTTGGGAAAAATTTGAAGATCTTTGGAACTCAAAACGCATCACCAGTACCGAAAGACTTAACGAGGAACAACTCATCAAATGCAAACACGCACTTCGCACGTTTTTTACGCTAGTGCAAAAAGACCAGGCTAGTACCGCACTCAAGAATTATGTTTTGGCACTTAAAGAATCTGACTGCTCACCAGCGACACTGAGAAATTATCGCTCTGACATCAATCAATTTATCCGTTTTGGTCGTGAGATTTACTTGCAAAGTCTTATCACAAAACCCAAAATTCTTGCTTTCCTCGAGAATGAAGCCACAAAGGGTTTGACAGCAGCAAGTATTCGCCGAAAGAGAACGAGTATTTCTTTGTTCGCGCAGTGGGTAGCCCAAGCCGGTTGGCTTACTATGACTGCCCAACAGTTGCAGGACATTGCGGATCCAAAAGAAACGACTGACAGTAGTGAGTCTCTTTCCGAAGCTCAATCTGAAAAACCGAACTCTTCGGTCTTTGCCAGATCAGAGAATGCGAATGCCTTGCGAGATATGCCGAAGATCACTCCAGTTGCTGCCTTTGCCGCGCTGCCAATGACACAGCCAGCACCCAAGCCAGCGCCAGTGACAACACCACAGCCAGCGCCAAAACCAGAACCTGAGCAAAAAACACTTCCAGTTCCAGCGCCAAAATTTGCAAGCATCCCAAAGGTCGAGTCAACAGTGACACAGACAAGTAGTACTGCAACTCAAGTTTCAAAAGCCACCTCAAAACCAGCCACCCCAAAACAAAGCCCAAGTCAGATCTGGAAATCCATTGGCGCCAAGGCACGCCGTACCCTCCGCTCAAGCGCTACTTTACTGTCTTTCTTTAATTTTGGCCTGCTACTCCTCTTCCTACTCGGTCTGGGCTGGTTTGGGTATCAACAGTTCCAGATCAAGACACCAACTATTGCCGCCTATCCATCAACTCTCACCAGTGCAGATAGAGTTCTATCATTTCAGGGTCGCCTTACAGACAGCTTACAAAATCCAATCACAACCAGCACTGCCATGCAGTTTAGACTGTTCAACGTCATAACTGGTGGCAGCTCACTCTGGAGTTCCGGCAGTTGTAGTATCACCCCAGATCAAGACGGTATCTTTAACGCTGGGCTTGGAGATGACTGTGGACTTGAAATCGGCTCTGCAGTCTTTAGTGAGAATCCTGCTATTTTCCTTGAAGTGCAAATTGGCAGTGAAACACTCACTCCTCGCCAACCAATCCGCACTGTTGGGTATGCAATCAACTCTGAAACCCTCCAAGGTTTTCCACCTGCAGATCCTGCAATGCCAAATAATGTGCTCATCTTGAACAACTCAGGAGATTTGAACATTGGCTCAACATCCCCTAACATCACCTCGACCGTTGGCACCTTTACACTTGAGGGCGTGGCAATGACCTTACAAACAGCCGCTGCAAGCAACGGCGATATTACTCTGGCTCCTGATGGTACTGGCACTGTGAATATTTCCAGTGAGCTAGAAGTAGCTGGCTCAGTGAGACTCGGCGCAGCCGGAGTAAATAATCTACTCAACACCACAAGTACAGGCGTGGGCAACGATCCAACCGGTAGTTTATACTGGGGAAATCGAGAATTAGTTGATACAACTAACATTGCAAACTTTGGTGTATCAAGCATAACTGGTACGGCTAACCAGATTACTGCTTCTGCAAGTATTGGCGCTGTCACCCTTTCACTACCTTCTGACCTGCGCGCACCAGGCACTTTCAACGCAGTGACTTCAATCGCAACCGGCGCTGGCGCTGGCACCACCCGCATTGACGCTAGTGGCAATCTCTCTAACATCGGCACAATTTCATCAACCTATCTCACCACGACCACCAACATTGTCAATTTGGCTGGTGCAAGTACAGCTCTCCAGATGAACGGCGTAGAAACCATAACCAGTGGTCGCCTAATCCGCCTGGCAGATGGCGCTGCCGCTACCCCAGCTTTTACTTTCACAAATGATACAAACTCAGGACTTTTCTCCGCTGCAGCTGATGAACTTGGACTGACAACTGCTGGCACGGAGCGACTGCGGATTGATGAATTAGGAAATGTGGGAATTGGTACCACGAATCCAGGCACAACACTCGACGTAAACGGAACATTCAGGACAAATGGTGCGGTCACTTTGAGTGGCTTATCTGGAGCAAGTGAAACGACTGCCCTGATGATAAACGGCAGCAACCAACTCAGTACTCGAGCTTTGGGCAGTTTAGCTTTCTCAAGTGCGCTGAGTTTCCTTGATTTAAGCGACACTCCAAACAGTTACTCTGGCACCAGTGAATACGTAGTTCGAGTGAATACCGCTGCAAATGCCCTCGAGTTTGTTGATCCGAGTATTTACCTCGGCGGTGGCGGTGGATCGAGTAACTGGCAACGAGTAGTTGGCAACTTATCTCCACTCATAACCGGGGATACAGTTTCTGCAACAGCAAGCGCCGACACTGTCGCTACCTTTACCTCAACTGGAACCAATAATGCGCTACGCGCTGGTGGAGCAACCCAATATGTTGCGGTCGACCCAACAGGCAATCTCTCATTTACCAATGGAAGTGGCAGTACAATTACCGCAAGCGCTGCTCTAGCACTTAGTGGAACTACTGTTCAAATATCTCCTTTGACAACAAACGGCGTAGTCTACACAAGTGGCACAAACGGCACACTCAATAGCGAAGCCCAATTAGCAATCGCTCGAGGTGGTACAAACAGCACAGCAGCTCCAACTAACGGTGGCATTGCGTACGGCACTGGTACTGCCTACGGTTTCTCAAGTGCGGGAAGTCTTAACCAGCTACTCACATCTGGAGGAACTGGCACACCAACCTTCCAAAGTATTGTCGCTTTACTCACCGCTGGCACTGACATTTCACTAACAGGCACCACAAACGTTACGATTGCCGATACCTCTACCCTCCAATCAGTCACTACTCGAGGTGCTAGTAGCAGTAATCCAATCACGCTCTCGGCTACTGGTGATGTTTTGACTCTCTCTGGTGCTGGTGCGAATGTCGCTTTCACTGGTGCGGGCTTGGGACAAATTACCACAGCATCTAACCAAAACCTGGCACTTATGCCTGGCGGCACCGGCATGATCGGTGTTGGCACAACCACCCCAGGCTGGTTACTCGATGTAGATGGCAGCATGAGTGTGGGAAATAATTTGTTGACACAGACAGATGGTGGATTGTATTACGGCCGCGTTGGGGTGAGTGAAAATCAGTTGGCATTAAATGATGCTTCGTTTGGAGTGACATGGGTAGCTCAAGACTCGACTAGAGCTTGGGATGCGATGACCATATCATCTAACGGAAAATATCAATCAGCTACGGTACTATCTGGCCAAATCTATACCTCAAGTGACTTTGGTGACAACTGGACTGCGCAAGATTCTAGTAGAGATTGGACAGATATCATTATGTCTTCAGATGGCAAATACCAATCTGCTACTGTAACAGGTGGACAAATCTATACATCTACTGATTATGGTGACAACTGGACTGCGCAAGATTCAAATAGAAGTTGGAATGCTATTGCCATGTCCTCTGATGGTAAGTACCAATCTGCAGTAGTAGGTGGTGGGCAGATCTACACATCTACCGACTATGGCGACAACTGGACTGCGCAAGATTCAAACAGAGGTTGGATAGGTATTGCCATGTCCTCAGATGGAAAATTTCAATCTGCTGTAGTAAATGGTGGAGAAATCTACACATCAACTAACTATGGAGATACATGGACTGTTCAAGACTCAAGTAGAAGTTGGCGGTCAATTGCCATGTCCTCTGATGGAAAATTTCAATCTGCTGTGGTAGCTGCTGGCCAAATCTATACTTCAAGTGACTTTGGTGACAACTGGACTGCGCAAGACTCAAACAGAGACTGGAACACTAACGCTATGTCTTCAAATGGAAAATACCAGACAGCTACTGTATACCCTTCTGGTCAAATCTACACATCTACCGACTATGGAGATATTTGGACCGCTCAAGACTCAAACAGAAACTGGTACGCTGTCGCTATGTCTTCAGATGGCAAATACCAAACAGCTGCAGTTCTTGGCGGCCAAATCTACACCTCCAGTACTGCATCTTACATCGCTGGCGGCAATCTCGGCATCGGCACCAGCACTCCAACACAATCTCTAGATGTTACTGGTGCTGTACGTTTGGGTGCAGCAGGCGCAAATAATGTACTCAATACGTCTGCAGCCGGCGGTGCACCAACTGGCAATCTCTTCTGGGGAAATAGAACTTTGGCAGATAGTTCAAACATTGGATCTTACGCAGTAAGTAGCATAACTGGCACCGCAAACCAGATTACAGCTTCTGCAAGTATTGGGGCAGTCACCCTTTCGTTACCTTCAGACCTGCGCGCACCCGGTACCTTCAACGCTGTGACTTCAATTGCGACAGGCGCTGGTGCGGGCACCGTTCGCATCGATGCAAGTGGAAACTTAACTAATATAGGTACTATCTCTTCTACTTACTTAGCTACATCCACAAACGTGGTGAACTTAGTTGGAGCAAGCACTGCCTTCCAGATGAATAGTGTTGAGACCATCACCAGTGGTCGCCTCGCCCGCCTTGCCGATGGCTCGGCGTCTACTCCATCCTTCTCCTTCACTAACTCTACAAATACTGGATTATTCTACCCTGGCACAAACGGCCTGGCCGCAAGTACCAACGGCACTGAGCGCATGCGAATCACCAGTGATGGCTACGTCGGTTTTGGTACAACAACACCAGGTTGGTTGGTGGATATAGCAGGCAGTGCAAGTGTTGCGAACAACTTACTTACTCAAACCGAAGGCGGATTGTATTATGGTCGAGTAGAAGTTACTCAGAATCAGCTAGCCTTGAGTGACAGTTCATTTGGAGTGACTTGGACTAGTCAAGATTCGTCAAGAAATTGGGAAGATGTAGCAATGTCATCAGATGGTAAATATCAAACTGCGACTATTACCAGTGGACAAATATATACCTCCTCGGATTATGGTGACACCTGGACTGCCCAAGATTCCTCTAGAAGTTGGCGAGGTGTGGCAATGTCATCAGACGGTAAATACCAATCTGCCACAGTGAGTAGTGGACAAATATATACCTCCTCGGATTATGGTGACACCTGGACTGCCCAAGATTCCTCTAGAGTTTGGCGCGGAATAGCTATGTCAACCGATGGAAAATACCAATCTGCTGTCGAAGCTGGCGGGCAAATCTACACCTCGACTGACTTTGGAGATAATTGGACTGCCCAAGACTCCAATAGAGATTGGCGTAATATAGCAATGTCTTCAGATGCTAAATACCAAACTGCCACAATTTTAAGTGGACAAATATATACCTCCTCGGATTATGGTGACACCTGGACTGCCCAAGATTCCTCTAGATTATGGCACGATGTTGACATGTCATCTAATGGCAAATACCAATCTGCAACTGTTCAATCCGGGCAAATCTACACCTCGACTGACTTTGGAGACAACTGGACAGCTCGTGACTCCACAAGAACATGGTTAAACATAGCAATGTCATCAGACGGTAAATACCAATCTGCTACAGTGAATAGTGGGCAAATCTACACATCAACAAATTATGGAGTAACTTGGACAGCTCGTGACTCTGCAAGATCATGGCGAGGTATTGCAATGTCATCAGACGGAAAATATCAATCAGCAGTAACTTTTGCAGACCTCATCTACACCTCCACCACCTCCTCCTACTTGGGATCCGGCAATTTTGGTATCGGCGTCGAAAATCCAACCTCAAGATTGTCAATTGCTGGAGCATCTTCAACAATCTCAAACACCGCGGGCGACATTACTATAGATGCAGCCAGTGGCGTCATCTCATTCTCAGGTGATGCCCTCTCCAACTTCTCCTCTGCCCGCGCAGCGGATGGCTCAGCAGCTGCACCTGCATTTAGTTTTGCTTCAGACAATACATCTGGTATGTACTATCCTGGCAGTAACGGGCTAGCATTTAGTAGTAATGGCGTGGAACGAATGCGCTTTACCAGTGCAGGCCACGCTGGATTTGGCACTTCTGCCCCAATTGCAAAATTCACAGTAGAAGGTGCAACTATTGGCAAAGCACTCGCAATCTTCAACGAAACTGGTGATCAAGATATCTTAGTTGCATCTGCTGCAGGCAACCTGCGCTTCCGAGTTGACACCAATGGCTACACACACGCACAACGCTTTGTCGACTTAGCAAATAGTTCTTACTTCCTCGACCCAGCTGCTACTGATGTATCACTCACCGCCGCAGGCAAAGCTGGCTTTGGTACATCAGCACCGGCACATTTCCTGCAAGTCACTGGCTCAGTCGTTGGCAAGGCACTTTCTGTCTTTAACTACACCGGCACTGACCAAAACATTTTGGTAGCAAGTAACTCTGGATCTCTCAAATTCTCAGTTGGATACGACGGCCTCACCACAGTCAACGGCAACGCCACCATTTCAGGCACTCTAACAGCTGGAATCATGGGCAAAGTTGATGCAGGCACCTGTACCACAGCCCGCGAAGGCCAGATGTACTACAACAAAAATCTCAAAGAATATCTCTTCTGTAACGGCACCGAGTGGATGCAAATGTCCAAAGGTCGCGACATTGAGGCAACTGGAGGAACTGTTACTGAGTACACTGGAAATGGAACAACAGGTATTGATGGTCAAAAATATAAGGTGCATACTTTTACCTCTGGCTCAAGCACACTCACCTTCGATTATGTGCCTACTCAGGGTTTGCATGGTCTCGAGTATCTAGTAGTCGCTGGTGGTGGTGGTGGAAGTGGTGGAAATGGTGGTGGTGGTGGAGGTGCCGGTGGTGTAGCTCGTGGCACCATTCAACCAATTGCCGCTGATTCATATTCAGTAACAGTTGGAGCAGGAGGTGCTGGTGGTGTTACTGTAGGTAATGGTGGGTCCAACTCAGTCTTAGGTCCTATCATTGCGTATGGTGGTGGTTATGGAGGAGCCTTCGGTGCTGCCAACTTTGGTGTGCATGGTGGTTCTGGAGGTGGTGATGGTCGCGACGCAGCACATACAACATTTCCCTACAATAATGCTGTTCTAGATCAAGGTTTTAGAGGAGGCAGAACTGTTGGATCCACCTGGGCAGCTGGATCGGGAGGAGGAGGTGCTGGTGGTGTTGGAGGCAATGGTAGCGCTACAAATGGTGCTGGATCTGACTCAAGTGCTGGTGGTGCCGGAGGTCCCGGTATTTCATCATCGATAAATGGAACCGCAACTAACTATGCAGGTGGTGGTGGTGGTCCATCCGTAGGTAATACTGGTGGTGCTGGAGGTACCGGAGGTGGCGGTGCTGGAGGAAGCTCTGCCAATGGTACTGCTGGTACAGCTAACACAGGAGGAGGAGGTGGTGGTGGTGCAAATGCTGGAGGTACTGCTACCGGAGGTGCTGGAGGATCTGGTATCGTTATCGTTCGCTACCCAATAGACGAAACTCCTGGTGCTGACGTAGCCGAGTGGTATATCTCACATGATTTAACGGTTGAAGAAACTGATTTAGTGGCTATTGATCCATTTAAAGATGTGGCAGTATCCAAAGCTGCTCGAGGTGCTACTGGCCCAGCTATTGGTATCGTCTCAACCAAACCAGGCCTAGTTCTTGGTAAAAATGATGGAACCACCCCTGGTGTCCCAACTTCTGTATCTGGTGAAGAAGTAGCTAGCGGCCAAGCAAAAGCAGTACCAGTGGCTCTTACCGGACGCGTTCCACTCAAGATGAGTTTGGAAAATGGACCAATTTACCGTGGCGATCCAATCACGACATCCTCTATTCCTGGTGTTGGAGCCAAGGCACTCACCGCTGGACCAATTATTGGATATGCACTTGAGGAGTTAACGACTTTAGGTGCTGCATCATCATTAAATGATACTCAAAATGCAACTGAATCTGGAGAGTTAACGACTACTCCATCCCCAACCTACGGCAAAGTCATGGTCTTCGTTCAACCAAGTGGATACGTTCCAGATACGCTCGCCCTTTCAACTACTGGTGAAGTCATGCTCGAAAAAGTTGCTACTCAATCTGCTCTTCCAGATGGCACGTTTGCTACTACCGAGTCATGGAATGTGCGATTAGCTCAAGTACCTAGTGCAATTATTGAAACTGTCAGCGCATTCTCCAAAGCTACTATTGGTACTCTCCAGGCAGGATCTGCACAAATTGCAGAACTCACTACTCAACTAATTACTAGTGACAGAGCTACCATCGACACTGCGCAAATAAATACCATCGCTACAGATACAATTACTACGCTCGATTCAAACAGTATTGATTTTGTACTTCCTGATAGTTCAAATACAGCAACTGATTCTGCGCAGTCTGCAGGATCTGCAACCCCATCTGCTCTGCGAGTTTTGACTGCATCTGGATCTGCAGTCGCCCAGATTGACTCCTCAGGTAACGCAAGCTTTGCTGGACAACTCAGATCACAATCCGCTCGAATTCAACAACTTGAAGGTAATCTAGCTCAGTTCCAAGATATCAAAGCCCAAACTGCTGACTTGGTAAACGCAACTGTGTCCGGAACTCTCTACGCAACTGATATCGATGGCTTCCAAGACAAAGTTGCCGAAGCTCTTGAGGAACCTTCTCTCTTGGCCAAATTATTCCCAGTATCACAAAACCCATTTGCTGGAAATTTTGGATCAGTCTCACTTGATGAAATTGCTTCCATTTCTGAAGGCACCACATTTGGTACCTCTGGCTCAACTTACTCTGACTTTGTGACCACAGCCGCCTCGAGTTCAGCAAGCATTAAACAAACACTCGCATCTCTTGAGCTAGACGCGGATAGTGTGGTCTTAGGCGGCGAAGCCGCCTACATAAACCGTTACTTCCAGGTGAACGGGTCAGCTCATATCGGCCAATCACTTGGCCTGGGCGGCTCACTTATCGCCGACGGCTCTATGGTCATTGGCCAAGACGCCACCATCAAAGGCAACGCTTTCGTCGCCGACACACTCATGGTCGGTAACTCGATTCAAAGCAACGGCACCCTCACCGCGGCGACCACAACTATTATTGGCGATGGCTACATTGCCTACACCCCAATGGGCGGATTTGCAGATATCAATGTTGATGTGGATGCAAATGCAACTGAAACCGACCCAAGTGAAATTGGCAACGAATCCCCTCTCCCACTCCCTCGATTTGAAATTCAACCATCTGGCCGAGGCATGCTTTCCTTAATGGCTGGCCTACTCACCCTCGACGAAAATGGCCAAGTTGTTATTTCTGGAGATGTTACTATTGCTGGCAAGCTCACAATAGACGACACTCTACTGACAGACTTGATGCAACCAACCGACTTCACTAATCCATTCCAGATTAAGTTAGCAACCCAATCAGGCCAATTGGCAGATGGCCAAGTCGCTGGAGCCTCAACTGAAGACCAAGAAAATCAAGTCACCAGATCTAGATTCGAAATTATTGACGAATTAGGCACACCAGTCGCTACTATTTCTGCAAATGGCCGAGCTTCGTTCCAGGCTGGTATCGGCATTGGTCGAGACAACGAAAGTACTATCCCTGGCGCACAAATTAACACTTCAAAAACCACTGGTATTGCAACGCTAACTCAAGGCTCAACCGGCATAACAATTTACTCTGACACGGTCACTCCAGAGAGTCTGATTTACATCTCGCCTCTTGGACCAACTGATAACCAAGTCTTGTACGTCAAAAACAGTATCGCGCCAACCGACGAGGTCGTAGAAAATGGCGTGCTCATAACCCCAGCAATCCAAGGCCAATTCACTATTGGCTTCCAAGGCCCAGCATCTCGAGATGTCCGCTTTAACTGGTGGATAGTGAATTAATTACAGGCATGCCATCTTCAAATTTTCCAAAATTCCTCAAGAAATTCGGTATATAGTTGATTCTCTCTTAATATGTGATATAATTAATTTATATTTAAACCATATTAAAGACCCATGCCCTATCTATCACCAGAACTCATCACAAGAATCGATGAAAAGCTAGCAATTTTGCAAGCTTTGCGGCCTTTGCCAAGTATCGCTGTAAAAAAACTGCAAGAGCAATTTGAGATTGAGATGACCTATAACTCAAATGCTATTGAGGGAAACAGCCTCACTCTCAAAGAAACTTTTTTGGTCATCAATGAAGGGATCACCGTCAAAGGGAAACCTCTCAAGGACCACCTCGAGGCAAAAGATCACCATGATGCGCTAGAAATGGTGTATGAGTTGGTTAGCCAAGACACCAGACCTACTATTTCGCAGCTTCTAATTCGTAGCCTACACCAACTTGTAGTCAAGAAAACTGACGAGGAATTTGCTGGCAAATATCGAACAAGTGCTGTATTCATTGGTGGAGCTGATCACACTCCACCAGATGCACTGCGAGTGCCAGAAGATATGAAAAAGCTGCTGGCTTGGTTTAGCAAAAATCAAAAAAAATTGCATCCCATTGAGTTGGCTGCGCTGCTCCATCATAAGTTGGTGTATATTCATCCATTTTTTGATGGCAATGGGCGAACTGCTCGTTTACTCATGAATATTGTACTGTTAAGAGCTGGATATCCTTTGGCTGTCATACTCAAAAATGATCGACAAAAATACTACCGTGCGTTGCAAGCCGCTGATACTGGTGATGCGACTTTGTTGGTTAGACTTGTTACCCAGGCTGTAGAAAGATCGCTTGATATTTACCTCAAGACACTGACTCCGGCCACTCAAAATACTGAAAAATTCCTCACATTATTTGAAGTAAGCCAAGGCACACCTTATTCACCAAAATATCTCAACTTACTCGCCGGCCAAGGCAAACTCGAGGCACACAAACAAAACAGAAATTGGCTTAGCAGCAAAGAGGCTCTGAAGCGTTATATTGATGGCAGGGATCGAATTAGGAATTGATACACTACTTGAGGCAGCCTCACACATCAACTCTCACACACGACATAGGTGTAGGTTGTGAGCGAATCGGTGAAATAGGTTCTAGAGGTAGGATCACAATTTGTTTGCGAAGATTGTATTGCTTCGTCTGATGCATTTTCGAGCTCTGTCACAATAAGATAGTCATCGCCACCATCGGAATAATATGCAAATGCTGCAGGTAATTGCTTCATATAGAGCGTGCTCCCAGCCCCTGCAGAAAACTCACCACCAGCTGTGCACGTACTGGTCGCATCAGCACCACAGGCCATGAGCACACCGTCCGGGCCAACTGGATACTGCTGATAATCATTGTAGTACAAGCGCAGTGCAGTCTTGAGCTGGCTCAAGTCATTTTTACGCGTAGCATCAGTTGCTCTACCACGCACACCAACAAAGTTAGTCAGCAACAAAGATGCCAAAATTCCAATAATAAAAATCACCACCAACAACTCTACCAAGGTAAACCCTGCCTGGGATGACGGTTTACCTACTGGACTGGTAAAAGCGTTTTTAAAATACTGTTTTCTTGTTTCTCTCATCATATCTACCTTTTCTTACACAATACTTACAAAATCGACATCGACGGCGTATCTCAATCTCAACAGACTATTCAATCATCAACGTTCTCCCCGTTTCAGGAGTCACATTGCTACTAGATACACCATAGTTGCAAGTCAAGGCACCACAATCAGTTCCACTATACACTTGAGCCACGTCGCTGCCATTTTTTGGCACCAATTGGTCAAGTGTGTTCTCAAAACGCGCATAGAGTTGGAAAGATCGGCCATCAACAGAAGAATAAAAATATGAGCTGGTGTCTTTACTCTCAATTGGCAAAGCCACCATATACACAGTGCCGTTGTCATCAACAAATGGCTCTCCCCAGCTACAAGCTGCACCACCAGCACATCCCGCAATTTCACCATTTATATCAAGTGGATACGATCCATAATCATTGTAATATGCCTCGAGGGCAGTAGTCATTTGTCGCAGATCACTTTTGCGAGCTGTATCACGTGCCTTGAGCTGACTCGACTGAAAATTGCCAATTCCAAGCACAGCGATAATGCCAATAATCACCATGACAACCAAAATTTCTATCAAGGTGAAGCCTTGGTTCATTTTGGCTATAGTACTCATTTTATTCATATGTTCCATTTTGAAATCTCAACTATCCCTGACATCTCAGCGCCACGTTGCCACACTCTGCATTACAGTTTGATTGCGGGAACGTAACCGGACAGTTCTGTAGATACGGGTGTCCCTCTTCATATTGGTTACATACACCTGCAGAGTCACACGCATACACATAGATGACAGTTGGAGAAGATGGTGCTGGAGTTGGGGTGCCTCCTCCTGGAACTGGGGTTGGAGTTGCCTCCGCAATTACACCTGGACCGTTCGGATCAAAGACACTCACGCCTGCAGCAATACCATAATTATATGAAGCTCCATATCCACAACCTGTTTCTCCATCGCAACCCAAATCTGCAATCGAGGAGTCTGAGGTTTGATCTAACTGCCCAAACATTCTGTAGCCCTGGCAAGCATTCTCGAGTGGCACGTACAAATAAGGTTCTTTGCTGACAGGATCACAAGGCATACTCGACAAATAATTTGAGAAAGGCTGATCACAGGCCTGGGCAAAGCTCGCATCTTGCGGGTAACACCCTTCATCATTGTAGTAATTTTCTAGGGCGGTTCTGATTGTTTGCAGATCAGATTTTCGCTGCGAATCTCTAGCTTTCATTTGGGATGACTGGAATCCAACTGCACCCAAAGTAGATGCTACTCCAATAATGCTCAAAACCACCAAAACCTCAATAATTGAAAAGCCTTTATTGCGTTTTTTGGCAAAATAACGATCAATGCATTTCTTAAGGTAAGCAAAACCAAAAATAGGTTTTCCTGCAGGACTAGAAACAGTGGATTTTTTCGCTTTTATGACCTTTTTCGGCACTACTGTTTTTTTAGCCACAACTGCACTTTTTTTGCTACTTTTTTGAGTACTTTGCTTCTTTTTCATAAAAAATCTGACTTACTTAATTTACCCTAATCACATCACCCAGAACAGTGATTGGCTATACTAGCACATTGATTATTACAGTTCGATTGCGGAAATGTAACTGGGCAATTTATCAAGAATGGATGACTTTCTTCATATTGATTGCAGGTACCCGCCGAGTCACAGGCGTAGACATAGATGATAACTGGCGAAGAAGGTGCTGGAGTCGGAGTTGGCACTGCCGTTGGAGCTGGGGTTGGCGTTGGCGTCGACTCTGGAACATAATCCTCAATCACAACTGGAACTCCCACTGAGACACCATAATTGTACGATCCACCCACACCACACCCTGGGCTGTCCAGACAACCAGCCGCAGCAATCGCTGGGTCTGATTCATCTTCTAAACTGGTGTAAATTCGATAGCCAGCACACTGGTCACCATACAACGGCACATATAAATAGGGGGAATCTGAAATTGGATCGCAGGGAACTGAAGACAAATATGGTTGAAACGACTCGCCGCGGCAATCACTAAGCACATCTACATCTGGATAACAGCCTGTATCATTAAAATACTCTTCAAAAGATGTCTGGATTCTATCGAGATCAGCCTTGCGCCGCGCATCACGAGAGCGACCAATTTGGGTTTGGGAAATCAAAAACCATATAAAAAATAATACCGCTACCAAAGAAACTACCACCAACAACTCAATAAGTGAAATTCCTAGGGTGCTTTTTATGATACTTTTGATGTCGTTTTTAGCAGTCGTATGAGGTTTACCCGCACGTGAGCTTTTTTGTCGAGAAATGCGCGCTTTGTTTCGCATTTTGTGGGGGTTTATTTGTATGGGTACATACATGTATAGTTACTATAGCAGAAATCATGGTTTGGGATAAAGGAGCACTCGTGAATAACTTGAGTAAAGTATCAAACAGCTTTTTAGTACAATCAATTTTGGGCAGTGTTATGGTGGCTCTACCTCTGGTTGTTGTGCCGATCACCGAACAATTTGTTGTGCACTCCAAAATTGCGCTGTTCTTGATGGCAACCGTTGCTGTTATGGTCTTGTATATTGTTCATTCACTTAAAAAATCAGTAATACCATTCACTCTCTCTCCCCTGACATTTCCAGTTCTTGGATTTGGGATTGCCACACTCTCCTCGAGTCTTTTTACCAATTCATATCCTGTTGAACACCTTTTTGGCTTGGGTGGTCTCTATATTGCTTGCACCTTATTTATTTTATTTGGAGCATCCCAGGTAAAAACAATTATTTTGGCGCATCCACTCAATATTATGCTTGGGGTAAATGCTGGCTTGCTTGGTACCTCACTACTGCAGTTAGTTGGATTTGGACCTGCCCGGTTGCTCAATTACTTTTTACCACTGCCACTTGGCGTAAATTCACTTGCCTTTAACTTGGCAGGATCTCCTTTGATTGCATTACAACTTGCAATTGTAGGACTTGTAGGTGTTGCAGCTGCCTACTGGTTGAAAGAATATAAGCTTGGCGCATTTCAATATGTTGGTATTGCACTCACAGTCGGCAGTCTTTTGCTTCATGGATGGGCACTGTTGCCAGGCAAAGAATCAACTCCATTACTCCTACCACTCGCAGCAAACTGGTCTGTAGCTATAGATACACTTCGCACACCAAAAAATGCATTGCTCGGCTATGGACCTCAAGGATTTAGTACTGCATACACATTATTTAAACCTGAGTGGATGAATGGAAATTCACTCTGGGCTACCCCTTTTGCTCAAGGCTCAAATGGCATTCTAACTTTATTGGTGACCACTGGTTTACTCGGTGTCATCAGTTTTGTGAGCATTCCGGTGATGCTTATTCGCCAATATGGACACATGTTGCCTCGAAGTAAACCTATTTTTTGGATGACAATGAGTATTTTTGTACTCATGTGTCTTGTGCCTGCCAATACGGTTATGTTTGCACTACTCGCAGTGTTCCTCACTGCCTGGATTGGGTCAGAAAGTAAGCGATTTACTCAACTAGAAATCCATAGTATCCAGATTAAAAAACCAACCGCGCAGGCTGACGAAACAAAAGCAAAAAGTCGCATAGTAGTACAAGCTGTGTGTGCTGTATTGGCTTTTGGACTCCTCGTATCTATCTATGGATACGGCCGAGCATTTGCGGCAGAAGTAATTTTCTTGCAAAGCACCAAAGCGATTCAAAATGAAGATTTGGTTGGTGCCTATACACTCCAACAACAGGCAATCAAACTTAATCCATTTATTGATTCCTACCGACGCAGATATAGCGCTACAAATATTACTATCGCCGCTGCTTTGGCAGAAAAAACTGATATCACTGATGAAGAAGCATCACAATTTTCTGCACTGGTACAACAGTCTATTCGTGAGGGTCGCGCTGCCACATCACTCGATCAACTTGACTCAACAAATTGGTTACATTTAGGCCAAACCTACCGCAGCTTGATTGGTGCAGCTGAAGGTGCAGAGCAATGGGCACTTACCTCATATTTGAACGCCGCACAACTTGCACCAACCGACCCCTCACTTCGAGTAGAAATTGGTGGCATTTTATATGCAGCTAAATCATATGATGATGCAGTCACATTCTTCCAACAAGCAATTGCACTCAAACCAGATTACACAAATGCCTACTACAATCTGGCAAATGCTTTGGTTATGTCAAATAAATTGGAGCAAGCTCGAACTGCTTACCAACAAACGCTGCTTTTGCTTGATGCAAGTTCTGATGACTACATCAAGACAAGCGCTGAGCTCAAAGCTCTTGAGGAAAAAATAACAGCTCAGACTGCAACTGGTGATGAAAATAGTAACGTAAAACCTGCGGCTGGTGGAAATCAAGAAACTGCGCTCACTAATATGGATGGGATGAATTCTGATCAAAATCAAGGCCAGAATCAACAGTCTGTCCTCACAAATCCTGGCGAAAACCCAGGCCCAGTCATCAGTACAGAAAATCAGCTGCCGCTTAGCGAAACGATTCAACCAAACATTGAATCAGATCCCATTTCGCCAAGTGCTCAATAGAGTGATCAATAGTTAGAGCACCAGATACCATGAGAATATCACTGCTACTCAAAAAATCCTTTCAAAAATTGAAAGACATGGCCCAAGACTGTGGGAGAGTAGTTAAGCCGTTCGCGCGCACTTTTGCACTGAATCTGTTGCTAATCTACAAACGTCAGAAAAGACTTCTATTGAGAAATGAAAAAGTAAAACAACTGTTAGCTGCAATTCAAAAAAATAGGATACTGAGGCAAACTATAGTAGCTTTGCAAAATAACGCTGTTCTAAAACACGCAGTAATTGCTATTCAGAAAAATTCCCCACTCATTACTATTACTGCATTGTTTGTCGTGCTCATACTTGGGGTTGGTGTTAGTGCGTACCGATTTATCACTCCCCCAGTTAATCCACAGAAACCAATTTTCCAACAAAGCTGGCGCAATGCCAATCAGCTCACCGCTAACATGCCGCAAGTTGGTATCAAAACTACCTTTCAAGCCCAGGCTAAAACGATTGATATTTCTGTTTCTCGAGAAAATTCCAGACTTGAACTTGCAATACCTTTTGAAAACGCAACATCGACAATAAATGAGACAAATCCATCAAAAATGACTTTTTCGGATGATAAAAATCAGATTTCTGTCGAGTATCAAGCCGTCAGAAATGGAATCAAAGAAGATATTATCTTGAATCAGGATCCACAAACGCATCTTTTTTCGACAAAATTACACCTAGAAAACCTCCATCCAATCGTCACCCAAGATAAACAAATCTATTTTGTAAATAATAAAGGCGAGTATCAGTTTCAGTTTGAGCAACCCTATGCACAAGATAAATCTGGCAACACCACCTACGCAGTGCAGTACCATTTAGTTGAAGATACTCAGGAAAATAAAAGTCTAACTCCAGCTCAACTTGTCCAAATTCAAACAGATGAAATGCGAGAGAAAATGCAGGGCACCGATACTAATGTCTCAACGCTGACCACACAATTACTCGGTTCTTCGGCAGTAGACCCTAACATAACTACTCAAATTTTAGGTCCACTATTCCAATTTAATCGTCAAAAAAACTATATTCTTGTGCTCGAAGTCCAAAAAGAGTGGCTTTTTTCTCCAGAAAGAATGTACCCAATTCGAATTGACCCAACTATTGTTCATAACGAGACTAGTGAGTTCGCGAGTGGGACATTCGACCGAACAATCGATACCGGCTCTGGATCAAGTCCATCTATCGAGGGCTTCCACCAAATTCCTGCGTACGACATCCACACCATGGCCTACTACAAACTCGATGAAACTTCTGGCACAGTCGCAGCAGATGAAACAGGAAACGGCTACACTGGAACAGTTACCGGTGCAACAATAGTAGATGGTATGTCAGGCTTTGGCAAAGCACGTTCATTTACTGGTACGAATTATATTCAAGCAACATCACCAACAACGTATCTACGCAGTCGAACAATTTCTGTTTGGTTTACAATCACGGCTCTTGGCACGCAAAGAGGAATTGTTTCTGTCGGAAATACCTCATTAGAAACTGGACCACTTTGGCTTTTAATTCAAAGTTCTACTAATCAATTGTCTATTTATAGCAACGGATATCAAACAGGTAAAACGATTTTGACAACAAATCGTTGGTACCACGCAGCCTACACATATAACTCGGCTTCAAGTGAAGTAAAACTCTATCTAGACGGAAATCTGGAATTTTCTGGAGTAGTAACTGAACCAAACTTTAACAATACGAATCTTTATATCGGTCGTGGCTATAACGCATCACATAATGGACTCATAGATGAACTCAGGATAGATAGTGTGGTGCGCACAGAAGAAGAAATTAAAGCAATGGCACAAAGACCGCCATCTGCTGCATACACCTCAGACACTGTTGATCTTGGAGCATCAGTCATGACTTTGGACACATTGGCCTTTACAGCTACAGAAAATGCTAGTGACACTCCAAGTGGTGGCGCAGAAACTCCTTACTCAACCACAGGGTTAGTTGCACAATGGAACCTCAACGAAACGTCGGGAACTACTGCTGTGAGCGGTGGAAGTTGCGGAGCTACGTGTAACGGAACTTTAACAAACTTTACTGATACAACTGGTCAAGATGTAGTAGCCCAAAGCGGTTGGACGGCAACCCAACGACACAGTGGAGCTGGAGCAGTTAATTTTGATGGTTCTAACGACTATATTATTAACTCACCAAATAATACCGGAATAACTGGAAATGCCGAAATCACTTTGGAAGCTTGGATTTATCCTAGAAATTTTACGGGCAACCAAACGGTGTTGGGGTTGATTCCTGCCGCTGTAACTACCGGGCAAACTGCAGCAATATTACTAAACCAAGCTGCAGCCAACACAATTGGTTTTCATACCAGCAGTGCTGGGGTAAATACAGGCCCAATTTTACAGCTCAATAAATGGCAACACATAGTTATTACTAAAACTCCAGGAACCCTGACAACATCAACCAAAATTTATCTTAACGGAGTTGACCAACCTTACACACTTGTTGGCTCAAATGTCACTCCCAGTTTTAATCCCACTAGGGTGCAAATTGGATCTGGTTGGTGGAATGGCGCAACAGTTAATCCATTTAATGGAATTATCGATACAACTAGAATATACTCTCGAGCACTCAGTGCAGAGGAGGTTGTCTCAAACTACAACTCGAGCAGAATCATGTTCGAAACACGTACCAGCGCCGATGGAAGCACCTGGGAAGAATGGCGACCCACAGGAACCCCAGTCGATATCGACATAACCAGCTGGAATGCTCCTACTGTCCCAACTATAGCAAGTACAAATGACACTACCATTACAAATGACTCAGCAAGTTCACGCAAAATTATAACCACATCTGGAAAAGCAAACTATGTTATCCAAAGCTATACTGCAACCGGCGGACACACCTGGAATCGCCCATCTGGGGTAACTGAAGTTGATGTTTTGGTGGTTGCTGGCGGCGGCGGCGGTGGTGGAACTATTGGCGGTGGTGGCGGTGGTGGCGGTGTCATCTATCAAAGAGAAGTTGATGTGAGTGCCTCACCAACTGTCTCAGTCCAAGTTGGTACTGGTGGTACCGGTGGGGGTGGAAATACTAACCCTGCACATTATGGAGGAACTGGAGGAAATTCATATTTCGGTTCAGTTATTGCCTCTGGTGGTGGCGGCGGTGGACCAAATGCTGCTCAAGGTTGTACCACAACAGCTGGAGGAAGTGGTGGCGGTGGATCGACCAGTTGTGCAGGAGGTACCGGAACAGCTGGCCAAGGTTTTAACGGAGGAACAAATGGAGCAAATAATAATGCTGGAGGCGGTGGTGGGGCTGTAAGCCCAGGAGCAAGTGGTGTAAGCACAACCCGTTCTGGAAACGGAGGCACTGGATTTGCTAGCGACATAAGTGGAGGTAATATCTATTACGGCGGTGGTGGTGGCGGTGGTGCTCGAACAGCAAATGGTACCGCTGGTGCTGGTGGTCTAGGAGGCGGAGGGGCTGGCACTACAACTTCTACATTAGCTACTGCTGGGACAGCAAATACGGGTGGCGGTGGTGGAGGTGCGGGATACAATGGTGATACTGCAATTCAGTTAGGCGGAAATGGTGGATCTGGAATTGTAATCATTCGCTATCTCGCCCCCGATCCAAACGATAATTCAATCGGACACTGGAGTTTTGATGAAACAACAGTTACTCCACAATACTATTTAGATACATTTTCTACTGCTGGAACTGATACTTGGTATCGACCAAGTGATGTAACCTCAGTTGATGTTTTAGTGGTAGCGGGCGGTGGTGGTGGCGGTGGTGTCATTGGTGGCGGTGGCGGTGCTGGCGGTATGGTTGAGCAACTAGCTGTTGATGTGAGTGCTACTCCAACTGTGGCCGTTACTGTAGGACTTGGTGGCATAGGAGGAAATGGATTTAACACAGCGACTCAACAAGGAAATAAAGGTGGTAATTCCGTTTTTGGATCTATCACAGCCACCGGTGGTGGCGGTGGCGGACCTATTGGTGGAGCAAGTACTTGTACTGCAGCTACTAGTAATGGTGGCAGTGGTGGTGGTGCTAGTGCAGGCACTGGATTTACAACCTGTTGGGGTACAGGAATTGGAGGCCAAGGAAATAATGGAGGTGCTGGGGCTGCGGGTGGTAATAATGCCGGTGGTGGTGGAGGTGCTGGTGTTGTGGGAGCAGTTGGTGTTAATGCTGCAATTGGAGGTGCTGGTGGCGTTGGAAAAATTTCAGACATACCCGGAATATATAAATTATTTTCAGGTGGCGGTGGTGGTGGTGTACGTACCGGTTTTGGTACTGCGGGTGGTGGAGGTGGTGGAGGCGGTGGTACTGGAACTACTACTTCAGCTGTAGCTGGTGCGGGGACAACAAATACTGGGAGTGGCGGTGGTGGCGCTGGCTTTAGTGTTAACAGCACAAGCAAGTTAGGAGGAGATGGTGGAAATGGGATTGTGCTAGTCAAATACGCCAGCCAATTCCCCAACCCTGATGCAGAACCTATTTATACCGCAACCGATTATTCAGGAAATAACCATCACGGAACATATAAACAAACCTCAATCACTCGAGGAATTATTGGTAATGCACGTTCATTCAATGGGAGCACATCTGCAGTTACACTCCCCTCCTCAGCAGATTTTAATGTAGATTCGTTTAGTGTTGAAGCTTGGGTGTATTCATCAAATTTCAACCAGTCAGGTTACATATATGAAAAATCTTCAGCAACTGGAGAACAAACAATAATTGGCTGCGGATTTTCCGGTGCGAATATCGTCTTTAATACACGCAGTGGACCAAGTACATTCCAATCTCAAACTACCTCAAACATATTGCAGAAAAATAGCTGGAACCATGTTGCGTGCCACTACAGCAAGGAACTTGGCCAAAAAACAATTTGGGTAAATGGAGTGCTTGCAAACGTCGTAGCTCATAATTTAACTATGTACAATAGTTCAACAGACAAACAAAGTATTGGCTACTCACTAGTTGCTGCATACTACAACACACCTGCATTTTTTAACGGCAAAATTGATGACGTCCATTTTTATAATGGTATAAACAGAACATACGAAGATATTACCAATGCCTACCAACTTGGCATAGGTAACTCCGTTCCACTCGATATAAATGGAGCTACTACATTAAATAAAGACGTTATTGCCTTTGATATTGCTGCAGACAGGCCAGGCACTTATCTCGAATTAGTCGCAGGCGATTCATATGAGAGTACACTTCGGCCAGATCCCAATCCAACTGGCAGCACTGGTTACTGGAAGTTTGATGAAGCATCGAGAGCCCCACTTATTAATCAAGGAAACTCAAAAAAAGAAGGTGTATTAGTTAATGCCTTTAATAGAGCCCCTGGAGTTACTGGCAATGGTCTGTACCTTGTCACTGCAAGTAGCCAATATGCTAACTTGCAAACAAACCTCAATCAATCAACACAATTTACGCTCAGTGCATGGTTCAAAACAAACCAAGGGACAACTCGCACGCTTGTTGGTTTTAGTCAAGAAATACCTGGTTCACCAAATACAGCCTCTAGAGTTCCAGTCATAAGTATTTTAAGTACTGGAGTAGTTCGTGGAGAATTTTGGACTGGCGGCGTTGGAGCCATATCCAGTGCTATTGGGTATAACGATAGTAGATGGCATCATGTTGTTATGGTTGCTGACAACACCAACCAATATATGTATTTAGACGGACAACTCATTGGCAGCAGAGCTGGAACTATCGATCATAGTTGGTGGTATCACACAACTGTTGGCGCAGGATATGGTACGACAACTAGAAGTTATGCTTCAGATGCTTGGTCATACTTCACAGGAAACATAGATGAAGTCCAACTCATTGAAAGCACACTAACTGAAGCTGAAATTCGAGAAATCTACGAAGCAGGAATCAAGAAAAAATCGTATCCAATTACTATTTCTTTTGGCGCAAAAATCAATTCTGGGAATCTAATCGATGATAACACTGACAACACATTTATTATTGATGCAACACAGTACAAGTACCCTGAGATGGGTTCAAATATTTTTGAAGGTGAACGCATAATTGTGAAAGAAAATGTTGCTGGAACTGAGTACATTGCACAAGGCATAGTAAGCACCGTAACGAGCAGCACTGGAGCTATTACAGTTCAAGGTTGGGACACCGGCAGCACGTTCCCACCAGATGGATTTACCCCACAAGCAGATGTCTTTAAGTGGCAACGAGAGTACTGGGATTACCGCAAGGCAACCGCACTGCCCACGAGTAACTCAACGCTTACATCCGCATCACTATTTTTTACCAATGGCGCAGAGGGCAGGACAGTTTGGATAGACAATCCTCAATCGTTGGATAGCACTCTCACCGATGCCACCAGTTCTGTGCCGACATCAACTCCGCAGAGATATTTGCAGTATCGAGCACGATTTTTAAATTCTGACACAAATCATTCGGTTGCTCTGCAATCAGTGACGCTTGACTATGCCACAAACCAACCTCCAGCCGTCCCAAGTCTAGATGCTCCAAGTGATACCGTTACAAATTTGACGCAAAACCCAACGCTACAAACCACTACTACAGACACCAATGGTGACGAAATTCGCTATCGCATCATCTTGTGTGAAGACGTCTCTATGACTGTAAACTGTCAGACCTATGACCAGACCGTTACCCAATCCGGTTGGTCAGGCCAGAATGCCCTCTCCAGTACCGCATACACTTCTGGAACGCAAGCTAGTTATACAATTTCTATGGACCTTGCATTACTCACCACCTACTACTGGAAAAGCCAGGCCATTGATCCTAATGATTCCAACACTTGGAGCGCATTGCAAGCAACTCCCTACTCTTTTACTACCACGAATAATAACGCACCAACGGTTGCAACAGGCTTACAAACCAACAGTCTCACAAATCCAACTGCGGTCACCACTTTAGTGCCAACATTCAGCGCAATCTATAATGATCCAGAAATCACTGACCAAGCCGTTTCGTATCAACTGCAAATCAGCCCAAGTCAGTCTTTTGCCCCTGGAATAGCACTCTGGAGTGGCGCTTTCTCACCATATGTTGATGAAGGAGATCGAACCCCAGAAATCAGCTATAACGGCCCGCCACTCTCGGTCAACGGTCAAAGATACTACTGGCGAATCCGACTCACTGATCCATTAGGTGCTGTCAGTCCTTGGAGTACTGAATCAGCTACATTCACTATGTTTAACTTGGCGCTCCCGACCCAATGCGTCATTGACTCGAATCCACTCAACACTACCTTTACCGTATCCTGGAACGATGGAACTACAGGCGAAAGCGGCTATGAGCTCGAACGGCAAGTCAATGGTGGCGCGTGGACCTTACTCAATTCACCCGCGGCCAATACTACATCTTATGCAGATAGCACTATTGCTCAGGGAAGCACCTACAAATATCGAGTTCGCTCTCTAATTGGCGCGCAAACCAGCGAGTGGTGTACCACTTCAATGGTCTCACCAAATATTGGGGATTTCATCTTGGAAGGAGTCGGTTTCTCAGGAGTGAATATAAATTAGAAATTACTCTAAAGGTATTACTACATAAAGTATCATATCAGGCATCCATGCATGTGGTGCCTCTTTTGGACTTTTTTCCCATAGAGTATTATTTTCAAACTTAAAACCAAGTTCTTTCGCTTTTTTCCGAAGATCTTGTGAAGATGGCAATCTCAAACCAAGATCTTGCACCTGTATTTGAAATTTAATAGCTTTTTTCCCTCTAATAATTGGTACTATTCTGGGGATAATTTGTTTGCCAGGTAAATCTCGGTAAATGAATTTAAGATTTTCTCTCAATTCCCCAGTAGCTGGATTTACGAATACATCCTTAGAAAGTGGTCCAACATATGTTCTTGTTTCATCTGTGATTTGGCCAAGATTGGTAGCAATATCTTCACTGGGCACTCCAGATAATATACCTGCAACCTCAAGTTTATCTGTATCTTTACGCAGGTACTTAAGAATATCTTGATCATCATAGAGATAACTATTAATTTGAGGATTTTCGTACAAGAAACTCAGTTGTTTTTTGGTGAAAGCAAGCGTTGTATCAGCCTCACCAAATAACTCCTCCCCTTCCAGTTCAAGTTTTTCCAACACTTCTGGATCGTCAGATAGTTCTTCCCCTAGTAATTTCTTCCAAGCTAAATAAAGTAACTTCCGTGTATCTAACATTCTTATATTTGCATTTTTAAAATCAAAATGATCGCCAAACTCAAGCAATTTTTTATGAACCTCTTTAACTACAAAAGGATCTAAATTTCTATCGCTATCAATACCCTGAATGATTATTTCTTCCCATCTAAATCTAGCTGTGATATTTCTTGGAATATAGAATATTGCTCGTGGTACAGCTACTTTGGTATTTGATTCATCTATATGATGAGAAAAAAACACATGGATATCACCTTCATTTAAACTATGCTCATAGTCCGGAAAATCTGGTTTTACTTCTTTGCTTGTGCGGTGATCAATAAACCAACCAGCCCCTGCGACTTCATCAATTAATATTTTAGGATCTGACCCTTTAGCATACATTTTCCACTCCCCATGAGACACTTTTTGCAATTCAGGAGTGTTATCTAACTCCGCTAATTCAGAAATAAGTGGATGAGTAAAAGGCCCATCATTTAGAACGTCAAGAAAAATAAATCCCACAGTATCTCGTTGATTGTCCAACTCTTCTCTTAGTCTTTCGAGATTAGAAATTGCCATAGTAATCCTTTCGTATGCGCCAATTATGTGCTCATACTCTATCACAAAAGTTACACCAGTAAATCATGAAGGTCAACTAAGCCATCGCCTGTAAAGGTGCTGACCAAGCGCCAGTCCAATTTTCTTTTTTTGAGGATTTTGGAGATTTCATCGAGGATTTCTTGTGGCAATAAGTCGATTTTGTTGAAACACACGACTCTATCTTTTTCTAACAACACAGCGTCAAATGCTGCGAGTTCGTCGAGCAGCACTTTAAACTGAGCCTCCAGCTCATCAACTAGTTGCGCGGCAGAAACTTGACCGGATTGGAGTTGTCCAAACGTATCTTCACTTGGAGTCAAGAAAAAAAGCAATTTTCGACACGCACGAATGTGGCGCAAAAAGGTGTATCCCAGGCCTTTACCCATACTCGCACCTTCAATTAATCCAGGAATGTCGGCTACCACAATTTCACCGCCATCTTTACCCTTCCAAATGCCTAGCTGTGGCTCAAGAGTGGTAAATGGATACGCTTCAATACGTGGATTTGCTTTGGTGACACGACTCAAAAAAGTACTTTTGCCCGCATTTGGCAAACCTACCAAACCGACATCAGCAAATAGTTGTAACTCAAGCATAACAAGGCGTTGTTCGCCGTACGTACCATACTCTGCCAACATTGGTGTGGTTCGCGCAGGACCTTTGAATGATTCATTGCCGCGACCACCAAATCCGCCTTGGCATAACACAAATTCTTGGCCATCAGTGTCCATAGAAATTAATTTGGCTTTTTCAACTTGTTTGAGATCAACGTTTTTGAGTGAAAAATTTTCTACATGCGAAATTTCATCTGGTCTTTGCATCGGTACGCGCTCGGTTTCTTTTTCTAGCTCATAAAAAGAAAACTTGGCAAAACTACGTTTGAGCGGGCGGCGAAGTTCAATTTCTTTGTCTTCTACAATGATGGGCTGCTGCTCCTCATTTTCTTCATTTTGATTATTTTCATCATTTTGATTCACTTCAGAATCGTCATCTTCACCCTCATCCAAGAGATCTTCATCAATGGCTTCATCTTCATCGTCAACCTCATCCTGAATTCGTGCAGCTGCTTTAATTTGCGCGACCCGATCATCCCATCTACTGCCATATTCTCTTCTGCGCGCGACTGTATTTCTCTCGAGTTGCCACACAATGGTGCCAACCGGAACTTCAATAATGGTATGCTCGCCTGCGCGACCAGTTAACTGACTTTTGCCGCCAGCCTGACCAACCTGCGCAATAATTTCCTTAACACCTGCCAAATGGCCGAGTGTGTTCATGCGCGCGTTCGCGCGCAAAATAATCGATCCACCATTTCCACCCTGTCCTCCATTCGGGCCACCCTTGGAAACGTACTTCTCGCGACGAAAAGCCACACGACCATTACCGCCGTTGCCTGCTTTGAGTGCGAGTTTGACTAAATCAATCATGAGGTATTATACCTTACTTATCTCAAGAAACTCATTGGGTTAAGCAAACCACCACCTTGGCGGACTTCAAAGTGCAAGTGAGTACCCGTCGAGCGACCAGTGTTTCCCATTTGGCCGAGCACATCTCCTCTATTCACTCGCTGTCCTGGAGTAACCGACACTGCACTCATATGAGCATACAACGTGACATACCCATTGCCATGATCAATCATGACGCGGTTTCCGTACCCCGAGTTGTCAATCCAACCAGCCACCGTGACCACACCCGCATCCGCAGCCAAAATAGCACCACCACTGCGGTTCGCAATGTCGATAGCTTTGTGATAAAAGAAATATCCTTGGGTGATACGACCCGCAGCCGGCCAAACAAAACTGCCAGTCGCCGTAACCGATCCTGCATCTGGTGTTGTAGCAATGGTACGAATCGTACGAGTTGGGGATGCGATCGCTTTTGGCATAATACCACCAGGAATCATGAGCTCCTGACCAATAGCCAACTCAAATGTCTCTTCATTCAAAAATTCATTAAATGGATAGTCGACAATCACCTGCACTTGAGAATCATCATCAAGACCGTAGCGTTTTCCAATGGTAAAAATTGTTTCTCCGCGGGCAACTTTATGTTTGACACCATCCACCGGTAAAATCCGTAGCTCTTGTCCAGGCTTGAGAGTGGATTTTTCGGTCAAATTATTTTCCCACAAAATGGTTTCGAGCTGCAAACTGTAGCGAGCAGCAATTGAGCTAAGCGTCTCCCCGTCTTGCACTTGATGGATGATAATTTCACCACCGCGGTATTGGCGGACTTCATCTGCTTGAATCGTATAGAAATCTGTCGAAAAAGCATCAGCTGTAGCCAAAATTCCTTGAGAACCTTGCTCGCCGCCATCGGTATCCTCACGGAACAAAAATGGACCAAAGGTAATAACCACAAAAATTAAACTAACGGTTCCAAAATGTAAAAATGGTCGGGCATATCTACCACGACGCTTGTACAACAAATCCACCAGCACATCTTTGAGAGTTTCAAACTGAGAAAAACGCTCGTACCCGCGCAATCTGGTATATTTGCGCAAAAAAAACACGAAATCACTCAAATCTTTGAAAAAAGCAGGCAGTTTGAATGGCGCTTTGAACGGCCACTTGAATGGCAATCTAACTTGTATCGTCACATGTGACATTGTCACAAACCTTTCGATGCTGTTTACTCGTGCTTCGCTACTTTATCAGGTATCTTGAACCCTACCCTGCCTTCAGCCCAGCCAAGAAATCTTTGTTACTCTTGGTTCGTTTGAGCTGAGAAATCAGCGTATTAGTTCGATCATCGCGATCTAGTGTATCAAGCATACGATGCAATGTCACCACTGCTTGGTAGGTCATAGCATCAATCAAGAGATCATCTCGGCGAGTGCCAGAGCGCTGGACATCAACTGCTGGATAAATTCTTCGTTCTGCCAAGTAGCGATCCAAATGTACTTCTTGATTACCTGTACCCTTAAACTCTTCGTACACGAGGTCGTCCATACGAGATCCGGTATCGACCAAAGCAGTTCCAATAATGGTCAAACTACCTGGAACTTCAAAGTTACGGGCCGCTCCAAAGAATTTCTTTGGTGGGAACAAAGCTGCTGGATCAAATCCTCCAGAAAGTGTTCTACCAGATGTAGGAATTGCCAAGTTATACGCGCGAGCCAAACGAGTAATAGAGTCAAGCAAAATCAACACATCGCGACCGGCTTCCACCATACGCTTTGCGCGCTCAAGTGCCAACTCAGCCACACGACACTGCTCATCCGCTGGTTCATCAAAGTTACTAGCTGCAACCTCACCAACGCCCTTAGTCAGGGTGTGGATATGGCGGCGAATATCAGTGACTTCTTCAGGGCGCTCCCCGACCAAAACTGCCATCAAGTGAATTTCAGGATGGTTTTTTGCAATACCAGTTGCCATATCTTTGAGCAAACTCGTCTTACCTGCTTTTGGAGGAGACACAATCAAACTTCTTTGACCTTTACCAATTGGCGCAATCATATCGATGATACGAAGTGACAATGGTTCATCGCCAGTTTCCAATTTGATTTGTTCATCTGGATACACTGGGGTTAAGTTGTAAAACTTGATGCGGTCTGATTGAAATTCTTGAGCTGGCTTGCCGTTGACCATGTCAACTTTGAGCATGCCCCAATAGCGCTCGTTCTCTTTTGGCTCTCGAGCTGGACCTTCCACAATATCACCAGGTCGCAGTTTGAGGCGGCGAATTTGTGACGTTGCGATGTACGCATCCATGTCATCTTGTGAGTAACTGACGCGAACTACACCATGGCCGTCTCGAGAAAGATCGAGCACACCTTTGATTTGTTTGATGGCGAGCGCGCTGGTTGCGGCTGAACTTGCGTTTGAGCCGCCAGAGCCGATGCCTGATCCGTTGCCGGAGTTGCCGTTCAAGTCGCTGTAGCTATCTGAGTTGTTGGAGTTATTTGCTGAGTTATTCTGCATTCTGCCGCCGCGGTCATTATTTCGGTCATTGTTGCGATCATTACCGCGACCCATTCCCATTCTAGATCGGCCGTTGCTAATGCCACTAGTCATACGACTTCGCATGCTGTTGCTCGAATTTGAATTTGCTGGATACGTTTCGCTTCGAGTATATGAATTTCCACTCGATCTCATGCCAGACACCGACTGAGTGCTGCCACTAAACCCGCTGGTTGAATCGGCGTATTGAGAAACTGGTTGAGCTGGTGATTGAGATTCTTGCTGCGTATCTTGAGATTCCTGTGATTCAACAGATGCTGAAGAGGTTGTTAGAGCTGCACTCACTTCTGTTTTACTGATTTTTTTGACCAAAGGTTCTACTGGAACAATTTTTTTGGTTATTTTTTTTGCGGGAGATGCGGGAGTTTCTGTCGGGAGTTCTTTTGAGATTTCTTTTGAAATCTTTGCAGATGTTTCTGCGGGAGTTTCCACTGGAGATTTTACTGCTGATTCTTTTGGCTTTTCAATTTTTTCAACTGTGTCTTGTGTGTCGATCATAGAGTCATCCTTTGTACTGCGTGCTGTTCTTGGCATACGATATCCTCAAGGTAGGGTTTTTTATTATGTAAGATTTTTTATAATTGAATGTGTGTACATACCTGTACGGTGAAATAAGACTATACGTAGCTAAGTAGCAGATCTGTGTTGAGTAAAAAAAATGTACACTACCTATGTTTGGATACTTATTTCGATTCTGAAATTTTGCGTGGCTTCTTGATTCAACTTGAAAAAAAGTGAAACCACTTTTCGAATATGTGAGTATTATGACAGATTTTGGTTAGGAAGTCAAAAGGGGTGTGAGTGGCAAAGTGGTAAAGCAAACAAAGTTCAAAAAAACCAATAAACTATCTTGATGTACAAACTTAACAACTTAAATAAAAGTTTGTCTCACAAATACTATCACTTGCTGAAATCAAAAGTAATAGTAAACTGACGATCACCGTTAGTATCCTTCTTTGCCCAATCAACTTTCATATTTCCATTGTTAGTTTTAACTACAGTATATGGTTTCCCTTGCTGCTCACGAGCATCCAAAAAATTTGAATGATTATTTAACATTTTACCAATAAAAAAAGCAAGTTCTCGATCATGTGTGCTGAGAATAGAATACGATTCTATAAGCATTTCAATATCCTGTGGTTTTTCACTAAGCGTAAGAGTTATTTCCTTCTTTGGGTCATCTTTAGCAAACCAACAAATAGCCTCAATTTTTGCAGGCCATTCAGATTCGTTAATATCTTGCTCAAATTTTCTAGCAAACTCTTGATAATCAGTTTGCTCCTGACTTTCACTTGTAACACGAGTAAGCCCAATGTTAAACTCAACTCCCTCATCTCTTTCCTCACTTGAAATAAAGAAGGTAACGTTGGTCAGGTTGTATTCAAAATTATATATTGAACCCATCTTTTGTTTGTAGGCATTGCCAGCAAACTGCTTCTTTAGTTCAGATTTTATTGATTCAATAATTCCTGTTATGTAAGATCTATCTGCATCTGAAAAATCTCGTTTTCTATACATATTATCAATTGCATTCAATAAACCCTTAACATAATCAGAAGTATCAAAGAATTGGGTAAGTAATTCAGGAGCAGAAATCTGGGATACTTCAGCAGCTGGTTCCAAACTAGCATCATCTAATTCATCCAACTGAGTAATTTCAATATCAATTTTGACAATAGTAACTTTAAAACTAACCTCCCCATTCTTCACTGTCCATGTTAATATGAGTTTTGCGATATCATTGATCTGTACTGTGCTTGTACCATCTTTGGTGAATGGCTCTTTTGGTTGTTTATTTCCATCTGGTCCCACTTCATTGTATTTTTTATCTAATGAAACTTCTAAAGCTAATACGTTGCCTTTAATTTTATTATCAAACTTAGCATTAAGTAACTTAAATCGTTCTCCTAATTCCTCAATATCATTGATATCTTTACCTAATTCATTTTTCAAATCCCCTAGTATTATTCTGTGCAGCTGTCCTGTAACTTTCCACTCACTCCCTTCAGCATTGTTTCTTTGGATAGAATATAGAATATTGTATAGTCCAGTTATTTGAGCAAAAGCATGCTCCACCATTACCGCCTGCTCAGCCGAGGGATTATCAGGCTCTTCAGTTTTTATAGGTTCTTTTGGAGCTTTATTCTCATTAGTAGGAGCAATTGCATTTGATGAACTAATATCTTTAAGATCTTGAGGTTCTCCATAGTATTCAAATGTAAATTCTCTATTTTCGCTTTCATCTACCTTAAAAAAAATAGTAAATTGCATGTATTGCTGCTCTTTTTTTTGGGGTACTGTCAAAGTAAAATTAAACCTATCCCCTTGAGAAAATAATGCTGGGTTTTCTTGAAAATGTTGCTGAATAACATACAAAAGCTTTTTTTTAAGCACTTCTGCCTTGGCTTTATAGTAATCTCTTTCA